>CASFJV010000038.1 GCA_949295125.1 uncultured Spirochaetales bacterium
TCTGCACTCACTTTCCCTTTTCCATCTATCTTGCCTGCTGCATCAATATCTATGTCCATGAAAAGGAACCTTACCTTTGCCGTAAAGAAGAACTCATTGCCAAAAAAGAATCCGTCCTCAAATTCGTTTTCATGATCGAACATGCTTATAGTTCCTGAGAATTCTGTATCAGATGAAAAAGATGCATCAATATAGCCCTGCTTGATTCCAATCGGTGTCCTGCATGCAAGATACCACCTGCCTTCCATATCTTCAGATTCATAGCAGAAAAGGGGAAAGGAGATGAAAAACGCCATAATGGATGCAAGAAAAACTTTCTTCATAGAAAAATTATAGCATCAGGCTGTTTCAGTTTTGTGAATTATTCTTTTTCCCTTCCTTTCCGCTGTAAATTCCAAGGATCATTTCAACTGCGGCAATCCTTATGGGGTCTGCAGTCTTCATGCTCTCAATTATCCTGTATGAACGGCGCACATTGTCTTTTACCACCAAGCCGTTTTCCCTCTGCTTTTCTCCTATCTCATCCACAGCTTCCCCATAGATGAGTTCATTTATGTTGGCATCAAGATACTCGCACATCATAATTGTGTCTTCCAGTGATGGGAAATCCATTTTCCTTCTTGCGGCAGCAACAACCTGGTAATTCAGATTCTTTGAAACACAGAACTGCCTGAGGGATGAAAAACCATATTCATGCATCCTGAGTTCCAGGCGCCCCCAAAAGGCTAAGATCAAATCTTTCATTTCCATAACAGAAAAAGTATAGAACAGATTAAGTTGAAATTCTGAAAAATATTTTAGATTTTTAATAATCAAAAATTTAATTTAAAAAATTTATTTCAATTTCTAAAAATAGCAGATAAAACAGGATTTGGGCCATTCCTGGCCCAAAGTCATGCAAGTTCCTTTATCCTTGATATGAGATTATCAAGGTCATTATGAGTTATATTTGGATTAAGCAGGGTAAGCTTGAGCATCACAGTTCCGTTCATTACAGTCTGTCCAATTACAATGCCCTCACTCAGAAGCTTCCTCCTTATCCTCTTGTTTGCCTCATCTCCGCTGACATGTGCAAAAACCACAGAACTGAGCTCAGGGGCAACAGGGGCGGTGAAATCCTTATCCGCATCAAGCCTTTTAAAGGCATACTCTGCATTCTCAAGAAGTTTTTCCACGATCTCTCCATAACCCTTCCTTCCTCTCATCTTGAAAGAAAAAAGCACCTTGAGCGCATCAAAACGCCTTGTAGTCTGAATCCCTTTTCCAACCAGGTTGATATATCCATCCTCTTCATCTTCCTCCCTGTTGAGGTAGTCTGCATGAAGCATGAAGGGCTCAAGGTCCTCTCCACTTTTAAAAAGCACTGCTGAGCAGCTGATTGGAAGGAGGAACATCTTATGGAAATCTATAGTGATTGAATCTGCGAGCTCTATTTTCCCAAGCCTGTGCTTTTCCCTCTCACTTAAAACCAGTGCTGAGCCATATGCAGCATCAAGGTGCAGGTGCATGCTGTACCTGTCACAGATTTCCCTCATTGCCTCAACATTGTCAATTGAGCCAAAGTCCGTTGTGCCAATAGTTGCAACAGCCATGTATGGGATGAATCCACTTGAAACGTCTTCCCTTACAATCTTTTCAAATTCACCTATGTCCACCTGGCATTTGGAGTTTACAGGAAGATGCCTGACAGAATCATAGCCAAGGCCGGTAAGATGGCTGCTCTTTTCCATTGAAAAGTGTGAGATGCAGGAAGTGTAGAGGCGCAGCCTGCCAAATTCGCTGGGAAGGCCTTTTTTCTTCACATCCCAGCCAAAAAGGCGGCTTATGCACTTGTCCCTTGCTGCAACGATTGCTGTAAGGTTTGACTGGGAGCCTCCGGATGTGAAAGCACCATCTCCCTTCTGGCTGTCAAAGCCAAATAGTTTCAGAAGATCCTTTATGACCTTCACTTCCACTTCCGTTGCAGCCGGTCCCTGATCCCAGCTGTCCATGCTGTCATTGAATGCAGAGATTATCATCTCCGCAGAGAGCGACTCAATGAGGGCAGGGGAGTGAAGGTGCGGCATATAGCCTGTGCTCCAGGTCCTGAGAAGATTTTTCATTATCTTCTCCTTTGCAAGCTCGAGTGTTGCATCAAAGCCGATTCCATCCTCATCAAGTATTGAAATTTCTTCTATTTCCTTTCTCAGAGCAAGCGGATCAATTCCGGAAAAAGCAGAAGAGTCCTGAAATGAAGAAAGGATTGCTTCCTTTGTCTTATCGACAATCCTTCCATATTCAGCTCGCTCTTCAGGATTATTTGTCAGGGTTGTTCTTGACAATTGCGTCCACCTCTTTAACCACTTTTGTGAAAATGCCAAGCATCTGGGCAATCTCTTCATCAGATACGTTCAGTGCACAGAGGCATCTCATTACAGATCCATTCCTTCCGCCTTTCTCCATCACAAAATGGTTCTCAAAGCATCTCTTCTGGATCTCAGCAGCGATTTTCCCGCTTGGAAGAGGATGTCCCATTATGTCCTTCTCCCCGTTTGGATCGATGAATTCAATGCCGATCATAAGGCCCTTGCCACGGACATCTCCGATGATTGAAACCTCATCCTTCAGCTCTTCAAGCTTTTTCTTCAGGTAGTTACCTTTTCTTGTAACATCATCAAGGAATTCTTTCCTGCTGACCCTTTCAAGCACAACTGTTCCTGCAGCCATTGCAAGCACATTGCCCCTGAAAGTGCCAGTGTGTGCTCCAGGTGCCCATTTATCTAGGTCCTTATTGTAAATCACGACACTCATTGGCTGGCTTCCGCCGATTGCCTTTGAAGAGAGGATGACATCCGGCACTATGGAAGCATGTTCAAATGCAAAAAGCCTGCCGCTTCGGCCGATGCCGCACTGGATTTCGTCAACGATAAGGGGGATTCCAAGTTCTTTTGTGACCCTCCTGACTGTCTGAAGGAATTTTACAGGGGCCGGGATAACTCCTCCTTCTCCCTGAATAGGTTCGATTATGACCGCAGCCGGTTTTGCAACTCCGCTCTCAGGATCCTTAAGCATCCTCTCAAAATATGCCGAGCATGCATCCTCTCCGGCTTGGCCTCCAAGAGCGAACGGGCAGCGGTAGGAGTATGGGTATGGCATGAACTGCACCCCAGCCATAAGGTTTGCAACTTTCTCCTTTGCGGCAAGATTTCCTGTAAGGGAAAGTGCTCCATGTCCCATTCCATGGAATGCTCCGGAGAATGCGATGACATTTGACCGTCCTGTTGCTGTCTTGCACAGCTTGAGTGCTGCGTCCACTGCATCTGTTCCGCTTGGTGAGCAGAACTGTATCTTTGCATTTCCCTTAAGACCTTCTGGAAGTAGGGAGAAAATTGTCTGAACGAAACGGTCCTTTGTAGGCGTTGTCAGATCCAGCGTATGAAGCGGGGATCCAGACTGGATCAGGTCTATCATTGCCTGGTTCACTTCATCATCATTATGACCGAGAGCTAGTGTTCCGGCTCCACATAAAAAGTCGAGGTACTTATTACCTTCAACATCGTACACATACGATCCTTTTGCTTTGCTTAGTGCAAACGGAAACTTCCTGGGATAACTTCTTGCAGAAGACTCAAAGTCATTCTGGCGGTCCGTGAAATACTGGTTTGACAATGCCTGCTGCTGTTCCATTCCTTTTCTTTCTACTCCATAAAACTAACCTGTAAAATTAAGAGTGGCAGAAATACATCTGGCCGAATGTATGATAACAGTGATTACCCTTTATGCCTACCCATTTCAACAAAAAATTGCAAAATGCTTTATTTCTTTAACATGCATTGAATTACTCTTATATCTGAAATAAGTTGGAAAGTCTTGAGGCAATAGGTGGATGATAATTAACGTTCCCTCTGGGCTATCTTTCTTTTTTTTGCTAATTATTATAGTATCAATTGGCTAGGAGATTAGACATATGCAGCTAAGTAGAAAAATTGCAGAAGATACATATTATGTCGGATCAAGTGACCGCCGCTTGGCTTTATTTGAGAACATTTACCCGATAGAAAGGGGAGTCAGCTATAACAGCTATGTGGTACTTGATGAGAAGACCGTCCTTCTTGACACTGTTGACCATAGCGTTTCCAGGCAGTTCATGGAAAACCTTGAAGGGGTTCTGGATGGCAGGAGCCTGGATTACCTGATCGTGAACCATGTTGAGCCAGATCACTGCGCAACAATAGATGTGGTGGTAAAAAGATATCCTGGATGCAAGATTGTTGGCAATGCCAAGACACTCCAGTTCATCGGGCAGTACTATGACTTCGATCTTGAGGGCTGTTCAGTTACAGTAAAGGAAGGTGAGACGCTGGAGACAGGAAAGCACAGCTTCACATTTGTCCTTGCTCCTATGGTGCACTGGCCAGAAGTGATGGTGAGCTATGATTCTTATACGAAAGTGCTTTTCAGCGCTGATGCATTCGGAACTTTCGGTGCTCTTTCAGGCAATCTTTTTGCAGATGAAGTCGAATTTGAGAAAGAGTGGCTTGATGATGCAAGAAGGTATTATATAAACATCGTCGGAAAATATGGTGTTCAGACCCTGAACGTGCTCAAGAAAGCTCAGGGGCTCGAGATTTCCATGATTGCTCCGCTTCATGGGCCTATCTGGAGGGAGAACATCGGATGGTTCATTGACAAGTACAGGAGATGGGCAAGCTATGAAGCAGAGGAGGACGGAATCGTAATCATATACTCCTCAATATATGGAAACACTGAGCAGGCAATGAACTACCTTTCATATGCACTTTCGGACAGGAATGTAAGGAATATCCATATGTATGATGCTTCAAAGACAGATCCATCTGTCCTCCTTTCTGAGTGCTTCAGGTACAGCAAGGCAGTTTTTGCTTCATCAACATACAACCTTGAGATCTTCCCAAGGATGGAAAACCTCATGTCAGACCTGAAAGCACATTTATACCAGAACAGGAAAGTAGGGGTAGTTGAAAATGGTACATGGGCTCTTCAGAGCGGAAAGAAGATGGTTGAATGGCTGAGTTCCATGAAGAACATAGAGATTATTGGAGGAAAGGCCGTAAGCATCCTTTCAAACGCAAAGGGTGATGTCCTTACGGAGCTTGATAAGCTTGCTGATGAGCTTGTTAAGTAGTTTTGGCTCCTAAATATTGCATTCTGCTCCTCATCCAGAGGAGCTTATTTTTTGCAAATTTTCCTTTAAAAGGCACATGTTTGAGATATAATTAAGTTAAGAAGGAGGAGAAAATAAATGGGAGAAAAAACTATTTATGCAATCGGAAGGCAGTTCGGCTCAGGAGGAAGGGCTGTTGGAAGGAAACTGGCAGAACGCCTTGGCATTCCATATTTTGACAAAGAGCTTCTGAGCATTGCTGCGAGGGACAGCGGACTTTCTGAGTCACTCTTCAGCAACGCCGACGAAAAGCCTGCTTCAAGCCTTCTGTACTCAATTGCAATGGGCAATTACCCGATGGCAACCGGTGCCCTTGGCTTTAATGAGATGCCGCTGAATGACCAGCTTTTCCTGATCCAGTCAAATACCATCAAGAAGATTGCCGAAAAAGGAAGCTGCGTGATCATCGGGCGCTGTGCAGACTTTGTCCTCCGTGATAATCCTGATGCTATTTCAATCTTTATCCATGCACCACTTTCCGCAAGGGTGGAAAGGGCAGTGAACGTTTATGAAATAGACAGGGATAAAGCAGAAGACATCTGCCTCAAGAACGACAAGACCAGGGCAAACTTCTATAACTACTATTCAGATACCAAATGGGGAATGTGCCGCACATATGACCTGTCACTGGATTCAGCAAGCCTTGGAATTGACGGATGCATAGAAATGATCTTGAAGTATACCGAGCTATATGATAAACATCATAAAAGCGTTGGTGACAAAGTGAAATGATCATATTCGATACACTAGATAATCTTGAATTATACCAGAAGGTAAGCAGCAAGTTCATCCACGTTATTACAGTGATGGACCGCTCCCTTCCATATGATCAGGGCTTAGGTAAATACAAATGTCCTGAGGATGAGAGCGTAAGCTATGAAATAAATGTATATCCCACAAAGGATAGGGGATATGTGGAAATGCCTTGGGAGAAGGAGTTCTCTGTTGAAATAATCCTTGAAGGGGAGGCGATAACAAGCGTAGGGGATGGCAATGTGTTTGTCATGTCCCCTGGACGCTTCCTCCTTATATGCGGAGAAGACGGCGTAAAGCGCGGCATGACACGCAATATAGATAAGAGCGTTAAAAGCGTCATCTTCCGCTTCTAGCAGAAAAACAGCCGCATTCCTGCGGCTGTTGTCTTACTCGGCATCTGCAATGGATAGCAGATCGATATCGAATATGAGCAGTGCATTCGGCTCTATAGCCCCTGTTCCATATTCCCCATATCCGATGCTTGGATGGATATATGCTGTGATGCTGTCTCCGACATGCATGTTCATTATTGCGCTCCTGAAGCCTTCAATGACTCCAGAGAGAGGGAAGCTTGCATTATCGTTCTGCTCAATCACATTCCCGTCTATGTCGCGCAGTGTGTAGTTAACTACTACAGTATCGCCTTCAGATGGCATTGCAGAATCTTCTTCATTTCTCAGCGTATACTCGATCTGGAGAAGATCGCTTATTATCTGAACGCCATCCTTCTTTGCATTCTCTGCAAGGAAGTCTTCAGCTTTCTTCAGGTTCTCAGCAGCCATCTGGCTTATCCATTCTTCAATTACCTGGTTCATGTAGCTGATGTAGTCATTGAGTGCCTGGTTCATCTCATCGGTTGTAATGAGGGCCTGGTCATTATAAAGCCTGTTAAGCATTCCATATGGGAAGGCAGTCCTGTCAAGCTCAATGCCCTGGCTCATGATCTGGTAGGTAAGAATGAAGCCATAGGCGTAAGCAAACTCATCATCCAGGTTATCAGGGGCTGTGAGTGCCTCCAGGCTTTCTAGGCTTTCCACCTTATCACCAGGCTCTCCCATGATGCCCTTTGAGAAAACAGTATCGAAATATTCCTCTGTAACAAGGATCATGTCATCAAAGGAGAGGAGAAGGTCAGATCTGAGATCTATTGCATCAAGTACGCCTCTTGCAAAATAGGCACCCTCAACCACAAGCCCCTGCATCATGATGTTGTCCATTGAGAGGTATCCGTATGAGTAGGAAAACCTCTGGACAAGGTCTGACATATCGAATGGCAGTGTGCTTGATGCTGTATCAGCAGCGGCGCTGTAATCCACAGGATCTGCAAAATCAGCACTGTAGAATCCAAGGGATGAAGCATTGGTTATATCCCTTACGGAAAGGGCAAACATCTGAGGTGGAATGCTCATTGTGGCAATCCCGTTGTCCCTGATTACAAGGATGTCTCCTTCATTGACCGTATCAAGTGAGATGCCTTCAAACTCTGACTCGTCTCCAACATGGTAGACAACTTCAGTTCCGTCTCTCCTTAAAGCGTGTATGTCGCTGTAGCCATTTGCGTAGCTATCCACACTAATTACCCTGACAATGTTCTCATTTTCCCCAATTTCCCTGACTCCGGCTGCGCTAAGCACTCCAAAGGCCAGGAACAGAGTAAGGAATGAAAGAATAATTCTTTTCTTCATTTTATCCTCGTTTTGTAGTTTTTCATCAATTTAAACCCAATCTGCACATTGGTCAAATAATGTATATGGAATTTCTCTGTATTTGCTATAATTGAGCCATGTTTGATCAGTCATTACTTCCAACAGTACTCCGCCATGATGAGATAGCATTCTTTGACGGCAAAAGCATCAGGGTGCTTGACAGGAGATGCTATCCACTGAAAAAGGAGTACATTTCAGTAAAGAGCGCAGAGGATGCGTATTGGGCAATAAAGGATATGGCAGTGCAGGGCGGAGCGCCGCTTGAGCTGGCCCTCAGGACAATGCTCCTTTCATATGAGAAGAAAGAGGACCTGGAAAAGTGCGCAAGCCTCCTTTCCTCTGCCCGTCCAACAAATAAGAGCATGGCTAACACCCTTTCTGACCTCCTTAAGAGGATCAGCTCAGGCACTGGCATATATGATGCCGTTGATTCCATACTGGATGAATATGATGAAGCCTATGACAGGATGAGCAGCTATGGAAAAGACCTGATTGAAGACGGGGATGGGATACTCACGACGTGTTTTGCTGAGCACAGTTTCCTCCTCTCCTTGGCGAAAGCCAGGATGGAAGGAAAGGATATAAGGGTATATGTTCCGGAGACAAGGCCTTATCTTCAGGGGGCGAAACTTACCCTGCCATCACTGAATGAAATGGGGATTGAAAGCTATCTCATAACAGACGCTATGCCAGCATTCTTCATGAGGGAGGGAAAGATAATGAAGTACATGAGCGCAAGTGATGCGCTCCTTCCTGATTTCTCAGTTGCCAATAAGATAGGGACCCTTTCCAATGCAATCTGTGCCAGGTACTATGGCATCCCTTACTATCCGTTCAGCCTTGAAAGCAGCAGTAACAGCAATCTGGAAATTGAATACCGCAGCGGCAATGAGGTTCTCAGCATAAACGGATGCTGCATTACTGAGCCTGGTGCAAAGGCGCTCTATCCGGCTTTTGACATCATAGAGAGGAGCCTTATAAGCGGAATTATTACAAAAAACGGGATAATATATCCAAATGAAATTGAAAAGTGAAAAACCATGGATTATATTTAAATGAGTTATGAAGGCGATTATTGCAGGAACAGGAATAGAAGAGATAATTAACAAGGATTTCAGGACATACAGCACAGAGTACGGAGATGTTGATGCTGCAATAGATGGCGGCATCATCTACATCCTTAGGCATAAATCAGGGCATACTATGGCACCGCACCTAATAAATTACAGGGCAAATGCCAAGTTCCTTGAGGATATGGAAGTTACGCATGCAATAACGACGCATGCAGTCGGATCAATTACAGAACGCCTCCTTCCAACAGGCATAGGAATTGCATCAGATTTCATAGATTTCACAAACGGCAGGGCATCTTCTTTCTACGATGGAGTCGACAGGCCATTGGAAAGCTTTGCAATGAATGATGTTTTTGATGACGAGCTCAGGTTCCAGGTTATAAGGGCCTCTGTTGAGCGGGGACTCAGGATCAGCCCTCAGCTGACATATATAACAACCAACGGTCCGCGCCTTGAGAGCAAGGCTGAGATCAGGGCATTCAGGAACTGGGGAGCAGATGTTGTCGGAATGACAATGAATCCTGAGGTAAACCTTATCCATGAGCTTAAGATAAAGCTCTGCTCAATCCTCTTTTCCATAAACTGGGCTGCAGGACTTGATGAGGAGGGCATATCATTTATTGAAGGGGAGAGCAGGAAAAAGCTGGTGAGAACTGTCCTTGATATTGCAATTGACGCCCTTTCAGAGGTTTAGCATGGATATTATCACTTGGATGAAGAAGAACAGCAGGGCATTCAGGCATGCCGGATCTTTCCTTGAATATGCAGATAAGGCAGACAGCCTTCTGCTATGCGGAGAGTTTGCAGCATCCCTTGCACCTTTTTACAGGTCCATCGGTTTTTCAGGCCCCATTTATTCTTACGAAGGGAAAGATAGCTATGAAAGGTCACTTATGGCCGTAGAGATGGAAAGTGTTTCAAAAATTGAGGGGCCGTTTTCAATAATATCAGCACCGCTCTATATCCAGAGCCTTGGAACCAGGGAGCTCACTTCTTTCCTCTTTGATGCATATTATGCCCTTGAGGATGGCGGGCTTCTCTATATAAGCTTTCCTGATGCCATCTCCCCGAACGTCAAAGACAAGGAGCTTGTTGACAGCTTCTATTCGGATGGGAAGGTATACATGAAGTACTACAGCCTTTTTGATGTGCTTCAGAGCGTGGAGGCAATCGGATTCTCAATCCAGGATATTGAGATGGATGAGGTTGATTTCCATGACAGGCTCATTTCCGTTGCCCTGAAAAAAGGTGGGATAACCCCTTCTTGCTGCTAAAGTGTGCCGTCTTTAGCGCTTGGCTGAAGTTTTATATAGATTGCTTGAAGCCTGTTTCCTTTTCTTTTCTTCCCGTCTATCTTGTTTTTCGAGGTGATTGAAATGAGAAAACAGACTTTGATCAGTTTAATAGTGACAATTGTCCTTTTTATCTCTGCAGCAGTGCTTATTGCATTGGGTATCAATAACGCCTATACGCCAGTAAGCTACAATTTCGGACATGGATTTTTCAGCTACCATATCAGGTATTTCAGCATGATTCCAGGCGAGGGGTCATACATCATGTTCTCCCTTGGCAGGGCATTGCTGATCTCATCGTTTGTAATGCTTGGCTTCACCCTTTACTTCTCTGCAAAGAAGGAAAATAAGGAAGAAGTGAAAGTGCATAGGAGTGCCAAGAGCGATAAGGAAAAGGCAGAAGATGCTGAAGTGAAGGAAGAGATGAGCGCCAATAGCGATAGCGACATATCATAATTGATAATTGCCTAATTTATGTTTTCGGGGCAGTCCTCAGCAGGGCTGTCCCGTTTTCCTTAAAAGGGGTATTGCGGTTAAAAACGCAAGGATCATGAAAATGGGGAGCATCTTCATGCTTTCTGAAAAACCATGCAATGACGAGATGAAGCCGAAGCAGAAATTGAATGCGATATCCATGACACTGCATAGGCTCACGACAGTTGCAGTTGCACGCGATGCCAGGCGGGAAGGCACATATCTTCTTGAAAAGGCAACTAGTGTTGGATAGAGGGTAGAAATTGAGAATCCCAGGAAGAAGCTCAGGCCCTCCATGCCGAAAAAGAAGAAAAGCAGAAAGAGGATGCTTCCTGCTGCAAGGCTTGAGAGAACCATCTTCCTTTCTCCAAACTTAACTATCAGGGAGCCAAGGATCAGACGTCCGCTCATGATTCCAAGGGAAAACAGGGAAAGCGTTTTCCCCATATCAGCACTCTCTTTTCCCATGCTTATGCCATAGCTGATGATGTAATTGGTAAATCCATGTTCTGCTATTGTGTAGAAAGAGAGGGTAAGGATCAGCAGTATAAGGCTCCTCATATCTCCGGTTTTGCTTTCATTTGGGATATTCTGGCTTTTCTTCACTTCTTCCACTTTTGCTTTTGAAAGCATTATGAGCACTGGCACCATAAGGCAAGAAAGGACTATCAGGGTGAGGTCCCAGGCGCTCCTATTCTCTGAATATGCGGAGAGGATGAGCTGCGAAAGGGATGTCCCTATTCCCTGGATGAAGAAAAGTATGTTCAGGTAAACCAGGGAGCCCGATGCGCTGAAACTGTCTGAGGCTATGTTTATGCTTGTGTTAAGAAGCGTGGAGAGTCCAAGCGTCAGGAAGAAAGAGATGACAAGAATCGCATAGATATAGCCAAAGAGCATAAGAAGCAGCGAGAGTGCCATCACAAGGACGAACACCATCATTGATTTCTTCAGTCCCACCCTGTCGAGAATCTGACCGCCAAAAAGAAGGAATACCAGATTTCCCAGATAGGATGCTGATACTATCACGCCAAGCTCTGCCTCACTGAAGCCGAAGCCAGAAAGGAAGAGTGGAGAGAAAATTCCCCTCAGTGCATCACTTGTTCCAAGCAGCACCATCAGAAGGGCAGATGAAACGAATAAAAGCCGGTTTTTCATTAATATCGTATTTTAAGCTCTTAAGGGAGCAAATGAAAGAAAAATAAGCTTGCTCCCTGCTTATTGACTTATGAAGCCCCCTTTTGCTATATTTTTTCAGTAGAAATTTTAAATAGGAGTTTAGAATGTCCAAAGCGCATAGAGGAACAGGAATCAGAGACCAGTTCAACAATGGCAGGGCAGAGTGCCCGGTTTGCCACAGGACTGCTATCAAGTGCCTTTACGAGAGAGAAATCGATGGGGCTAAGGTAAAAGTCTGCAAGAGCTGCAACGCAAAACTCTCAAAGTAGGAGTTGCCATTCTGATCTATCAGCCTCACGTGGGGCTGTTTTTTTTACAAGTCTATGGAAATATACTCAATACTCAGAAAGAAGAAGATAGAAGCATTAGTCAAGGAGCTTGGGCTTGAAAATGAGGATGCGGTGATTGTTGACTGCCTTCCTTATGAGTACAGTGGAAACGGCATCAAATTTGTTTTTTCAGCCCTGGATCTTGATCTGGATGATGAGGTTGCCTATGGAAACAGGCTCAGGGCACTTGGATCCAGCCTTTACAGTGATGCCTATGACCCATCCGTGACTTTTTCCTATTCGGATGAAGATACCGCAGAGCTTGCATATGCCCTGGCCAGGACATACAAAATTGATTTGAATGCGCTCTCACAAATAGAGCTTACAGAAGACTCTTTTTACATTGTCCATTCGGTAAAGGAAATAAAAAGCGTAATAAGCCACAGGCGGTCAAACCTCAGGACAATAGTGATCTTTTCTGCAGACAGCTATCAGGATCCGCATGCACTTGCTTCGGCCTTCCAGAATGCTGACATAGTTTTCCTTATTGCAAAGAAGACAGAAGAAGAGAAAAAGTTCAAGAAAGCTGTGGACAGGGTAATTTTCTCTCCTGCTGTAAAGAGGCTTTCAGCTATAATCGACATTGCAAGAATCGATGATGCTCTTCCTTTCCTGAAGCCTGATGATGCGGTTTTTGAAATAGAACTAAGGAGTGCTTTATGAGAAGCATGACAGCATATGGCTATGCAGAGAGCAAATTCGGCAGAGGCTCAATAGAAGTTGAGCTTAAGTGCTACAACAGCAGGTTCTTTGAAGTGAACCATAACATATCATATGCTCTTTCATCCTATGAGCTTTATATAGACAATGAGATCAGGAAGATTGTTAAAAGGGGCCATGTTGATCTTTCAGTCCGTCTCAAGCTTTCTGATTCCCAGATGAGTGTAAGCGTTGATCAGGGGCTTGTTGAAGAGTATAGGAAAGCTTTTGATCTTCTGAAGGACATGACAGGGCTTGATGCAGATCTTTCTGATTATCTTGAGCGCGATGGTGTGATTATCCTCAGCAAGGATGATGATTCATCCATATATAAAGAGCCTCTTAACGATGCGCTTTTAAAGGCACTGGAAATGGTTGATGAGTCAAAGAGCAGGGAAGGAAGGGCTACCTATGAGGATCTTAAGAGGCATGCAGATATTTTTTCAACAAAGCTTTCCCTCATAGAAGGCTATTCAAAAGATCTTGAGAAAAGGTTCCGCCAGATGTTCTCAGACCGCCTTAATGAGCTTGAGATGGATTCCAGCATAACAGAAGACCGGCTTAACCAGGAGATAGCGCTAATGATCGTCAAATATACGATCAATGAGGAAATAAAGAGGCTTCATGCACACCTAGCTGAGTATTATAATCTTCTTGAGAGCAGCGATTCTGTAGGAAAGCGCCTTGATTTCCTTGCACAGGAGATGAACAGGGAGACGAACACCATAGCATCCAAGAGCACGCTCAGCGAGATATCAAGCCTGACGATAGCTATGAAGGATGCTGTTGAGAATATCAGGGAACAGGTAAGGAACATAGAATGAGAATTGCAATATCAAGTAAGAGCGGATGTGGCAACACTACAGTGACAAGGCTTCTTTCAGAGGCTTTGGGATACAAGATGATTAACTTCACCTTCAGGCAGATGGCAAAAGAAAGGGGTGTTGATTTCACTACATTCTGCAAAATGGCAGAAGGAGATGACAATATAGACAGGGAGCTTGACAGGAGGCAGGTCGAGATGGCGATGGCTGAGGAAAACTGCGTTCTAGGCTCAAGGCTGGCTATCTGGATGCTTGACAAGGCAGATTTCAAGGTCTATTTAAGTGCAAGCGAAAAGACAAGAAGCGAGAGGATTTTCAAGAGGGAAGGGGGTTCTTTTGCAGACCGCTATAAGGAAACGAAGGAGCGTGATGAAAGGGACAGCGCACGGTACCTCAGGATCTACGGCATAGACAATAACCGCTATATGGATGTTGCCGATCTGATAATCGATACTGATTCAAGGCGTCCTGAAGAGATAAGGGACCTCATCATATCTGAAGCAGAGAAAAAATTGAAAGTCAGGCTAGTGACAATTTAATGCTCATCTGCTATATTTATAAGGCTTAGTAAGGAGTTTTTCACGTGATTCCACTCGATAGTTTAATTGATACTGACAAGAATGTTTACGAAATGACATGCGTAGCCATAAAGGAAGCTAATATTTACGCATCCACAGACGTAAAGGATGAAATCGAGAAAGAGGGCGAGAAGATCGTCTCATATGTCCTCGACAAGGCCCTGAAAGGGGAAATCAAATACGAAAAGAGTGAGTAACAGGAAACTAATCGTTCTTTTTGGACCTACGGCGGTTGGAAAGACCGCCTTAACCTTGTCCCTGTTCAAGAGTGGCTATGAGATCATAAACTCGGACAGCGTCCAGGTGTATAAAGGCCTGGATATCGCATCAGCCAAACCGGATAAAGAAACACAGGAAAAAATCAGGCATCATTTAATAGATATCCTTGAGCCATGGGAGCAGTTTACTGTAGGGACATACTGCAGCATGGCAGAGCGTCTTGTTGATGAAATACTCAATCGTGGCAATATTCCACTTTTAACAGGTGGAACTGCTTACTATTTCAGGCAGTTCCTCTATGGTGTTGCATCAACTCCCCAATCTGATCCCGAAATCAGGGAGAAGGTGAAGGGCCTTATTGAAGAGAAGGGGAAAGAATGGGCTTATGCCATGCTTTCATCTGTGGATCCTGTTTCTGCAAACCGGATAAACATCAATGACATTTACAGGGTAAGCAGGGCCTTGGAAGTGTATTTCCAGACCGGAAAGCCCCTTTCATCATTTAAGGTCAGCAAAGAAGTCAGGCCTGACATTTCTCCCCTGATCATTGGCCTTACCCTTGATAAGAGCATACTTGATAAAAGGATTGAGGAAAGGGTGGACATGATGTTTGAGCAAGGCCTGGAAGATGAGATTGAAGCACTTAAGCAAAAGGGTGCAAACCTCTCATGGCCAGGCATTGAAGCAATAGGATACAAGGAATTCTTCATCCCTGGCCTAAGCAAAGCTGAAATCAGGGAAAAGATAATAGTCTCAACAAGGCAGTATGCAAAGCGTCAGATGACTTTCTTCCGCTCATTCAGTGACGTTCACTGGTTCAGTCCGTCTGATACTGATGCCATCAGGTCCCTCATAGAGGAATCGGGGTATGGTCCGTCTTCACATAATCAGCCCTGATTGAACCGACTTCATCAAACTTGGTGATCTCTGCTCCGGTAATATTCCACCATCCCCTCTCATTCCAGGTGAAATCGAATACCTGGTCCACATCCTTGATGAATATTATGGTATAAGTCGGCTCTGTTACATCTCCGCCATCGTTTTCTGTTCCGCCATCCTCAGAGTATGGGGTATACCATTTGCTGTGGGCTATGATTGTGTCATCATCAACCCTTTCAAGCTCGATATCTGTAACTCCATATACAGTGGCTCCTGTTATCAGCTCTGGATTCTCTGCACTGAGGTAGTCATCAACATTCACCACCGGGTTTATCTGTTCATATGCCATCCTCATCCGGCTTGTGACATATAAGTTCATTACCTCATTCTCCTGGGGAACATCAGCACCTTTTACGGCGGACATCATGCTGTCAGGCATCAGGCTGTTCTGGTCCTCATAGAACCTCATGATCACTTCTTCCTGGCTCATTCCCGCGGAAACAGGAGGCTCAAGCAGCCTTGAGATGTAGTCATAAAGGGCTGCGCTGACTAAAGCGGCTGCTATAATGCAGATTGCTATGATTGTTCCCTTCTTCCTGAAGAAAGTATTGCGTTTTGCTCCGCTGAATGCTTTCTGTTCAAATGCCTTGTACTCAGTGCATTCCCTCAGCCCTTCATAGTCTTTTCCATCTTTCTCTTCCAGGTCCCAGTTCAGGCCGTCAGTCCTTGAGATAAACCAGGATAGGGCTTTTCCCGGAGTCCTGTTGCCCATGATATCCCTCATCTCCTGCCTTTTTGCGTGGAGAATGAGATTGACAAGGCCAAGCGTCTTTTCATCAAGCCTGTCATTAAGCAGTTCAAGCGCCTTTTCAAGCGGGAATTCCTGGTACTTGTACTTCCTGACATCATCGGATGAATAGGGGAGGTCTCCTGCTGCGGCATAGTATAAAAGCTCTCCCATCTCTGCAATAAGCCTGTAACTGTCTTCTGAGTCCCTCCTTATAAGGGCATTGACCTCGCTTATCCTTTCTTCATTTGTCCTGATCAGGCTCAGCACATCGCCGATATCCGGAGAAAGGAGGAATGCTCCATCTTCACCGCATATGTATATCCTGTATAGCGGAAAGACCCCGGTCTCAAGGTTGAGGAAGCTCTCACCGGCACTCTCAAGGCCTATTGCGATGTTCCTTACAATACTTAATGCATTATGACGATGCGTAGTAGAGAGATGGTCAAGGCTGAAAAGATCCATTTTGGGAAAATAGACATACCTCTTCTCTCCCTCATTGTAAATCGCTTCATACCTGACTTTC
This sequence comes from uncultured Spirochaetales bacterium, assembly GCA_949295125.1. Lineage (GTDB taxonomy): Bacteria > Spirochaetota > Spirochaetia > Sphaerochaetales > Sphaerochaetaceae > Ornithospirochaeta. Next base: position 16,501 of record CASFJV010000038.1, read on the forward strand.
TCGACCTTTCCATCCCTGATTACCAGGGAGTCATGCTTTTCGCCCTGGAAAATATGTGCAGGAAGGCTCTCTTCCTTGTTTCCAATCCTTATGGCAGTCTTTTCCTCGCCTTCAATTACCAGTGTCCTTATTTCGCTGTCTTTAACCATCAGTCAATCCTTTCTCCAAGTATCCTATCCATTCTATTTCCATCATACCTGAGATATATGTTCTTTTCCTGCGTTGGAATGACAAGTCCCTGCTTCCCATCTTTTGCACGCCTCAGGTATTTCACCCTCGTGTAATAGAGATCAGCTCCGGCCAAGCCTTTCGCTTTTGAATAGTGCATTGCAAGGTGGGCAGCATCAAGAATCACACTGTCAGGAATTTCCTTGTCCTTCTGGCATTTAATTATGACATAGCCCCCGCTAAAGTCCCTTACATGCAGCCATATGTCGTTTCCCCTTGCATCATGGCGAAGTATTTCATCATTTTCCTTGCTGTTCCTTCCCACTATCAGAGTAAAGCCACCTGAGATGAATGACGGCCCATGGTAGCGCCTTGCCTTTTCCCTGCTGCTCTCGTTCTCTTCTATGCTCCTGAGCTTTTTTATGTCATCCGAGTTCAGCAGTTCATCATAGTAGGCGCTTCTTTCCTTCAGCCTTGCCTTTTCCTTTTCAAGGCTTTCAAGGGCAAGGGAGTAGGCAGTCTTATCTTTCTGATAGCTCTTATAGAAGTTTTCAAGATTCTCCCTGGGGGTCAGTTCAGGCTTTAAAGGTATCCTAAGCTTCCCGGATGCAGAATAGTCATCCACATAGATCTCACTCATGCCTTTTTTCACCTGGTATAAGTTTGATGAGAGCATGTCAGCTATGTATTTCCCGCCTTCGTAGTCCTTTGTAGCCTCTATCTTGTCCTCAGCTCTCCTTATATTCCTCTCAATTTCTCTAATCTCCCTCTCCCTGGCTTTCTCAATCTTTTCCTTCAGGCTGTCTATTCTTTCGCTTTTCTCTTTGCCGTCATAGAAGCTGTCAATGAAGCTGTTGAATGGAATCCCATCAGGATGCTTTCTTACCGGAAATTCCTTTTCAGGCTCTTCAGTCCTTTCTGCTATCTCAATCTTCTCACCTGAAACCTCATTCCTTTTCGGGCGGCGGAACATGGCATCAATGATTGTGTTCTCCTCATCATAGAGTATGACATTGGCCCCAGGGCCAGAGTAGAAGCGGAATAGGATGTATTGCATCCTCTCTTCCTTTTTCAGTGCAAGTGTAAATGCCCTGTCATACTTCAGCTGATGGACGCCAACTATCCTTGCTCCGACTGTTCTTGACTTCAGCAGCTGCGTAAAGCGCTGCGCTTTCCTGCTTTTTGGCCTTACCTTACTTGTCATCGAGAAATGGGAATTCTCCGTTGCAATCTCAAAATATACTGAGAAAGCCTTCTTATCCTTATTGAAGAGATTCATTGTGAAACTGTGGAAGTCGCTTTCCCTGATATCCTGGATGTAGCTGTCAAGAAATGGTATTTCGCTTAAAAGCAGTTCTGTTTCCCGGTAGTTAATCATTTATCTCTCCAATTTCTCCGATCAGGTAAAAAGATCCTGTTATGAGAATAATATCTGAGAGTGTTTTTGAAAAGGAAAATGCTTCTTTTTCATCCCTAATGAGATACACCATCTGATCCTTCCTCTTCATCTGGAGCGCTTTTGCATAAATCAGGTCCGGATCACTTTTCTTGAATGTTCCTGCACGGGTTATTATGAGGATGTTGAAAGCTGATAGCAGAAGGCTGAGGATGCCCTCATAATCCTTTCCCTCCACAGATGAATATATTACTGCAGTTTTCTCAGGATCATACAATGTCCTGAATGTATCCACCAGATTCCTTATGCTTTCCTTCGTATGGGCTACATCCAGTACGATCTCCTTTCCTCCCTCTTTCCGCTCCTCAAACCTTCCCTCTATTGTAATTCCCTCAATTTCCCTTATTGCTTCATCACTGAGCAGGGAAAGCTTCGAAAGGAGCAGTACTGATACTGCGATATTCTTCCCGATTTCCATGCTCCTGATCCTGCTTTTTATCCTGTAGCTGACACCGCCGACTTTAAATGTGCTTAAGCTGAAGTCCTTCCTGTCCTCATGGTAAAACGACTTTATATTGTCCCTGAAGGAATAGAACTGGCAATCCATCCTTTCTGCTTCCTTCCTGAATACGCTGTATGCCTCATCCTTTACATCGCTTACAGCCACAACGCTTTTTCCCTTTATGATCTTGCTCTTTTCAATTGCGATCTTCTCAATTGTGTCTCCAAGCACATCAACATGTTCAAGTTCCACTGGAAGGAGGACCTCTGCGATGCTTTCTACCGTATTCGTGGCATCAAGCCTTCCTCCGAGTCCGGTTTCGATCACGGCGTATTCGCATCCAGATATTGAAAAGAGGATATATGCAAATGCCGTGTAAAGCTCAAATGTAGTAGGGCGGAATTCAAGCGCTGTAAGTGTCCTTTCAAGTATGTTTGCAGCCTCAATGTAGAGTCTGTCATCAAAGAATTTTCCGCTCAGCGTGAAGCGCTCCCTCAGGTCATAAACATGCGGAGACCTGTAAAGTCCGGTCTTCCGTCCAGTGCTGAGAGCCCTTGCTATTATGGTTGCTGTGGTCCCTTTCCCCTTGCTTCCTGCTATATGAATTGTCTTATAATCCCTTTCAGGATTTCCAAGTGCCTTTAAAAGGGATTCCATCCTTTCAAGGCGGCTGTCCCTTAGCTTGCCCGTAACGCCTCTTTGCGGCATATAGGACATGAAAAAGCCATCAAGCTCATCAATGCTTTCTATCATGAGAGAAAATATAAATAAAAACAGCTTTTATATAAATATCTATTCGGAAATTGCCAGATTTGAGATTCATGCTTCTCAGGGCTTTCAGCCATTTTCTCCATGAGTCTCCATCTTCTAAGCGCAGGAAAGGTGGAGAGTGAGTCACTGGGTATATGAATTGCTTTTTTTTG
>CASFJV010000039.1 GCA_949295125.1 uncultured Spirochaetales bacterium
GATGGTCCGGAACCCACATCCACTGTTGGCTTTTGCCACTCAATGGTCCGGATTACATCTCTTTAGCAGGGGCAGGACTCGAACCTGCGACCTCCGGGTTATGAGCCCGACGAGCTGCCAACTGCTCTACCCTACGTCGAATTTCTATACCAATTTAATGATTATTAAAGAGAGTGTCAATAGCATTTATCAATCTTTCAGTGAAATTATCTATCAAAATCTCAAATGCAACAGCTCACCAAAAGAGTTTTCCAGCCTGTGAATATCTTCTCTCAATGATATAATAGCTGGAGAGGTAAAGCTATGGATGCAAATAAAAGGAAGATCGTTCAGGCTACAGTGAAAAGAACGCTTGAGAATCTTGAGAAGAACAGATTCAGCGCTGTTTATGTAAATACAAAGGATGAGGCATATAAACTCATAACCACATTGATACCAGAGGGCGCCTACACAGCAACAGGTGGTTCAATGACACTTGCCGAGTGCGGAATCATGGATTATCTGAAGGAGCATACTGATTACCATAAGGAATATAAGGATGCATATAATGCAGACTTCTATCTGGTATCAGCAAACGCTGTTACAGAACATGGGGAACTCTATGAGGTCGATGGAAGGTCCAACAGAATCTCAGCAATGCTGTTCGGGCCGAAGAAGGTAATAGTCGTCGCAGGAATAAACAAGATCGTTCCGAACGTAAGGAGAGCCGTAGAAAGGGTAAAGGAAACAGCCGCGCCTGCAAACTCAGTGCGCTTAGGACTTGATAACCCCTGCACCAAGCTTGGGCACTGTGCATCCCCATCATTCAATGAAGAGCATCTATGCGCTCTTGGCTGTAATTCAGAGAGCAGGATATGCTGCAGCTATACTGTCTTTGGCCCGCAAAGAGAGAAAGACAGGATAACCGTCATTCTCATCGGAGAGGACTATGGATACTGATGCTCTGTATGCACCTTATAGGAATGAGAAAACAAAGGCCTTCAATGAAAAGATAACAAAGGATGAGGTTTATCCGCAGGCAGGTGTACGCATCCCTGTCCTGCGCAGTCTTGCCAAGACCATAAGCAATCCTGATGAGATAACGATAAGGTATCATGAGGACGTAATCCTCAAAGGACTTGCGATAGCTGCAATGAAAGCACCGTTGAAGGAGAAGCTTTCCAAGCTTGGTTCCATGCTGGATGCCCTTTCAGCATGGGATCATGCAGATGTCATAGCATCATCGCTTAAACCAAGGAAAGCAGAAAGGGAAGAAGCTCTAGCATATTTCCTGGAGCTACTGGAAGACAAGCGTACATTCCCTCGTCGCCTTGGCATTGTATACCTGATGGCACATAGGAAGGATTACGGAAACAAGGAAGAGCTGCTTGAGGCTATCACAGAGGCAGACAACCAGGAGTATTACATCTCAATGGCCGTGGCCTGGGCGCTTTCTTTCTTCTATATAGATGACAATGATACCGCTCTCCCCTATTTTGAAAGAGTATCTGAAGAGACAAGAAAAAGGGCCTGGCAGAAAGTAAGGGACTCAAGAAGGACAAAATAATGCAGGGCTATTGACACATGTTTCTTCTTATAGTATCGTTACTGTACAAAGAAAACAAAAGGAGCACTAGATGAAGAACCTTGTCAATAATGGAATCAATACAGAGAACCTGCCTAATGCAGCAGGTTATTTCGGGGAATTCGGCGGCGCATATCTTCCGGAAGAACTTGAGAAAGTGATGAAGGAAGTTGAGGCTGCATATGAGGAGATCTCGAAAGATCCATCGTTCATTGCGGAACTTAAGGAGCTCAATGAACACTATACCGGGAGACCAAGCCCTGTCTATCATGCAAAGAGGCTTTCAATCGCAGCAGGCGGGGCGGAGATATACCTGAAAAGAGAGGATCTGAATCATACAGGTGCCCATAAGATAAACCACTGCCTTGGCGAAGTGCTTCTTGCAAAGCACATGGGCAAGAAGAAAGTTATAGCAGAGACAGGTGCAGGTCAGCATGGAGTTGCCCTTGCTACGGCAGCTGCCCTCCTTGGTCTTGAGTGCGATATATACATGGGTGAGATAGATGTAAGGAAAGAAGCCCCCAACGTATCCAGGATGAAGGTCCTTGGTGCAAAGGTGATCTCAGTAACGCAGGGAACGAAATCCCTGAAGGATGCAGTTGACGCAGCATTCGAAGCATATCTGAAAGATCCAGTTACGCAGATTTACTGCATTGGATCCGTTGTAGGGCCACACCCATTCCCAATGATGGTCCGTGATTTCCAGGCTATTATCGGCATGGAGGCAAGGGAGCAGATGCAGAGCTATGCCGGATCTCTTCCTGATGCAGTAGTTGCATGTGTTGGTGGCGGCTCAAACGCAATGGGGATATTCTCAGCATTCCTTGATGACAAGGATGTAGAGCTTTATGGCGTAGAGCCAGCTGGCAAAGGCCTTGAGACAGGAAAGCACGCTGCAACAATCGCAAAGGGGACTGTAGGCATACTCCATGGCTTCAAATCCCTTGTGCTTCAGGACAAGGATGGAGAACCGTTGCCGGTCTATTCAATCGCATCGGGTCTTGACTATCCTGGCGTTGGCCCACAGCACAGCTACCTGCATTCAATCGGAAGAGTACACTACGAGACAGCAACAGACAGGGAAGCGGTGGAAGCATTCTATGCACTTTCCAGGATGGAAGGTATAATCCCAGCTCTCGAATCCTCACATGCTGTCGCTTATGCTGTAAAGCTTGCAAAGAAGCTTGGCAAGGGAAAGAAGATACTCGTCAACCTCTCAGGACGCGGAGACAAGGATATAGACTTTGTGATGGAGCACTACCCGCTTGAAGAGTACGAACCAGAGGAAAACCTCAAAGATGGCTATGATGAATTCCTGAAGCATATCGGGGGAGAGAAGAACTGAACAGCAGTAAGCGGACTCAAGCGGGTCCGCTTCTTCATTCATGCAATACAAATATTGACCTTGAATATATCAGCGGATCTTATTGCCAGCGAAGGAATATATGCTTACTCTCTGCATTTCGTTAACCATCACGCATAGTGCTCTGCATTTTCATCGCAGCATGAAAGTGTCTCATTTTCAGTCATAATTGGATTCCAGCATAACACAAATCACACTGCATCTATTCTTATATATACATATATTATATATAGATATGTAAAATTTAATTTGCAGATTTATCTTATTTTATGATACAATCCGTATAGAAAGCGGGAGCTACCTCCCCTTTTGAATCTTCAGTGAGGTGGATATTATGAAAAGAATTCAGAGCGCAATGCTTCAGCAGACTCTGAAATTCGTCCTGAGCGACAAGCTCAGTCATTCAGAAGCAGTGGAATGTTCTGCAAAGGAAGCTGATGAATACATCCGGAAGCTCGATGAAAGCAGAATCAAGTACACTGTAGTATCGCGAAAGACAGATGCAGATGGAGCCGCCGTAATTGAAGTGAAGAAACAATACGGAACAGCTCCAACAGGATTCTATATCTGATTCAGACGCTGTCGCAATGACAGCGTTTCCTTTTTCCTATATTGGTATTATTCTCTTCTTGGAGATAATATGTGGCTATTGTTCGCTGTAGGCTCTGCATTCTTTGCAGGCATAACTTCAATCCTTGCCAAATGCGGTATAAAGGAA
>CASFJV010000040.1 GCA_949295125.1 uncultured Spirochaetales bacterium
TCAGCCTTTACAAGGGCTGAAAGGGTATCAAACTGTGATGCCCCTGTCGAAAGGAGTATGCGTGCCTCTCCCCTTCTTTCCAAAGCGTTCCTGATTTCATTTGCTATGGCATTGGCGGCCTTTACCCCAAGCTCAGCTGAAGTTTCGGAAATATCTATTACCATTGTTTTGCCTCCATTTCCATTATAATTGCGAATACCATGAAACATCATACTTTGAGAAAAGAACAAATTTCCACTGATAATATTTTTCTTTGCTTAAATCACATTTCCCCAGTGATTATTAATTCTGGAGCAAACAGGGCTTGGACAAAGGGCTAGATAAATACAGTAAAGACGCTAGAATACTATAAAGAAGGCCTATATGAATTGGATTGATGATGTAAAAAGGAAATATTTAAAACATAATCAGGTACTGTTTTCAAAGGATGCAGAGTATCTGCAGGACTTATCGCTTCTTTTCAGCCAGCAAGATCATAGAGTCATCACCCTATGGGCTTTTGAGTTTGCAGAAGAGACAATTGAAAAACTGAAAAGGAAATATCCAGATGAATCAAGGCCTCAGGAAGCATTGGCTGCAGCTCAGCTCTGGGCTAGTGGAAAGGTTAAAATGAGGCAGGCACAGAGGAAAATTCTTGATTGCCATACTTTTGCTAAGGAAATCTCATCCAAAGAGGATATTGCCATGTGCCATGCGGTTGGGCAGGCATGCGCCACCGTACATACAGCAGGACATGCCATTGGCTATCCAATATACGACCTTACATCCATTGTTTTTGAATATGGAATAGAAAACTGTGCTGAACCCGTTGAGTTGAGAAAGAAGGAATATATGGAGAGGCTGTATTACTGGCGTGATCACATGAATGACTATCAGGGAGAGTGGGCAGAGTTTATGCTTGACTGAAATTGAATGTCTTCCAGGAAGCTCAGATGTAAATCCACCTTGCCGGCTGCCGCTTTTTCTGCAAGAAGGAAAATGATACACTTTCCCCAGAGGAAAAAATCCATGAAGGAAATGATTGGCTACTGCGGACTTGACTGCAGAAAGTGTGATGCCTATATTGCAACCGTAAATGATGATCAGGCTCTGAGGGAAAAGACAGCAAAACTCTGGGCTGAGCTTAACAATGCACCCATCCTGCCTGAGCATATCAACTGTGAGGGATGCCGCACTGATGGCCCAAAGACATTCTTCTGCGAAAAACTCTGTGAAATACGTAAATGTGCAGTAAGCAAAAGCCTTAGCACATGCGAAGGCTGCCCTTCCCTTGAGACCTGTGAGGCAATCAAGCCTATTATTTCATCAAATCCGTCAGCTCTTGAAAACCTGATGTCATGCAGGAAATAGCAGGGCTCTCCTGACTCATTCCTTATCTTCTGAAAGCATATTTAATGCAATGCATGACAGTCCAATGCCAAGCATGAGCATGCCTGACTTTGCATCAATCTTATCCATAATAGCTAGAACGGCTACAGCCACTCCCATTGCAAGCCCTATGCATCTCAGAATCAGCAGGATTGTGTCTTTCAAGCTATTCACCTGCCCATCTTTATTATTTCTGCTTTGCATCAGCTCATCAATGGATACCCCCAGAATCTCTG
>CASFJV010000041.1 GCA_949295125.1 uncultured Spirochaetales bacterium
ATCTACAGGGCTATGAAGAATCTTTATATATCAACAGGGCTTGCCCTTCCATCCACAACAGGACCATGGACGATGGCTGAGTTTGACATCATGCTCTCAAGGATCGATGTGAATGCACTCTCTGAAGAGGAGAGGGCAACATACGAATACCTTGATAAGAAAATCAATGGGGGAGGCTCACGCTTTAATCCTGAAAGGGCAGAAGGCATCTTTGGCTTCTCAATCTCCGGAGATGCAGCAATTGAGGCAATGACCCATACGAATGCAGAAGATTTCAGTAACTATGATTACTGGATGGGCTGGAATAAGGTAGGTGATTTCTATACTCCGACACCTTTGATTTCAGTTCCCCTTGAGACCTGGTTCGGAGACAATATCTATGGATTCTCATCTATCTACTTAAGCTTAAATCGTAATTTAGCCAGTGCAGATGCAGCTGAAACAAAGATATTAGCTAATTTCCCGATAGATTTTTCAGCTTTAACTGATGATATTAGTTATAACTATCCTAACAGGGCATTTGGATCCATTGGAGGAGCGTGGTGGAACATTGCAATTGGAAGGGATAAGCTGAGGTGGGGACCAGGAGAGTCAGGCAACTTAACTGTTGGAGACCAGGTTCCTTACCATAACAACCTGAGATTCACTGCATTTTCAAATGTGTTCAAGTATACATTCAGCATAAGCTCATTTGTTCATCCTAAGAATTACACTAAAGCAGATCCAGATAATCCAGATCGTGATATTCTCGACCTGAGTTATTCCCAGAGGGATCCTAGAAGCGGGCTAAGCATGTTCATTGCTCACCGCCTTGAGTGGAGAATCCTTGATAAGGTGAATATGGCACTTACAGAGTCTATGATGTATCAGTCAGAAGAAAACCAGTTTGACTTACTTACGCTTAGTCCGACAGCAATTTTCCATAATTTCTATATAAGAAGCAATTCAAATTCACTGCTGAGTTTTGAAATTGATTATGCATTTATTGATCACTGGAATGTTTACGGAGAAGTTGTTATAGATGAGTTTGGTTTTGGCGCCCTGGAAGATCCAAATGCAGTAATAAATCCATCGGCTTTCGGTTTTATTGCAGGATTCAAAACAGCTTATCCAATTGCGAATGGAATACTTTACGGCTCGATAGAAGGAGCTTATACTGATCCATTCTTATACATACGAGACGATGAAGCCTCTTATGATGGAGATAAATATGGAATTAATTTTATAGTTGCCAATTCTGAAATTGGAAAAGATTCTGCATATGACTTAGATTTTCTAGGCTACCGCTATGGTAATGACAGCATTGTAGCAAATCTTAAAGTCGGCTATGAAGAATATGGCAAGTGGAATGCAGAGTTTGAATTCACATACTGGGCTGATGGCTGTATGGATATGAATTCAAGATGGAAAAGGCTTTCTTTCAATGATACACCATTTGCCCCTTCAAAGGATCATAGTGCAACAGGAAATTATGATAGCACAAGCAACTGGGAATCAAGAAATGCGGTAGCTCATTGGTTCATATCAACTATTAAGGGAAGCTATACAATCATTGAGAACCTGGATATATATAGTCAGGTTAGACTGATCAATGTATTGAATATGAATAATATAAAGAGCGATGAAGTTTCTACTGATTTTCAGTTTTCCATAGGAATTAGTTATAGTATTTAGTTTTAGTTTTCTATTTTAATGAGCCTGTAAATGCAATGCTTAATTTTTAATACTTGCATTTACAGCTTTATTATGGTGATTGTGTCGCCGTAAACATGCCATTTCTGTGTTTATAGATTACAAATCTATTTTTATCATTCAAATTGGATTAATTACCTGCAATATTGTGCAAGAAAGCTTTTTTAATGTAAGTTATGCTTTATGATAAATGTTAGGTATAGGTTTTATTGAATGAGTTTATCGATTGTAATCGCAGTACGTAATGGAGCTAATTATGTTGAATCATGCTTGTACTCATTATTTAGTTTGAAAACAAACATAGATATTGAGGTGATCATTGTAAATGATGGTTCTACTGATAATACACTAAAAATCTTAAAAGAAGAGGCTGCTAAATATCCTATTGTATTATTGGATATTGACAGCATCGGAGCTCTTGGTGCCAGGCTAAAAGGTGCATCTGTTGCGACAGGCGATTACATATATTTCCTGGATATTGATGATACATTATCTCCCGACTTTTTTATTGATATACCAAACGAAATAGCATCTAATTCTCCAGATATTATTCTATTTGGAGCTGTGAGAGTGTTTCATGATAAAAGAAAACCAGTGCTATTGAAAAATGATATTGATTGCGGGGTATATGAAGGAAGTGAGATTGATCAGAAAATTGTACCTAATCTGTTCTGCACTCATGATTTATATGGTAAAAGAAAAATTATGACTACTTTATGGTCAAAAGTCTTTAAACGGGAGCTCCTGCTTGAAAGCACTAGGTCTTTAAAAGACCGGAGAATTGTTATTGGAGAGGATCTTGCAGTTTCAGTCAGCGTTATTCTAAAATCCAGGAAAATCTCAATACTACCTAATAACCCTTACTATAACTATCTAACTAATCCTAATTCCCTAATGAATAATTACAAAAAGAATATCTATCAAGAAACCGCGTGGTTATGTGATTATCTGGAATCTTTATACGATAGCCCTTCTTATTTATCTGAAGTGTGCTATGAGCGTGCTTTTTTTGCCATTTCAGCATTCTATAATGAGTTTTTTTATAAATCAAACAGGACTCTGAAAGAAAAGAGAAAGGCTATAATGGAAATCTTGGAGGATAGGAAATTAAAGGACTCAATTAGAAAAATAAATCTTGATGAAGTCAAATTCCCTAACTCTTATATATTGAAATCAATAAGTAACGATAGGATTAGGTCATTAATGTCTCTCGGAATATTTATATCATGCTTCCGATTGATTATCGCTAAGTTTGTCCTATCATGAAAACTCTTTTGTTTATAAGAAGTTAACATTATGATATGGCGTGTTATGCAATTGACTTTGCTTATACAGTTATGATATCGTTTTCCTTGTTGTCGGTGTGGGTGGAGTATGAGAAAGATATTAGCAATTGTTTTTATTGTTTTTATGCTGCTTAGTCCGCTTTATGCAGATGACTATAAAGAAGGGATAACGCTCAGGACAGATATAGACAATGTAAGCTTTATGTCTGATTTCGGATTCGGCCTATTTCCAGTAGCTACAACATTCCAGTTCTACAGGTCAGACCTCAGTCTGTTTGAGAATGCAAAATACAAATCCAAGATCTATTACCATATGACTTATGGCTTTTCCAATTCCAGCGATAGCGGAAGGGAATGGGATACCGGACGTCCGACATGGGATATGACCAAGTATGAGCAGAACTTGATCAATTCTGAAGCAGGATATAATAAATTCAGTACAGGCCAGTATTTCAGGCAGTATGGACAGCTTCAGCTATGGTTTGGGCAGCCATTTATCGATAATCCAATCGAAAGTCCGGAAAAGCCATATCTTTTTGAATTCCGTCTTGGCATCGTTTCCAGGTATACCGTTGCAACAGAACGCCTGAGCCTGGGAGCTGGCGGTTCTCCGACATTCGTGGATCTGGACGGAAATCCAAAAGGAATATTTGCAAACTCAGGTGTAGATAATCCAATTGTGGCATGGCCATGGCTGAATGGGGACAGGAAAACACTGAACAACTATCTCTTTGCAACGCTTTACTTCTATCCGTTCAGGGAAGTTAAGGAAAGCGTGCAGGATGGATTATATGGATATCTGACATTTGAATATGGCCCAGAGTGGCTTTTAAATAATAAGTTCCCATCCGGCTATACAACATCAGATTTTTCAAGGCTCACTTTCTACCTGGAAGAGAAGCTGGTGCTCTTTGAAGAGCTTCAGGAAAACAGATGGAACTGGTTTTCCGGCTATTTCGGACACAGCAATACATTCAGGTATACCACAGGTGATGTCATTCCCTGGTTCATGATTCCTTCTTCGAATCTGCCTTATCAGCTGACAGACAGGATATGGTTCCATGTGATGGGACCTTCATTCATCTCTGCAGATTCTTATACGTATGCAGAAATCGGAATGACAAATAATCTGTATTGGGGAGATTCCGTAAATGCAAGCGGAAAGTATGAAGGCTTATCTTATACCGGGTCTTTTAACCTTACGCTGCATTTGAGGCTTTTCGGTTTCCTGAGATTCCAGTATACGTGTGCTTATAATTTTGCACGCGGACTCAGTACTTCTTATCCAGCCTGGAGCCAGGGTGCTGAAATAAGATTTTATATATCGGTATAAGGAGGAAAAAGATGAAAAAAGCATTGTTGACAGTTCTGATTTCATTAATCTTGATCATTCCTTCTTTTGCCATCGGTTTTGGCTACCATGTGCTTGATATCAGGACAAGCCCTAATTTCAGTATCGGAGGGCATTGGGAACTGCCTGTATCCGTTGTTTATCAGTTCAATTTCCCTGTTCCTGATTTCATAAAGGGCTCGACCACCTCCTTAGCTTTCAGGCTTGATAACGGACTTGATTACAGAACCTTGAGGCAGGATCCATTAACTGGTGCGATCCTCTCAGATGACGATGAGCGTTTCCCTGCCAGGGACTATATGACCCTCTTTGATGAATTCAATCTGGAATTTGCCCAGGGGATGATCCATACGGGGTTTGCAGATGAGGATCTGCTGACTTTAAAGGTTTCTATAGATGGAAGGTTTGAGAACGCATACGAAAGCCTGGATTATTTCTCTGATAAAGACCATAGGGAAGGGCTCTTCCATACTATTGAAAATGGGGCGATTGCAGACAGGAGCCCATTTGGATCTGATTTCCTTCCAGGCACTCCGGAACTCTCTGCAGACAGGTCTGTATTCCAGCTGTCATTATCTGCTGGGCTCGATATCAACTTCATGAAGGATGATGTCACATCAATCAACGGAATAAAGCTTTCTTCCTTTGCAAGATGGTCTCCCTCATGGCTTCAGCTTTTCTCAGATACTTCTGATTTCTTGTTGTGGGAAAACAGGCTTGATCTTGCCTGGACCATGTTCCGCCTTCCATTTGTAAACGGACTTTCATCCCTGTCCATGATGCTTTCTGACAGCGTTGAGTACAGGTATCTGACAGGTGAGAAGGTTCCATACTATGCAATGGGAACAGAAGTCTGGGAGACAAGAGGGTACCCGACAGAGCATGTCATAACAAATCATCTTGCTCTTACGCTCTTCGGCCCTCAGCTCTTTTTCAGGGATGTGTATCCGTATGTATCGGCTTTCTTTGATTTGACATACAGCTGGGGAAGGATCCTAAATTCAGATGGACTGAGAATGGAGGGAGACTTTACAGCCAGCTATGGAGTTAAGGCAGAGCTAGTACTGTTTAATGTATCAACTGTTTTCTATGAATTAGGAGTGGTATCTCCATCCTCCAATCCGGATGATATCTATTCTATCCAGCGATTTGGTTTTAAAGTGGGACTTTAGCATATGAGAAAGATTTCAGCATTATTAATAATCTCTGCACTATCAATTGCATCCATATTCTCTGCAGAGTTCTCTTTTGATGTCTCAGCCTATGGAAGCTGGGAAACGAATAAGTTTTCCAACCCCCTTCCATTGAATGCCAGTGAGAGTTTTCTCAATAATGTAGTGGACCATCCCTATATTGACAGGAAGGATATCGGCGGAAAGCTTAATATGAACATATTCTTTGTTTCTGGAAGCAGAAGCGGACTGAGCCTCTCTTTTTCATACGGGCATGCATTATCTGCAACAGAGACAATTCCGGAAGGGGACTTCAAAGGGGAGTGGGAATATGTCGATTATGATGCACTTGAGAGCCAGATAGATAAGATCTCGATAGGGCTTGGCGGCATTTTCAGGCACGAGTTCTCCTTCCTTGAGATTGGAGCAGCAATAAGGGGAGTCATCTCATCCTTTGACTATTTTAGGACATTCACAGTCGGGATTGAAGCTGAGCCGTATCTCAGGACATATTTCCGGGATTACGTATATGCTGCTTTTGGCCTGTCCTTTACTGCACATATATTCCATTTCATAGACAGCGATACAGAGCTTTATGAAACTAACTTTACAAGAATATCCCTTGCACCTTATATTGGAATAGGATTCAGGTTTGGAGCAGCGGGTGGTAATGAGTAAGAAGTTCTTGATTATATTATTGCTGTGCATGTCATTAATGCCAGCATATGCATCAAAAGTCTATCTGGGCGGGAATTTCCTGGCAGAATATGATTATCCAAGCAGGGAGAGTGCTGATAAGTTCATCACACTCAACAGTGACAGCAACTACTATGTAAGCAATATAGTGCGCCTCGGTATTGGAATAGCCGCAACCTATGTCCCTTTTGAGAGTATACCCCTGGGCATCTCTGCAAACTATCAGCTTTTGCTTCCAGTCGGATATGCCAGGACAAATATTGCAAGCGGAGAAAGCGGAGATATCCAGACATATGTGAACCGTACATTCCTTGCCAAGCATATAGCTGATCTTGGACTCTCTTATGATATCGGATTTGGCGGATCCCTTGGCATGTATGTTGATGCTGGTGGAAGGATTGCCATCCATACGGTCCCTGATCACAATAACAGGAACGACAGGACTCCGGTAGAGTATTCGTCATTCACTGAATATGGAATATATGCGGATATCGGCATGAAGGTAACCCATCAGGATAAGTCATATTTCAAAATCGGGGTAGAAGGGGCTACGATGTTTTCAGGTGAAAATACCGGTCTTTCTTTTGCCATGAAGCTTGCTGGTGGATATATCTTCTCATTCTGAGCATTTACTTTTTCTTCAAGTGCTTAGGAACTTGAGGGTGAAAGACAAGAATAAGGCTATGAAGAGTGCCACTCTTAAAACACTTATCGATATAGGAAAAGAGCTGGGAGAATCTGGGCAGATTCTAGTAAGAGCTTCTGGTACAGAGCCTCTTTTTAGGGGTAATGGTTGAGGCTGAGAAAAAGAGATATGCAATTATTTATTATCTTCCTATGCTCTAATTTCTAAAGTCCTATTCTTTCCGTTTTTCAATGCTCAATATTTTTTAATGTACAGAGATAGCGACAGAATTTTTGTATTAAATATTGCATAATGAGTTTATATTAAATAAAGAGGTGACTATGCAATGAAGCTTACTGTCGAAAACATAGGCAAAATTAAGACAGCAGATATTGAAATAGATGGCATTACTGTGATTGCTGGCGAAAACGATACAGGAAAGAGTACAGTTGGACGTGCATTATATGCTGTTTTCAACAGTTTCTATGATGTCCAGGCTCAAATAGAAAAAGCAAGAGCTTTCAGCATAGAGCAGTATCTTATCCGCATGTTCTCCCATTCGCCTGATCGTTTTTCCCGTTTAAGTGTTTTGCATGATGCAGCAGGAGCAGTATCATCCCATAGTGATGAATATAAGGATCTTGAACCCTCAGAGATAAAGAACAGGATTATTAATTTAATAGGCCAGTACGATGAAGGCTTAAAAATTCCTGATGAAAATAATAATGATGACTCTTTTGGGCGGATCAAGGAAATTCTCAATATATCAGAAAAGGACTTCCTGAAATCTGTTTTGAGAAGGAAACTTAATTCAGAGTTTGATGGGCAGGTATGTAATATTTTCACTGGTGATGAGGGGAGAATCCAGCTTAATATAAATGGTTTTTCCGTAACTGTCAGAGTTAGTTCTGGAGATATTGATATAGAAAGCTGGTCCAATCTTTCCCTTGATACAGCAGCTGTATATATAGATGATCCTTTCGTGCTTGATGATGCAGGCAATAATTATTTTCATTTGCCAGGAACTGCTGCAGGGCATAGGAATGACTTATTGAGAAAGCTGCGTTTCCCAAAAGAAAACTCAAATGTTTTTGATGAAATTATAGCAAAAGACAAGCTTGATGATATTTATGGGAAAATCTCTTCAATCTGCACTGGGAATATTATCTGGGGAAAGAGATCTATGGCTGGCTATCAGATGAATAACAGTGATAAGGTCCTTAATGTCCGAAATCTTTCTGCGGGCTTAAAAGCATTCGTAATACTCAAGCTTCTGATTATTAATGGAGATATCGAGCGCAATGGAACTATCATACTCGATGAGCCGGAAATACATCTTCATCCTGAGTGGCAGCTTTTATTTGCTGAACTGATAGTTCTTATACAGAAAGAATTCGGTGTCCATGTCCTTTTAAATACCCATAGTCCATATTTCCTGAATGCAATTGAAGTTTATGTGGCAAAGTATGGAATAAGGGATAAATGCAAATTCTATTTAGCTTCTTCCATCGGAGACTATTCTGTCATGGAGGATGTATCTGGCAATATTGAAGCAATATATGCCAAACTGGCACGGCCTTTGCAGAAACTGGAGAATTTAAGGGGAGAGCTATGATAGATTTGGATGGATATTCTCTTTTCTTCAGGAATAAGGCAAAGCTTAAAGATACATCAAAGGATTGCACAAATAATGAATATATGACCTTTTCTGAAAGAGAAGTTGTCAATTTTGATTTAGTAAAAAGGCAATATGCAAATGATTTGGGGCTTTCTGAAGAGAATGCAACTTCGGTCGATGCTCTTATGTCATATAAAGGCGGATTACAGCTTATAGAGTTTAAGAATGGGAAGGTTAATAACCGCGAAATTAAGGATAAGGCTCGAGACAGCTTACTGATTTTCCTGGATATAATCGGGAAAAACCTTTCTTATTCCCGCACCAATATGGATTTTTTTGTAATATACAACATGGAAAAGAATCCACTGCCACATCAGGCATTAAATGATTCTCCGTCCTTAGTCTATATATCTGAATGCATTATGGAAAAATCGGGACAAGAATTTATCCGGTTTGGACTGGAAAGATATAAAGGGCTGTATTTCAAGGATGTCCATACTTATTCAAAAGAGAAATTTGACCTGTATTTAAATGATTTATGCAGCTAGGAATTGCATGTAATGGAATAAATACTGTAATCAGGCGAAATTTGGAACAACAGGCGGATCAGCATGGAGATTATTCTTTGCATGCCGGTTCCAGATCTGATTGAATTCATGCTGTTCTCTGGATGCTTGAGAAAGCAGAGATAACAAAAAAGCAGGACCTTTTGAGTCCTGCCCGTATATCCTGCCGCTTCTGAGGCGGCAGGAAGCCTGAAAGAGCTTACTGAGGCTGCTTTCCAATGTATGCAAGGATTCCGCCATCTACGTAGAGGACATGTCCGTTTACGAAGTTTGAAGCATCGGATGCAAGGAATACTGCAGGTCCCTGAAGATCTTCTGGTTTTCCCCATCTGTTTGCTGGAGTCTTTGCGAGGATGAATTCATTGAAAGGATGTCCAGGAACTCTCAGAGGTGCTGTCTGAGGAGTCTCGATGTATCCAGGTCCAATGCCGTTGCACTGGATGTTGTACTGGCCATATTCACTTGCAATGTTCCTTGTGAGCATCTTGAGTCCGCCCTTAGCAGCTGCATAAGCGCTTACTGTCTCTCTTCCAAGTTCGCTCATCATGGAGCAGATGTTAATGATCTTTCCATGTCCATTCTTGATCATTGAAGGGATAACTGCCTTTGATACGATGAATGGAGCGTTGAGGTCTACGTCGATAACCTGCCTGAATTCAGATGCCTTCATCTCAAGCATTGGGATTCTCTTGATGATACCTGCATTGTTTACCAGGATATCGATCTTGCCGAACTTCTCGAGGATAGCAGCTGTTGTAGCCTCTACCTGCTCTTCGTTTGTTACATCGCAGACATAGCCTGTTGCTTCAATTCCTGCTTCCTTGTATGATGCAAGGCCCTTGTCAACGAGTTCCTGCTTGATGTCGTTGAATACGATCTTTGCACCAGCGGTTGCATATGCGCTTGCAATTGCAAATCCGATTCCGTAACTGGCTCCAGTTACCCATGCCACTTTCCCTTCCAGGGAAAAATCTTTCATTTCCATAATGTATTTCCTCCTGTGTATTGACTATCTGATATCCTGTGTGTTGATCCAGTCCTGGTCGTCATATGCCCTGTTTTCTCCGCACATAGCCCAGATGAATGTGTAGTTGGATGTTCCGCATCCTGCATGGATTGACCAGCTTGGGTTGATGACTGCCTCATCATTATGCATTACGATATGCCTTGTCTCTGTCGGCTCTCCCATGAAATGGAATACGACATTGTCATCCTTCATGTCAAAGTAGAAGTAAACTTCCATCCTTCTCTCATGAGTGTGTACTGGCATTGTGTTCCATACAGATCCCTCTTCAAGGTGTGTAAGTCCCATTGAGAGCTGGCAGGTCTCAAGTACGTCTGGATGGATGTACTGGTTGATTGTCCTTTCATTGCTTGTTGCCTGTGATCCGAGATGCTTATGGATTGCCTTCTCATATGGGATATGTGTGATAGGGCATGGCTTATGGGCAGGAACTGTGATGATGTAGAACTTTGCAGGTGCTTTTGGATCTGCACTCCTGAATGTCACTTCCTTTGTTCCCATTGGAATGTATATGCAGTCGAAATGGTTCATTGGGTATTCCTTTCCGTCTACCTTAACCGTTCCAGCCTCTGCAATGTTGATAACACCCATTTCCCTTCTTTCAAGGAGGAAGTGTGCTCCAAAGTTCTTCCATGTGTCGATTCCCTTGTCTGCACTTACTTCTTCATTTACCGGCATGCAGCCCATGACTACGATTCTGTCTACATGGGAGTAAACGCATGAAACGTCATCTTTCTTGAAAATACCTGTGATGAGAAACTCGTTCCTGAGTTCATCCGTTGTCATTCTCTTGAATGGCTCTTTACCTGTTGAATAGCGAATATCCATAACTATATTTCTCCTTCTCTATAGTTTCTAAAATAATTCCTGTATTTGCCGCCGCTTCTTTCCCTGATGCGGACAAGGCCTCCGTTCAGGTGTGCCTCAAGAAGCTTTGCCATACCATCCTTTTCCTTGCTCCTTATCTTGGAAAGGATCTCCTTATGCTCCTCAACGATTGTCAGGAAATCCCTGAACTCCACGATATCGAGCATCCTGAGCCTGGTGTAGTGCACAGAACCCTGGAGCATCTTCCATATCTCATCGGCTTCCATGGTATTGAAGAATGTGCTGTGAAATGCTGCGTCCAGCTTATAGAAATCCTCGGCGACGAAACTTCCCTTCAGAAGTATATCCTGCTTGCGGATTATGTGTTCCAGATCTTCGATCAGGAAATCATCAGCCCTGTCTATGAAATCTGAAAGGATTCTCTCTTCAAGGACGATGCGCATGAAGATCATCTGCCTTGCCTTTGAGTAGTCTATGAGGCTGACTCTTGTGTACTGGTATGGGGCGATCTCTACGAGATCTATGTCTGACAGACGCTGTATTGCTGTCCTGACAGGGGTGCGGGAGGCATCAAATCTCCTGCAGAGTTCAGCTTCTGAAATCTCCTCACTGGGTTTCAGTTCCAGTGATAGTATCTCATCCTTGAGTGTATCGTAGATATACTGTGCTGTATCTCTCTGTCCTGCCATATTTATAAGGATAACCCTAAAAAATGGGGTTGTAAAGAAAAATTTTATACAATTTGAAAGTTTGTATACAAATTTAGGTGTTTATATACAAACTTTCATTTTATTATATGCCCTAATCCTGATGGCATAATGAATTACGCCATATCTCTCAGTTCAGGCCTATCTTATCTGCAACGCCAGCCATTGCTTTTATGGTTGTTTCAATGAGTTCATTCATGTCAATTCCGCACATCTCAGCACCTTTCTCAATGACTTCCCTGTTGACTCCTGCTGCAAATCTCCTGTCCTTCCATTTCTTCTTGACGCTCTTTGCTTCCATGCCTTCGATTTTGGTCGGCCTCATAAGGGCAGTTGCATTAACAAGTCCAGTAAGCTCATCAACAGTGTAGAGTATTTTCTCCATCTGCCTTTCCGGTTTCACATCAGTAACAAGCCCATATCCATGGGAGCAGACCGCATGGATGACATCATCCGGTGTGCCTATTTCCCTTAAAAGCTCAGGTGCTTTCCTGCAGTGCTCTTCTGGGAACATCTCCCAGTCGATGTCATGGAGGAAGCCCACGATTCCCCAGTACTCAGGATCTTCTCCATACTTTTTTGCAAATTCCCTCATTGTTGCCTCTACAGAGAGTGCATGATGGTAAAGGCTTTCACTCTTGTTGTATTTCCTGAATAGTTCTTCTGCCTGTTCTCTTGTGATCATCTTTTTCTCCTCTTTTGAAGAATTTAGGACGAATGGAAACTATTGGCAAGGGAAATGGGTTTCAAAGGTTTTGAAAAATCCTGAAAGTTTTTCAAAACTACTGAAAAATTTGTTTGACTTCTCAAAGATCCTCGCTGATAATCCAGAATATAAAGGAGGCTTTTCTATGAAGAAAGCATTAGTTTTTGTTCTTATTGCGCTAATTGCTGTCTCTGGCGTATTCGCACAGGGCGCAAACGAAGGTGGATCAGCATCTTCCTCATCCGCTGACGTTTATAGAATCGGTATTCTCGCACCAGCTGTAACACATGGATGGTCAGCAGGTGTTGCATACTATGCAGAGCAGAGATGCCAGCAGCTCGCAGACCAGGGCCTGATCGAGTACACAGTCTATACATCCAACAACGCAGATGAAATGACAACTCAGCTCGATGACCTGATGGTATGGGGCGCAGATGCAATCGTAGCATTCCCTCAGTGGACAGGCATGGAAGTTCCTATCCAGAACGCAATCGATTCCGGTATCGTAGTCGTGAACTTTGATATCGAGATCGCAGCTGAAGGCGTATACCGCGTTGCAGGCGACAACTACAACATGGGTGAAGAGGGAGCCAGGTATATCGTAGACAAGATCGGAACAGAGGGAACTGTTGTCATTCTTGACGTTCCTACATCCGGCTCTGTTGCAGAGCTCAGGAAGCAGGGATTCCTTGATGTCCTTTCTGAGATTGCTCCTGAGATGAACGTTCTTACATATGCAACACAGTTCACAAGGGAAGCAGGACTGGCTGACATGGCAGATATCCTGACAGCAAATGACCATATTGATGCAGTATACAGCATGGATGATGAGACATCCATCGGAGCTATCCAGGCAATCACAGAGGCCGGAAGGACAGATATCAAGGTCATCACAGGCGGTGGCGGATGCCAGGAATACTTCAATATGATGCCTGAGTACGAAGATCTCTGGATTGAGAGCGCTCTTTACAGCCCTGAAATGGTTGAGGATGCCGTAGATATGGCACTTCAGATCCTTAATGGAGAAGAAGTGGAGCAGGTCAAGATCATTCCTACAACAATCGTAGACAAGACAAACTACCAGGACTTCCTTGATCCGAATTCACCATATTAATAGCAACTGATGTAAGGAGACATGCCATGGAACTTGAGATGAAAAACATTTTTAAATCCTTTGGAGCAAATCTTGTTCTTGATGATGTCTCCTTTTCTCTCCCGGGAGGGCATATAAAGGCTCTCCTCGGGGAAAACGGCGCAGGGAAGAGCACGCTCATGAATATTCTTGGCGGTGTCCTTCCCGCTGACAGCGGAAAGATATTCATTGACGCTCAGGAGGTGCACTTTTCCTCACCAAAAGATTCCCTGGACAGGAAAATTGCATTCATCCACCAGGAACTGAACCTTATCAATGACCTTACAATCTATGAGAACCTGTTTATAGGAAGGGAAATCAGGAAGAAATCAGGATTCCTTGATCATGAGAGCATGATAGCTCAAACCAGGAAAGTCTTTGAGGAGATGGACCTCGATCTTGATCCGGAGACTATGGTACGGGACCTTGATGCTTCATATAAACAGATTGTCGAGATATCGCGGGCAATGCTGATGGATGCGAGGATCGTCATAATGGACGAGCCGACCACAAGCCTTACGGAAACAGAGATAGAACGGGTATTCAAGCTTATGAGAACCCTGAAGGGCAAGGGGGTTGGAATAATATTCATCTCGCATAAGCTCAATGAGGTGGTTGAGATCTGCGACAGCTATACGGTGCTGCGGGATGGGCATATGGTTAATGACGGGCCTATCAGCGGAACAGATACGAAAGCCCTTGCATCCTATATGGTAGGGCATGAGGTCATCGAGGTTGCCAGGGCTGACTCCGTAAGGCGTGGAGATGTGATCATGCGCGCGGAAAACCTGACGGATTCAAAACATTTCAGGGATATTTCATTTGAAGTGCATCAGGGTGAGGTCGTTGGCTTCACAGGCCTTCTCGGAGATGGAAGGAGCGAGCTGTTCCAGTCGATTTTCGGTGCTGCCCTTCCGTATTCAGGGCTGCTTGAGATAGAGAAAACCCCTGTAAGGGTCCATTCCACAGATCAGGCTGTGCGCCTTGGTCTTGGCTATGTCCCAAGAAACAGGAAGGAAAACGGGATTGTGAAGGATCTCGATATCCTGCAGAACGGTTCGCTGGTAACATTGAAAATGAGGAAGAAGGGGCTATTTCTGGATGAGGCAAGGATTCTTGAGGAGTTTGAAAAGGAAAAGAGAGACCTCAGGATAAAAATGGGGGAAAATACGGATCCCATAACATCCCTCTCCGGAGGAAACCAGCAGAAGGTGGTTCTGGCTAAATGGCTTTCTGCATCCCCGAAGATCCTGATTCTCGATAATCCGACACAGGGAGTTGACGTAGGGGCAAAGGAAGAGATCTACCAGATAATCACATCCCTTGCTGAAAGGGGGGTGGCAGTAATCGTCCTCTCAAGCGAGGCCAAGGAGATCATGAGAGTCGCTTCAAGATGCTATGTGATGTACCATGGACGGATCGTCAAAGAACTGAAAGGCCAGGAGATAAACGAAAGGACAATAATGCAGTATGCAACGGGAGCTATAAATGACAATTGAGAAAAACAGTGAGAAAAAGAATATCATAAGCTGGTTCAGGATGATGTGGGCAACTCACCCGCTTTTTTCCACGTTCTGTGCGCTTTTGCTGATGATAATCCTTCAGACAATTGCCCTCGGCTTTGACCAGGGATCATTTTCCAGGTGGTTTTCAATCTGGTCACGCAACTGGATCAATATCCTGAGGAACAACGCGACAATAGGAATAATCTCGCTGGGAATGACATTTGTCATCATTACAGGCGGAATAGATCTTGCTGTCGGATCCACGCTCGTTGCAATCGGTGCAGTCATCATGGTCTTCATCGACTCTTCTGCAACAGGGCTTTTAACATCAATAGGCATTACGGGATTCCCATCCTACCTGATTGGAATAATCATGGGCCTTATTGCAGGCCTGATCCTTGGGGAGTTCACAGGCGTGCTCATCACAATAGGCAAGCTTCCTCCGTTCATTGCAACACTGGGCATGATGAAGATCTGCCGTTCAGTCACACAGCAGTTCATGCAGACTGTAAACCCACAGGTTCCGCGTGCCTTCACAAAGCTTGCAAATGTCTCCATTGGCGGTCAGATGTTCATGCCGATCATATACTGGCTCCTGATTGCATTTGTCATGTATTACGTTTCAAAGCATACTGCATTCGGCCGTCATGTATTTGCAGTTGGTTCCAATGAAAGGGCTGCAAGGCTTTCCGGTATCAATACAGAGCGCGTAAAAAGGGCTGTATATGCAATTATGGGACTTTTAGTCGGTTGTGCAGCAGTTCTGCAGGTATCAAGAATTGGCGCCATGGACTATGCAAATGCAGGATCAGGCTATGAGATGGATGCCATCGCAGCTGTAATAGTAGGCGGAACAAGCATGTCCGGCGGCAGGGGAAGCATAGCAGGAACCATTCTCGGAGTCCTGATCATCGCAGTCATGAACAATCTTCTGAACCTGATTGGCGTTCCTCCGTTCTTAAGGGAAGCCTTCAAGGGAGTTATCGTAATAGCCGCTGTTCTCCTGCAGAAGAAGGAGAGGGCATAGAGGAGGAATGGAATGTACAGGATTGGAATAATTGGATGCGGAAAGATCGCACAGGTAAGGCATATTCCTCAGTATCAGGCAAATGGGAAGACAGAAATCACTGCTTTATATGACATAAATGCAGAAAGGGCTGAAGAGCTGGCAGAGAGGCTTGGAGCCAAGGCTTATGGCTCAGTAGATGAGCTTCTCTCATCAGGCGTTGATGCCGTCTCCGTATGCACAAGCAATGATACGCATGCAGAGATTGCGGTTAAGGCTTTATCAAAGGGAATCAACGTGCTCTGCGAAAAGCCGATGGCGGTGCATCTTGAGGATGCTGAGAAGATGGTTGAAGCTGCAAAGAAGCACAATAAGATACTCTTCATCGGGCAGAACCAGAGGCTTAACAGGACCCATATGAAGGCAAAGGAACTGATTGAAAGGGGAGAGATCGGTAAGGTGATATCCTTTGAGACGGTCTTCGGGCATGCCGGTCCTGAGACCTGGAGCATTGATCCAGGGAAGAATACATGGTTCTTTGATAAGAAAAAGGCTGTGATGGGGGCAATGGCAGATCTTGGCATACATAAGATAGATCTCATAAGGTATCTGCTGAATGACCGCATAAAGTCTGTTACGGCTAAGGTTGCCACCCTTGACAAGAGAGGTGCTGACGGCACTCTGATTGCTGTCGATGACAATGCATTCGTGATCTATGAGATGGAAAGCGGTGCAATTGGAATAATGAGGGCAAGCTGGACCAATTATGCAGATGAGGATAACTCTACCGTAATCTACGGAACAGAAGGCGTTATGCACATATTCCGCGATCCTGAACATTCCATAACGGTTGTGAAAAGGAATGGAGAGAGGGATTACTACGATGTTGAGAAGATACAGACAAATGACAACCAGACATCCAGCGGGGTAATTGATGCTTTCGTTGAGAGCCTTGATGCTGGAAAGGCTTCAATAAGCGGTGAGGATGTGCTTGAGAGCATGAAGGCTGTATTTGCAGCATTAAGGAGTGCAGAAGAGAAAAAGGAGGAGAAAGTATGAAGCTCGGGATTATCAGCTCGATAATGGATGGATGGAATTATGAGGAGATGATCGATGAGATCTCCAGAATCGGATATGAATCGGTTGAGGTTGCATGCTGGCCTGTTGGAAAGGGGGAGAGAAGGTATGCCGGAGTAAGCCATATAGACACAGAAGGGCTTGATGAGGAAAAGAAGGATCATATTCTCAGATATGCCAAAGAGCATAATGTGGAAATCTCTGCCCTGGCTTACTATCCGAATACGCTCGATCCGGATATTGAGAAGAGGGAGGCTCAGATAAGGCATCTTTATTCCGTGATCGATGCATCTCATATGCTTGGCGTGAATCTCGTTACGTCATTTATCGGCAGGATTCCATATAAAACAGTTGAGGAGAACCTTAAGGAAGTTGAGAAGGTCTGGCCGCCTATCCTGGAGTATGCTAGGTCTAAGGGGGTAAGGATCGCAATTGAGAACTGCCCGATGCTCTTCAGCAAGGATGAGTGGCCGGGAGGGCAGAACCTGTTCACATCTCCAGTGCTTTTCAGGAAGATCTTTGAAATCCTTCCATATGATAATTTCGGAATCAACTTTGATCCAAGCCATTTCGTATGGCAGCAGATGGATTACATCAAGGTGCTTTATGAGTTTGCCCCGAAGATGTTCCATATACATTTCAAGGATATAAAGATGTATCCGGAAAAGCTTGCAGAGTGCGGTGTCATGGCATATCCGCTGAGCTACATGTCGCCTAAGCTCCCTGGTCTTGGTGATGTCAGGTGGGACAGATTCGTTTCTGCCCTTACAGATATCGGATACGATGGCTACACGGCAATTGAGATAGAGGACAAGGCTTTTGAGAAGAGCAGGCAGGACATCGTTAAGTCCATGGAATTAAGCTACAGGTATTTGAGAAATTACGTGATATGAAAGACAGGAAGATAATAGTCAATTCAAACTGCTACCATGGCTACAGCATTTTCGATGCTGTGGATGGCATTGCAGATGCAGGATTCCATAATATAGAACTCACTGCCACAAAGGGCTGGACAGAGCATGTGTTCTTCACAATGAGCTTTGAAGAGCTGCTGAGGATACGTGACTACATAGAAAAGAGAGGGCTTTCCGTTCCATCATTCAGTGGGCACTCGAATATCATGGATCCAGAGAGGCTTAAGGATTTCATAAAGAATATAGAGCTGGCTCATTTCTTCGGAGCTGGAATTATTGTGACAAGCATCGGGGAGGCGCATCTCAAGGACAGGGAGAAAGGGGGAGCTGATGTCATAAGGGAGAGCCTTGCTGCAATTACTCCGTACCTTGAGAAATATGATATGCTTTTATCCCTTGAGACACATGGAGAGCATGGAAGGGGAGAAATCATAGCAGATATCATCAGGGGCCTCAGCCCGAGAATCGGAATCTGCTATGACACTGCGAATGTTATCTTCTATGGAAAGGTGAAGGATGAAAGTGATCTTGAGGCATCGGTGGAAGCTGTAAACTACCTGCATATCAAGGATAAGGCAGGATCTGATGATGTATGGGATTTCCCAGCCCTTGGAGATGGCTATGTTGATTTCCCAAAACTTTTCAGGGTCCTGGATGACCATGATAACAGATCATCCCTTTCAATTGAGATTGAGTTCACGGCAGCAGGGGCAAAGAACCTTGAGGAAGTGAATGAGGCAGTTAGGAAGAGTGCTGAATACTTGAAGGGCTTAGGGTATACGCTATGATCTACACGCTTTTAATCGGGCTTGGTGGAATGGGAAAGGTCCACTTTATCAATACCAGGGAGCTTGGCATGGTGAAGATTGCCGCTGCTGTCGGCTCATCGGATGCCGATAAAGCTGCTTCTGATTCATTTTCCATCCCTTATTATGGCTCGGTTGAAGAAGCGCTTTCTGCCCATCCTGAAATTACGGTGGCAGATATTACAACGCCGACTTTCACCCATGCCGATCTTGCCATGAAAGCAATCATGCATGGCCTTGATGTGATTGTTGAAAAGCCTGTTGCCCTTAAAAAAAGTGATGCTGAGAGGATTTTCTCCCTGGCTGAGGAAAAG
Organism: uncultured Spirochaetales bacterium; assembly: GCA_949295125.1. Taxonomy (GTDB): domain Bacteria; phylum Spirochaetota; class Spirochaetia; order Sphaerochaetales; family Sphaerochaetaceae; genus Ornithospirochaeta. Next base: position 19,026 of record CASFJV010000041.1, read on the forward strand.
GGAGTGAGAGTGTATCCAGCACATGTTCTGAGGTACACTAAAGAGTACTCGTACCTTATAGATGCGGTGCATTCCGGGCGCTTTGGCGCTGTTACGGATGCTGCCTTTTCCCGGATGAGTGCATGGCCGGGATGGTCCAAGGACTCATGGCTGTTTGAAAAAGGGAAAAGCGGACTGGTTCCATTTGATCTGCATATCCATGACCTGGATGTCATGATCGCAGCTTTTGGCAAGCCACTGAGTGCAGAATCACATGAGATCAGCGGATCTGGAATATACTGGAAATTCCGCTACGGCTATGGTGCTTTCAATGTAGAAAGCGAGGCATCATGGCTTAGATCTCCAATTCCGTTCTCTCCGTCCTTCCGTATCCTGTTTGAGCATGCAGTGCTGAGCTATGATGGCTCAAGGCTCTTTCTCTATGAAGAGGGAAAAGAAGCTTCAGAGATTGACATAAGCTATGAAAAGACAATAGCAACAGGGATCAATGTGCCACCGACTGGATGGTATTATGAGGAGATGAAGAAGATATACAGCCTTATCGGGCAGAAGGAGAAGAGCGGCATCTCTTATTCTGATGTCCTAAAAGAGCTGGAAATACTGGAGAAACTATAGGATTTGATTATGGCAAACGGGAAAAAGATTACATATGAAGAGCTTTCCAGGAAAAGCGGAATATCTATGGCAACGATTTCCCGTGTCATGAACAAATCCAGCCTTGTCTCATCCCGGACAAGGGAAAAGGTGCTTGGCGTCCTGAAAGAGTGCGGAGTTGATACAGAGCCGTATTCCATTGAGGATAATGAGGAAAAGCTCATAATCTTCAACGTTCCAACGCTTAAGAACATCTTCTATTCCCCGATAATATCATCAGCAAAAGAAACTGCAGAAAGGCGCGGATACACACTTCTTGTCAGCGAATATCCCATAAAGAGTGAGAATGTAGATAAGTTCATACGCTTTTTAAAGAGGACAAAGGCAAAGGCAGTCATCACCACAAATTCAATGACGCAGGACACTATAGAGAAAATCAGCAGTGAGATAGCTTCTGTCACGTGCTGTGAGGCCGTGAAAGAGAGCAATGTGCCATATGTCACAATAGATGACGAGGGTGCTTCCTACAATGCAGTGCGCTACCTGCTCTCCCTTGGAAGGAAACGCATTGCCCTAATAAATGGACCGCGCGAATTCAAGTATGCCAGGGAAAGGGAGAGAGGATACCTTGAAGCGCTCAGGGAGAACGGATTCCCATCTGAGGCACGCTATATGGCAGAGATCGGGGAAGATATGGATTTTGAGTCTGCAAAGGCAATGGCAATCCACATGCTGAGCTTTGATGAGAAACCTGATGCGTTCTTCTGCATTTCAGATATCATTGCATGTGCAGTTGAGAAAGCGGCACTAGAAAAGGGGCTGAGGATCCCTGAGGATATCGCGGTTGTCGGCTTTGATGACATCACGGCAAGCTATATAGCAACTCCAAGCATAACGACTGTCAGGCAGCCTACAGTGCAGATGGGAGCCCTGGCTACAGAAATGGCAATAAAGCTTATAGAGAAGGACAACAGGTTCATAAAATCCGTAATACTCGGAACTGAACTTATTATCAGGCAGTCAACGGCGTTTTAGTGTTATCATTAACTTATGGCTAAAATAAGACAGGGCGACATAGCAAGGGATCTGCATCTTTCATCTGCAACGGTATCAAGGGTGCTCAACAGGTCACCTCTTGTCACAAAGGAAAAGAGGGATCTTGTCATATCATACCTTAAGGAGCATGGTTTTAGTACTGAAGAGTACGGGATAAGGGATGTGAAGGGGCCCATTGTGTTTGCTGTTCCGAGCCTTGAGAATATCTTCTATTCTCCGCTCATTGCTTCTGCAAGGAGGAAAGCCAGGGATTATGGCTACACGCTTCTGGCAGAAGAGTGCACTATCACGGATGAAAATACTGATGAATACATTGAACACCTGAAGGCAATGAACGCCTCAGCCTTCATAACATCAAATTCACTCTCCCCTGAAGCGGTAGAAAGGATAAACAGCGCCATCCCTTCAGTATGCTGCGGCGAAAGCGTTGCCTTCTCTTCTGTCCCTTATGTCACGATAGATGACGAGGGAGGATCCTTTTCAGCTGTCCGCTATCTCCTCTCAATAGGCAGGAGGCGGATTGCTTTCATAAACGGGCCGAAAAACTACAAGTATGCAAGAAGCAGGGAGCTTGGGTATATCAGTGCTCTCAGGCTTTCCTCAATAGAGGTGAATGATGACCTGATGGCGAATGTGGGAGAGGACATGAATATTGAGGATGGGGAGATGATTGCCTCATCAATGCTCAGTGGCAGGATCATTCCGGATGCTTTCTTCGTAATATCAGATGTGATAGCCTCAGCAGTGGAAAAAGTGATTCTGAAAAGGGGGTTCAGGATCCCTGAAGATATCGCGGTTGTCGGTTTTGATGACAGTATTGCATCCTCAATTGCAAGCGTTCCACTCACAACTGTCAGGCAGCCGGTTGAAAAGACTGGTGAGATTGCAGCTAAGATGGCAGTATCCCTGATAAATGGGGAAAGCGTATCCTCCATAGTGCTTGGAACAGAGCTTATCATCAGGGATTCGACCCTTTCCAATTGTCCATCAGGCTAAACTGTGTTAATACAGAGTTCGGAGGATTTATGTCGCTTTCATCTTTTCTTGACCTTAAAAAAGAGGATAGTTCACTTGTTTACAGGATCTATTATATATTCCTTTGTTCTGGTGCCATGACAACGCTTCTTGGCGCAATGCTGCCATCAATGCAGGCTGAATACAATATGAGTTATTCCCTTCGGGGGTATGTGCTCTCAGCCCACCAGATAGGTAACTTTGCAGCAGTATTCCTTGCAGGCTTCATTCCTTATGCCATAGGACGCAAGAAGAGTACATTGCTTCTGGGCTCCCTGATTGTCATAGGCCTGATGCTTATGACGCTGACGGGAAATCCTTTCCTTCTTATCTGCGCTTTTGCCTTCACCGGAATGGGCAGGGGAACGCTGAGCAATATCACAAATGTGGTTGTGTCTGAGAATGCCGGGAATAAGGCAGCCGGGCTTAACCTTCTTCATGCCTCCTTTGCAATCGGTGCTTTCATCTCTCCTTTCATTGCGCTCTTTGCCACTAAATATCAGTGGCGCTATTCCGCCTGGATAGTAGCACTCCTTTTCCTCTCTGCCCTGATCCTTGTGGGCAGGAGCAGCCTTTCAAGCACTCCGATGGAGAAGAGGAGAAACAGCTCAAGCGTCCCATTCCAGAAAAGTTTTTCCTTCTGGCTTAATACGCTGATCATGTTCTTCTACCTTTCCTGCGAAGCCTCCCTGACCGGATGGCTTGTAACATACTTTAACGACACAGGCCTGATGAGCACCAGCTTATCGCAGAGCATGCAGTCCCTGCTATGGGTTATGATACTTCTTGGGCGCCTTTGCTGTGCAAGCATTTCACAGAAAGTGAACAAGAGCCTGCTTATCCTTTTGATGGGAGTCATGATGACACTCTGCTTTATCCTGATGATCACATCATCTGCTACATCCTTCATTGTGATTGGACTGCTTGGCCTTGGTTTTTTCATGAGCGGAGTGTATCCCACGACACTCTCTACAATGGATAGCCGTTATAACAGCTCCACAGTTGCGACAGGAACATGCATTGCCACTGCAACTGTCGGCGGAATCCTGATGCCAATAATCATAGGGCAGGTTGCTGAAGCAAGCGGAATCCGTGGCGGAATTGCCACTATTTCCGTAGCCCTGTTCTTCATGGTTGCACTTATGGTAATCAAGCTTATAAGGACAAGAAAAGGGCTGATTTGAAATGCAATGCCCAAAAGCGGATAAATAATTTCACAAAATGCCTGAAATAGGGTATATTTAGTTTAACGCGTTAAAGCGAATTCAATTTAAGGAGCCTAATATGAAGTGGGTTTGCACATTATGTGGTTATGAATATGAAGGTGACGAGCTTCCAGAAGATTACGTATGTCCTCTTTGCGGAGCTGGTGCTGATGCATTTGAAAAAGTAGAAGACTAATTCTGCTTCAGCGGTCTTTTAAAGGCCGCTTTTTTTGTTGAACAACATGATCAGGATAGTTAAAGGCGATATTACAAAGCTTGAAGTGGATGCCATAGTCAATGCTGCGAACAACTCCCTTTTAGGCGGAGGCGGCGTAGATGGCGCAATACATAGGGCAGCCGGAAGAAAACTCTATGAAGAATGCAGGACACTAAATGGATGTGAAACGGGAAAGGCAAAAATCACAAGGGGCTACAGTCTCCCAGCAAAATATGTAATACATACGGTTGGGCCTGTATGGCGTGGAGGCTCTCATGGAGAGGAAGATGCCCTGAGAAGCTGTTACCGCGAATGCCTCTCCCTGGCCAGGGAGAATGGAATAAGGACGATTGCTTTTCCTCTTATCAGCTGCGGCGTTTATGGATACCCGAAAGAAAAAGCTGCTGAAATTGCGCTTGAGGAGCTAGAAGGCTCTGATCTTGATATTACTGTATGCTGCTTTACCTCTGCTGATAAAGACCTGTATCTGAAGCTTATGAGCCAGCGTTAAATATGCTGAGAAATAAAATTTTCAGGAAGTGGCTGCAGCAGAGGATGCAGAAATTGGAATAATTCTTTCCATTTTCACTGGAGCATTGTATTAATTATTTAAATCTAAAGAAAAGTTGAGGTGAGTATTAATCTTGCTAGAGTATCGCAGAATGGATAGATTGCAGTTCCAATTGAAATACGCCGGCAATTAGGGTTGAAAACCGGCGATAAGATCCTTTTCTTCCAGAATGGCAATGGTGAAATAGTCCTGAACAATGCATCTGCTTCTGCGCTTCTGAAAGCCCATAATGCATTTTCTGGAGTATCTGAAAGACTTGGTGTATCAGATGAAGATGATGTTCAGGCTCTTGTTGATTCTATTCGATATGAAATGAGGATTCTTATTGATACAAACATACTTTTTCAGCATTGCTTTTCCCTTTATCGAAACCGGCAAAGGCATTGCAAAAGGCAGCTGATGAACATTCAGTGATATTGTGTTATCAGAATGTATATGAATTGAAAGGAAATTCTCAGAAGGAAAGCACCAAAGTCATTGACGGATGCTGAAGTATTTATTGCTGAATTTCAATATGAGCTCATTCCTGCCTTTGATAATGCTGAGAAACTGATCCGGAATGCTGCAGATCAGCCTATTCTTAATGCCGCAATCATATCTGATGTTGACTTGATCATCACATGTGATAAGGGTTTTCTGAGTCTTGATATAGATCGGCCAAGATGCATAACGGCATCAGAGTTTCTTGATGAATTCTGATTTGCTATGTAGCTACATAGACTAGTTTCATCCACAGTTAATTCTTCTGGATTGATTTTCTTTGCCATACTGTTTCTACCTTAAAACAATATTATCACCCACAATATAGATGCCAAGGCATCAGTCTGGGACAGAAAAATAACAGAAACAGAAATATTTACAGTTTTATAAGTCCGATTTCGGTTTTATATTTATTTTTTAATATTTTGTAATAGAGTTGGGATAAACAAGCTCAGCAAATGGAAAAATATTGTGTTACCATATTCTTATAAGGAATAGATTATGGAACTTACAAAGAGGCAGCAGGATATCCTCGACGGAAAGGAAGGGGATGTCAAAGCAAAGATAATGAAGACTCTCATCATGTATGGTGAGACCTTTGGATCTACCAGGATGGTGGATATCACAGGAAAGCATGGGCATCTGGTGACAAGCTTTGGACTTTCTGTGATGAAGCCTGTATATGAGCTTATGGATACCCTGATTTCAGGAGGGGCAGTATCTGCACAGACATTTTCTGTGGATCCAAGGCCTTTGGATAAGAATGTGCCGAAGAATCTCATACAGAACATATTTTTCAGCGTCATGTACTCAAAACAGGATGATTACGATGCCCAGCTGAGAAAACTTGGCATCATGAATGATGATGCCTATACGTGCACATGCTATATGAGTGAGGTTGGAAACACTCCAAAAGAGGGAGATATACTTTCCTGGGCTGAAAGCTCTGCGGTTGTATATGCAAACAGCATCCTTGGTGCAAGGTGCAACAGGAATAGCGGTATCCTTGACCTTTTCGGATCCATTGTCGGATGTGTCCCGTATTTTGGACTTTTAACCGATGAGGGCAGGAAGGCAGACTGGCTGATAGAGGTAAGGACAAGCACAAGGCCGGAGGCACAGCTCCTTGGATCCGCTATTGGCATGAAAGTTATGGAAGATGTTCCGTATGTTGCTGGAATGGACAGGTATTTCAGCTCTCTTGATGATGAGGCGAAATCATATTTCAAGGACTTCGGTGCAGCCACTGCATCAAATGGTGCAGTAGGGCTATACCATATAGAGGGCCTTACTCCGGAAGCAGTCAGGCAGGGAAGAAGCCTTCTTAAGGAAAACTTCAGGACTTTCGTTATTGATGATGAAGTGCTGAAGGAGACTGAGAAGAATTATCCTGTTATCTGGAAAGACAGGAATGCAAAACCAAAGCTGGCCTTCATCGGATGTCCACATCTGTCACGCTCCCAGCTTGAATCATGGAGTCACAGGATTGCAGACAGCCTTGTGAAGAACGGCAGGAAGAAGGTTGATATCCCTACTGTGATGACCGCAGCGCCCGGTGTCCTGAAGGGCTTTTCTGGTACAAAGGAAGAGAAAGCGCTGAAGGAGGCAGGAGTCATCATCTCATATATCTGCCCGCTTATGTATATGAATAACCCGATGTGCGGAAAGATGCCTGTCATAACATGCTCGAACAAGCTCAGGACTTATACAAGTGCACGTTATTACAGGGAAGATGATCTGCTTGATATCATAACAGGAGGTAGGGCATGAGTGTCAGAGTATTCAAAGGAAGGGCAGTCGTAAAGGGAAAGGCGGAGAGCACAGCTCTTGTTTCCAAAGGAGGATTCAACACGCTTGCAAGCTACCAGCATTCACTTATGTTCGGGGATAAAACCGGAAAATGTTCAGACCAGAACAATCCGGATCTCTATAAGAAGGAGATGGCAGGAAAGGCACTGTGCCTTCCCCAGACGATCGGATCAACTACCGGAGGCCTAGTGCTCTACTGCGCCGCATGCATGGGACGCCAGCCGTCATGCCTCCTCTTTTCAAAGGAAATAGATTCCCTGGCAGCAGCAGGTGCAATCCTTTCTGCAGTATGGACAGATAATCCAATGCCGACTGTGGATGGGCTTGGAGATGAATTCCTTGAGTATGTCCAGACAGGAGACAGGATCACAGTTGAGGAAGACGGGACTGTGAAAGTGGAAAGGCAATAAAGAATCAGGGCTGTCGCATAAATCACTTTTGAGAATTGTCAGCATCCACTAATCAATCACAGAGCAGGACTTCGGTCCTGCTTTGTGCATTAAAGCAAGTGAAAGAATGCAGAATTTGGCTATCCGGGACAGAATCGCCCCTGGGCAATACCAGAATCAAATATGCATTGGGACCTCAGCTGGCCTGCTGTTCTA
>CASFJV010000042.1 GCA_949295125.1 uncultured Spirochaetales bacterium
AGGAGTATTTTGTCATGACTTAATGTTTGAAGAAATTCTTTGCTTCCCCACTTTTTTAAGATAAATTCAATCAGCAGAAGAAATGATATTTCTAAATTTCTTTTTCTTATGCTTGACAGCTATGGACTAATAAAAAACAAGTCAAGAAAAACCGCTCATAAAGGAAGATAGCAGACAAGCTTGCCAACAACAGGACCCTTGCGGCAAAGGACTGTGCCAGAAAGGATGGGAGGAACCCTGATGAAGTCGGACGCAGACGAAATGACAATGCTGATTCCAAGGCTGCGATACTCAGTCCGAAGGCAAGTGAGGAACTTTCCGACATCCTCTCCATCGGCAATCATTCACTGATGAGAAAGAAGCTGGAAAACTTGTCTGAGGTGTATTCTGCTGTGGGAATCTCCCAGCTGACAAGGTTTACGAAAACGATAAGCAACAGAACAGGATGGATGGCATAGTTTCAAGGGCTCCCTTCCACATCAGCAGCGGGAAAATAGGGGGGGGGTGAACGGCTTCATAAAAGCACTGAGAGAAGTGCCTTCGTCTACCAGAACTTCGATTATTTTGCATACCTCATCTGGAAGCATCTCCATAAGGATTCTCTGTATGTCATGCCGTCATCTGAAGGTCTCAGGCGATCTTATTCAAGGAAGAAGCTTTACAACCATAAGCGTCTGATGAGACCGTTTTCAGGCGTCCTGAGAACAGTAATAAGGAGGCCGCATGACATCCATATTACACGCCAGAAGATTTAGAACCCCAAAAAGAATATGCTCCAGGCTCAAAGCAACAAGGGGAAAGAGTTTACTGCTGGAAAAGGGAAAAAAGCCACGGGCGAACCGCCCGTAGCAAAGTTTTCATCTATAATTTTTTCACGAAGAGCGCCCTTATTGCATTAAGCACTGCAATTACCATGACTCCGACATCTGCAAAGATCGCAAGCCACATATTCGCTATTCCAAGTGCTCCAAGGACAAGGCAGATAAACTTAATCCCGATTGCAATCACTATGTTCTGATAAACAATCCTCAGGCACTTCCTGCTTATCTTGATTGCCTTTGCAATCTTGAGCGGATCATCATCCATCAGGACCACATCTGCCGCTTCTATTGCAGCATCAGAGCCAAGGGCGCCCATGGCAATGCCAATATCCGAGCATTTGAGCACCGGGGCATCATTGATACCGTCCCCAACAAAGCAGAGCTTATCGTTCTTCCCTTCCCTCTTAAGGAGAGCCTCAACTTTTTCCACCTTATCCTGAGGAAGGAGATCGCTGTAGTACTCATCTATTGAAAGCTCATCAGCAATGTGTGCTGCAGCCTTCCTGATGTCTCCTGTAAGCATTACGGTACGCTTTATTCCGATATTCTTCAGTTCGCTCACTGCAGCCCTGCTGTTCTTCTTTACGACATCAGAGATGACTATGTGGCCAGCATATTCACCATTTAACGCTACATGGACTATGGTTCCCGTACTATGGCATTCAATGGCATTCAGGCCCAAGCGGCTCATAAGCTTCTCATTTCCGCAAGCAACGCTTACGCCGTCAACGACAGCAGTAACGCCTTCCCCGCTGATTTCCCTAATCTCTTCAACCCTTCTCCTGTCAATTTCATAAGCATAGCGCTTCTGCAGGCTCTTGCTTATCGGGTGAGAAGAGGCAGATTCTGCATAGGCAGCATACTCAATAAGTTTCTCATCCTCTATAGTGCTGTGATGAATTCCCACAACCTCAAAAACACCTTCAGTCAGAGTCCCAGTCTTGTCAAATACAACTGTTTTTGTCTTGGAAAGGGTTTCAAGATAGTTGGATCCCTTGATCAGAACTCCCTGGCTGCTGGCTCCTCCAAGACCTGCAAAGAATGAAAGCGGAATTGATATCACAAGTGCACATGGACAGCTGATGACGAGGAACGTCAATGCCCTGTAAACCCAGTCCTCCCATCCTGGATTATTTCCCAGCATGATATTCAAGATGGGTGGCAGCACAGCAAGGGCCAAAGCTGCAATACATACTGCGGGGGTATAGATTCTTGCGAACTTGGATATGAAATCCTCAGATTTAGATTTCCTCGAGCTTGCATTCTCAACAAGATCCAGGATGGTGGATACCGTTGATTCTCCGAATTCCTTTGTGGTCCTGACCTTCAGAAGGCCTGTAAGGTTTATGCTTCCGCTTATTACCTCATCTCCACATCTTACATCACGGGGTAGGCTTTCCCCTGTCAGTGCACTCGTATTGAGTGTGGAACAGCCATCTGCAACAATGCCGTCAATAGGAACTTTCTCTCCAGGCTGGATGACAATCAGGGAACCCGTCTCAACATCATCCGGGTCCACCCTCTCAAGCTTCCCATCCCTCTCTATATTTGCATAGTCAGGACGGATATCCATCAGATCTGTGATGTTCTTCCTGCTCCTTCCAACCGCATAGCTCTGGAAGAGTTCCCCAACCTGGTAGAAAAGCATTACGGCAACTGCTTCCGTGAAATCCCCGCTTTCTTCATAAAGGGCCAGTGCAATGGCTCCAACGGTTGCGGTTGCCATCAGGAAGCATTCATCAAATACCTGGCCATTAACTCTACCCCTGAAAGCCTTGATCAGAATATCATAGCCAAGGATAAGGTATGGAATCATGTAAAGGGCAAAACGCAGCCATCCGCTAGATGGAATGAAATGGAGAACTGCCATCATGACAGCCGCTGCAATAATGCGCATCAGCATCATCCTCTGTTTCTTATTCATTGTAAGCCAGCCTCACTTCAGGTAGATTTCTGCATCTGATTCGATTTTCTTGCACTCTTTCACGACATTAGCCATTACAGCATCCCTGTCAGATCCGTCAGCAAATTCAACTATCATCTTCTGAAGCATAAAATTCACTATGCAGCTGTCAACACCATCGATTTTCTTTGCGGCATTCTCCATCTTTGCGGCACATGCAGCACAGTCAACATCGATTCTGTAAGATTTCTTCATATATTCCTCCTCATACGTTAAAACATATGAACAATTGCTTAATTGTTGAATTAATCATAATACCTGCCCCATTCCATGTCAATAGAATTTTTCACTTTCCTATTTGCCTTGGCAGTTTTTCAATATAGAATTGGAACTATGTTCAAAGTTGGAATTATAGGATGCGGCAATATAGCCGCAACAATGGCAAAAACAGTAAATGATACAGAGGGTGCTGTACTCTATGCAGTTGCAGCAAGGAATAAGGAAAAAGCAGATAGCTTCGCATCAATATGGAAAGCAGAAAAAAGCTATGGAAGCTATGAGGAACTCTTTAATGATGGGAATGTCGACCTTGTATATGTAGCGACTATTACAAGCCTGCATAAGGAGCACATGATCGCTGCCCTCAATGCCGGCAAGCCTGTACTCTGTGAAAAGTCATTCTGCGTCAATGCTGAAGAGGCAAAGGAAGTATTCGCGCTGGCAAAGAAAAAGAACCTTTTTGCAGCAGAAGCCATCTGGACACGCTATATGCCGGTCAGGAAACTGATAGACAGCATCATAGAAGACAGGACAATCGGACGCGTTACATCCATCACGGCAAACCTGGGCTACACAATCTCATCAAAGCCAAGGATCGCCCACCCGGAGATGGGAGGAGGTGCGATGCTCGACATCTCAGTCTACCCTATAAACTTCGCCCTGATGGCTATAAGGGACAGGAAAATCGTATCGCAGTCAGGAGTCTGCATAAAGAATGAATTCGGTGCGGACATAAGGGAGACAATGGACATGGTGAGTGAAGATGGAGTTGTGATCAGCATGTTCGCAGATACTGAGACCCTTTCAGACAGGAGGGGTATAATCTATGGAACTGATGGAAGGATTGAGGTGGACAACACGAACAATCCACTGAAAGTTGAAGTATTCACATTTGATGGGAGGAAAGTGGAGAAAAAGGAGGAGCATAACCTGAGGCATTCATCAACTGGTTTTGAATATGAGCTGAAAGAAGCAATGAATGCCATCAGGAGTGGAAAGCTTGAAGCTGAGAGCATGAAATGGAAAGATACGCTCAATGTGCTCACTCTTATGGATAACTACAGGAAAGAGTGGAATGTGAAGCTTGGAAGCGAATTAAGCTGATCTCAGAGCTTGAAGACACATAGGGACCCCAGATGCTAAGTGGTTTCCCTCAGAACAAGAAGAGGCGGGAAAACGATTTCCTTTTCCACCTCTTCTTTTTTCAGCATTCTCAGCAGCACATCCGCACACTTTTCAGAAAGTTCATTGAGGCGGGAATCTATTGAACTGAGTTTCGGGTTTGAAATGAAAGAATATGGGCTGTTGTCAAAACCAATGAGGGATAGCCTTCCAGGAATATCCAGCCCAAGGTCCAGGGCAGCCCTCACACCGCCAAGAGCCAGTATGTCCACAGCATAGATTATTCCGTCTATGTCCTGATCTTCACTTAAAAGGCGCCTGGTTGCCTCATATCCTCCCTCATAGCTGTCTTCTGCTCCATCGACTATAATTGCCCTCTCCCCCAGAGCCTGCTTATAGCCTTCTATCTTGAGCATATTTGATGGAGTGCTGCTGCTGTTGATGAAAGCTATCCTCTTTTTACCTCTCTCAATAAGGTATGATGCCGCATCAAATGCCCCTTTCCTGTCATCTGCAAGTATCTCAGCTGAACCTGGCATTCCCAGCCTGCCGTTCTCTATTACGAAAGGAAGTTCCCCAAGATACTTACTGATTGCTTCTTTTACAAGAGCATTGGCAAATGCTGAACCTATCAGGATGAAGCCATCCACCCTCCTCTCAGAAAGAGATTTAATGGAAGATGCCATCTGAGATGGATCCGATCCTGTATTCATGATGATCGAGCAGTAGCCTGAAGAGAGCATCTTGCGCTCTATTATATATGCCCCCTCTGAATAGTGAAGGTTACGGATATCCGAAATGAGTATGCCTATCATCATGGAGCTTCTATTCACAAGCCCCCTGGCCTGTGCAGAGACAGAGAAATCATATTTTGCCAGGATTTCCCTTACCTTTATCCTGGTGCTTTCCTTGATTCCAGGACGGTCATTAATCACCCTCGATACTGTTGCTGCCGATACTCCAGCCTCTTCTGCTATGTCATAGATAGTCACTCAACATTCTCCGTAATCGATTGCATTATACTTTACAAGGGAATATTATGCAAAAGAAAATGCAACTCCATAAGAAGTTGCATCAGCCTACCTAGCGGTTTGTAAAAGCCTCTATCTCCTTTTTCGCCTCGCTCTCATCCACCTTCCTAAGCAGGATGAAACCAGCTATGAAAAGAATTATGAGAGATACGATTCCATATCTCTGCTCGCCAGTTATCAGCGTGACAATTCCAACAAGGAATGGCCCTATTATAGCTGCAAATTTTCCAAGCATATTGAAGAAGCCATTGAATTCTGATGAGTTCTCTTTTGGAATAAGCCTTGTATAATAGCTTCTTGAAAGAGCCTGTATGCCGCCCTGGAAAAGGCCGATGGCACAGGCAAGGATATAGAACTGGCTGACATGGTTCATAAAGAATCCTATGATGGCAATCACGGCATAGGCACCAATTGCAATCAGGATGGCCTTCTTCACACCGATCTTCTTTCCCAGCATGTTATAAAGTATTGCAGAAGGGAATGCGACAAACTGCGTGATCAGAAGTGCCACAATCAGGCTTTCAGATGGGAAGCCAAGGGCAGTACCATAATCTGTTGCCATCCTTATGATAGTGTCAACACCATCTATATAGCACCAGTATGCAACAAGGAAAATTGCCGTATTCTTCAGGTTCTTAAGGCTCTTCAGAGTGTCCTTGATCTGACCAAAACCATCCCTGACTGCATCCTTAAGGGCAACGCTCTCACCTTTTTCCTCTTTTACGAAAACAGCAACGGGAATTGTGAAGGCAATCCACCAGATTCCTACCATGACAAAGCTGATCCTTATTGCTGTTGGGCCATCAGGTATGCCGAATGCCTGAGGCATCAGGTACATCACGACATTCAGAAGGAACAGAAGTCCTCCTCCAATATAGCCAAGCGCATAGCCGAGAGAAGATACGAAATCGACCTTCTTTGGGCTTGCAACTGTTGTAAGCATGCTGTCATAGAACGAGTTTGCACTTGCAAAGCCGATATTGGCAAATAAGTAAAGAACTACAGCAACAGGCCATGCCCCCATCTTTACAAACCACAGGGCGCCAGTCATAACAGCCCCTAGGAACGCAAAGAAGATCAGGAGCTTTTTCCTGTAGCTTCCCCTGTCTGCAATAGCCCCGATAACAGGAGCCATGGCTGCAACCAAAATGCTTGAAAGGCTGTTTGCAAGCCCTAAATAGAACGTGCTTGTGGCACTCTCTGAGCCATAAGCCCAGTACTGAGAAAAGAAAATCGGGAAAAAAGCAGCCATCACTGTAGTTGCAAAAGCTGAATTTGCCCAGTCATATAATGCCCATGAAATAATCTCTTTTTTACTGTCCTGCATATTCTCTCCGTACTTCAGAATAACGGAATAAGGTAAAAACTTCATTACGAATTTTTATCTTTTAGGGAAATTCTGCTATTATTTATTTTATGAATTACGCAAAATCTATCCTCTGGTATGATCTTGAGACATTTGGGCTGAATCCCCATGTTGACAGGATCGCACAGGCAGCTTTCATCAGAACTGACCTTGAGCTGAACATCATTGAAGAACCGCAGATCCTATATGCAAAACTCACTGATGACTACCTTCCTAATCCGGAAAGCGTGATCATCACAGGCATTACCCCGCAGTTTGTAAATGAACATGGCATCGATGAATATGATTTCATCAGGAGAATCAATGATATGTTCATGGTTCCAGGAACAGTCGGAGCGGGCTTTAACAGCATAAACTTTGATGATGAATGCATCAGGACAACACTGTACCGCAATCTTTTTGATCCTTATCAGAGGGAGTACAAGGAAGGAAGAAGCCGCTGGGACATCATGAACCTTGTACGCGCGACTAAGGATCTCAGGCCAGATGGGATTGAGTTCTCCAAAAAGAATCCGGAGACAGGATACACAAGCTTCAAGCTGACTGACCTGACGGAGGAAAACCATATAGAGCAGGAAGGTGCACATGATGCCCTGGTTGATGTCCGAGCCACAATTGAAGTTGCAAAGCTGATAAAAACCAGGCAGCCAAGGCTTTATAACTATGCGTTCACTAACCGTTTCAAGAATAATGTCTGGGCTGTCATGAACCTTTATAAGCATGAGCCCGTGCTGCATACCAGCGCAATGTATGTTTCAGAAAGAGGAAACACGCACCCCATCCTTCCCCTCATGGCAAACAAGGACAAGGGCAATGAGATCTACTGTTTTGACCTGACAAAGGAGATTCCGAAGAGCCTTGACGGCTATGAAGACCTCAGGGATGCCGGCATAGTGAAAGTCATGGCAAACAAGTGCCCGTTCGTAGCTGATCTTGCAGTGCTCGACAAAAGGAGCGAGCAGAGGCTTGGCTTCACAAAGGAAGAAGTGAGGAAGAAAGCAGAGGAGATCAGGAAAAACCACCGTTACCTTTTTGACATAAGCAAGGAGATAGGAAAGAAAAAGGAATATGAGGCAGAAACTGACTGCGATTACACAATCTATGACAGGTTCATGAGCGATGCAGACAGGGACAAGCTGAACAGCATAAGGGATCTTGATCCCAGGGAGAAGCTCAAAAGCGGAGAATACAATTTTGAAGATGAGAAATACCATAAGATGCTGTGGCGCATGGTAGCAAGGAACTGGCCTGAAGTCCTCTCGGAGAAAGAGAAAAGCCAGTGGAAAAATTTCTGCGCTTCCAGGCTGATCAATCCACCAAGCAAATACTCCCGACCTCTTGAACTTTACATGAGAGAGTGCCAAGAGAAGATGAACAGCATTGAAGTCGGGCCAAAGGATAAGCTTCTCTATAAGGAGCTCTATGACTATGGAAAGGATTTGGAAAGGAGAATACTAGCTTAAGCTGCTTGAGAAGCTTGACTCCCTCTTATTGAGCCTCTTTTCTGCGTCCTCGCTCACAAAGGCCACGATAAGGGCTACAGTAGGAACTGCGATAAGCATGCCTACCACCCCGCCAAGTGCGCCGCCAATTGTAATTGCAGCAAGGACCCAGATTCCTGGAAGGCCAACTGATGATCCTACAACACGCGGATAGATAACATTGTTCTCTGTCTGCTGGAGAATAAGGATGAATACCAGGAACCCAAGAGCCTTGAAAGGGCTTATTGGGAATATCATGATAGCCCCTACTATTGCGCCAATCCACGCCCCTGCAATCGGAATCAGTGCTGTAACTCCGATCAGTGCCCCAACTGCAGGCGCATATGGAATCCTGAGGATGAACATTCCAAATCCTGCAAGCGATCCAAGTATAATGGCCTCTGTAACCTGCCCGATGAAGAAACTCTTATATATCCTGTTTGCCTTTGCAAGGATTGCCAGTGCATTATCGCTCCTCTTGCGGCCAAGGTATGCATTCATAAGGCGGCAGAACCCTTTAAGTATCTTTTCCTTGCCTGCAAGCATGTAAATGGCAAATGCAAGTGCAAGCACAAAGGAAACAAAGAGTCCGACAATGGAACCGACCACAGAGAAGATCGTCCCGACAATCTCATCCTGCTTGTCAGTAAGGAATGACCTCAGGTTCTCCAGCGGCTTCAGATACTCATTCAGCCCTTCTATATATGGGTCAAGCTCATCCGGAGCATGCTCTGTAAGGTCAGAAAGGAATATAGGAATACTGTTTATAAGAAGCCCGACTGATTCAATGAACCTTGGTATGATGTATGAGAATATTACGGCAACAATGACAACCATTATGATGATGGATGAAAGGATGGAAAGCACCCTTCTGCCCTTTTTCACACCTGAAAATACCCTCTTCTCCAGAAACGACATCGGGATGTTAAGCACGTAAGCCATGGCAGCTCCAATCACAATTGAAGTGAATGCTGATATGAAATTGCCGAGGAATGTCTCAATGACATGGTAATATCTCACAGCAAGGAACAGCAGGAAAACTATAATTGCAGAAAATATAATATTCTTCTTAAACGTGCTCATCTGGAATATAATATACAACTTTTGTTAAATAATCATCAAAGAACATACAAGGTCATACACAAATTTCCCATCTTTCTATCTCATTCTCCATAGTTTCAGATGTTCATAATCCCTTAAGCGCTGGCTACCTCCGTTTTTCCGCTCCCCTATTCATAATGATTGAAATTCCATTATAATTGCCGAAGGAGTAATGAATGCTTGAAAAACTTCCTGGATACAAGAAACAGCTTGAGGATCTGGATGCCCGTATTTCCAGTCCTGAAGTAATGTCAGATATGAAGAAATATAAAGAGCTGATGGTGGAAAGGTCCCACATAGCTCCTATCGTGGAAAAGCTGGAAGAGATGGAGAGCCTTGAGAATGCCAAGAAGGACGCAGAGGAGATGCTCAAGGAAAGCGACAGCGAACTTGTGGAAATGGCAAAAGAGGAGATCTCTGATATCTCAAAGAAACTGGAAAAGGCAGAAAAGGAAGTGAAGATGCTTCTGATCCCGCCAGATCCACTGGATGGGAAGAACATCATCATGGAAATAAGGGCAGGAACTGGCGGAGATGAAGCTGCTCTCTTTGCCGCAGACGTATACAGGATGTATACGCACTATGCGGAATCAAAACGATGGAAAATAGAGGTTATCAGCTCAAACGAGACTGGAATCGGAGGGCTGAAGGAAATCATATTCTCAATCACGGGAAAGGATGTATATGCATCCCTCAGGTATGAATCCGGAGTTCACCGCGTCCAGCGTGTCCCGGAAACAGAATCAGGAGGAAGGATACACACTTCAGCCATAACTGTCGCAGTTCTTCCTGAGGCAGAGGAAACAGATATCGAAATCAAGCCTGAAGACCTGAAAGTTGATGTAATGAGGGCAGGAGGACCGGGAGGACAGTGTGTCAATACTACAGACTCTGCAGTGCGCCTGACACATATCCCGACAGGTCTTGTCGTTATCTGCCAGGATGAGAAAAGCCAGATAAAGAACAAGGCAAAGGCCCTGAGGGTCCTCAGGAGCAGGCTTTATGAGCTTGAGGAAGAGAAAAAGAGGAAAGAGAGACGTGAAGAAAGGAAGAGCCAGGTTGGAAGCGGAGACAGGTCTGAAAGGATCAGGACATACAACTTCCCTCAGGGCCGAGTCACAGACCACAGGATAAACCTGACCCTCTATAAGCTGGACTCTGTCATGAATGGCGATCTGGATGACATCATTGAACCTCTCAAGATTGCAGCTGGAGAAGAAGCACTGAAAGAGCTATGACGGTAAGAGAGCTTAAAAGGGAACTCTCAGCCAAGCTTAATGAACTTGAAAACCCTCAGCTTGAAGTGAGGGTTCTTCTTTCGCATTTCCTTTCCTTAAGCCATAGTGAACTGATAACAAGGGATTTGGAGGAAGTGCCTGAAGAGAAGGCAGAGAGAATAATGGAAGCTGCAGCTGAGCGCAGAAGCGGCCGTCCATCGGCTTACATCACAGGCCACAGGGAATTCTATGGCTATGACTTCCATGTCAGTGAAGATGTCCTTATTCCGCAGCCCGATACAGAAACACTGGTGGAAGAGGCAATAAGGATAATAGACAGGCACAATATCCATTCAGTTCTAGATATCTGCACAGGATCCGGGGCAATCATAAGTGCATTGAAAGCAGAAAGGAAGGACATTGCAGCCTTCTTTTCCGACCTATCATCCCCTGCCCTGGAAATTGCAAGGGAAAACTATGAAAGGATCACAGGAGAGAGGGCCCAGTGCCGCCTATCTGATCTCTTTGATGCCTGGTCTTCTTTCTCTTTTGACATGATAACTGCCAATGCCCCATATGTCACGCTCAAGTGCTATGAGGATGTGAGCATGGAAGTTAAAATGGAGCCACGCCTTGCCCTGCTCGATTACGATGATGATGGGCTTGGCATAATAAGGCGCATAATAAAGAACGCTCCCGCATATCTAAGCCATGAAGGTTTTCTCCTGCTGGAAGCAGATTTCAGGCAGCATGGGACAATCAGGAAAGAGCTTGAGATAAATGGCTATGGCAATATAAGGACAATCAATGATCTCGGGGGAAGGGAGAGGGTTACAATAGCCCAGAAAGCTTAGCCAAAATATTGCTAAAAGTCCTATTCTGATTATAATTTGGTTATGGATGATTTTCCAAACAAAGAGCTGGTTGACAAATTTATCACTAATATTATCCGCTTCCATGCAGAAGAGAAGGACAAGATAACGGCAGCTGCAATCTATGCTGCAAAAAAGCATGGGGACCAGAAAAGGAAAAGCGGAGAACCATATATCATCCATCCATTATCGGTAGCAGAGATCCTCATGAGCCTGGGAATGGATGCTGACACGATATGTGCCGGCCTGCTCCATGACACACTTGAGGATACGGATACCACACGTGAAGAGATAGAGACACTCTTTGGAAAAGAAGTTGCGGTAATGGTTGAAGGCGTTACCAAGATCAGCCACATTACAGACAACAAGAGCATCCAGGAAGCAGAGACAATAAAGAAGATGTTCTTTGCAATGAGCAAGGATGTACGTGTAATACTGATCAAGCTTGCAGACAAGCTTCATAACATGAGGACGGCAGAATTCCTCTCTCCAGAGAGGAAGAAGGCATTTGCGGAAGACTGCCTGGATATATTTGCGCCGATTGCAGACAGCCTTGGAATGTCTACAATCAAGTGCGAGCTTGAAGACCTGTCCCTGAAAGCTCTAAAGCCGGAAAGCTATGCATACATAAGTGAATACCTGCTGGAGAGGAAAGGAGAATACACTGCATATATAAAAGGTGTCTCAAGGACGCTTGAGGATGCATGCAAGAAGGCAGGACTGAAGAACATCCAGATATCTGGCAGAGTCAAGCATGCATATTCGATCTACCAGAAAATAAAGAAGAGAAAGAAAGAGATCGATGAGATCTATGATATCCTTGGAGTACGCGTTATATGTGAGACCCCGGTTGAATGCTATACGATACTTGGAATCATCCACTCCATATGGGTGCCTATAGAGGGAAGGTTCAAGGACTATATCGCAATGCCGAAACCGAATAACTACCAGAGCCTGCATACCACGGTTCTCGGTCCTGGGGCAAAGCATCTGGAAATCCAGATCAGGACATTCGAGATGCATAAGACCGCAGAGGAAGGCGTTGCGGCACACTGGTCCTATAAGGCTGCAAGCGGAAGTGAGAGCGGAACATGGAAAACCGTTGACAGCATCAACTACAACAAGATCATTTCAAAGCTTAAGACCTGGCAGCAGGAAATTGAGAAGAATGAAGATGATTTCATGGATGAAATCAAGAATGAGCTCCTGAAAGATTCCATAATCGTATTCACTCCGCAGGGTCACGTCATTGAGCTTCCTGTTGGCTCAACTGCCCTGGACTTTGCATTCAAGGTCCACTCAGAAGTTGGCGTGCACTGTTCCGGAGCACGTGCAGACAACAGCATAATACCTCTCAACAAGCCCCTTCAGAACACTCAGATAGTAGAAATCCTGACAAGTCCAAATGCCCACCCTACCCAGGCATGGCTTGAATATGCATACACTCCTAATGCAAAGAAGAAAATAAAGGCATGGCTCAACAAGAATGAGAATACAAACATCCCTATCGCTCCTGGAAAAAAGGAAGAAAAGCCTATGCAGCCTCCCCTTCCGGAGAGGCAGAAGACAATCATACCTCAGAGCGGCGGAATCAAATTCCTGAGCAAGGAAAAGAAAGGGACTGTCATAATCGGAAACAATTCAAATATCCTTTTCGACTTTGCAAAATGCTGCAATCCAGTTCATGGGGATGAGATTGTCGCCTATATAACGAGGGGAAGGGGCTATGTGATCCACAGGAAGGACTGTCCAAACCTGAAGAACATGGTTGAAGGTGATGTGAGAATCGTACCTGTTGAATGGGATGGAAAGGAACTTGTAAGAAGGTTCAAGGTAACTGCAAGAATGAATACCGAGCTCTTTGGGGAAATAGACAATGCCACAAGGAAGCATGGAGGACACCTGATAAGCGGAGAGCTTAAGGCAGACGGACAGGATCTGGAGGGGATATTCACAATCTCTTGCGATGATGATGAGGCGCTGAAAAAGACGACAGCGGCCATCAGGGCAATTCCATCCATAAAAAAAGTAGTAGGCGTTTAACCTACTACTCTTCAAGCACCTTGAGTGTTTCAGGAAGAAGCTGTTTCTTGCGCGAAAGGACCCCAGGAAGGTAATACATCCCATCAGAAAGCTTTTCATAGGGAATTTTATATTCCTTATCAAAACATGTCGTTAGAAGCACGGACTCTTCCTTGAATACGTCAGTGACCAGCAGCATCGCTATTGAAAGCCCGTTCTTATCCCTGAACGCCTTCAGCTTCTCTAGGTATGTGTCTTTCATCTCCTTTATCTCATTGAGCGCTGCCACCTCAATCTGCCCTATCCCGAAATGAACCCCTTTCTCGCTGTATTTCTTGAAATCAGATGCTATGAGCATTTCCGGATCCTTATCCCTGATAGATGAAGATGATGAAAAGAGCGAATGGCAGAATGCATCAAAATCCTCTACCTCTGCAGCCTTTCTCAGTTCATTGGCAACAAACCTGTCATAATCAGTGGTTGTCGGGCTTTTCAGCATCACGGTGTCCGCAACCAGACCGCCAAGGAGGACTGCAGCTGTTTTCTTATCAAGCTCCACATGGTATTTATTGTACTGCTCATACACTATTGTGCAGGTGCTTCCCACCGGTTCAGAACAGATGAAGATAGGATTCTTCATCTTTGGAGCAGCCAGGCGGTGATGGTCTATGATTTCCACTATATCGGCCTCTTCAAGCCCTATTACGGACTGCTCAGCCTCATTATGGTCCATCATTATGACTTTTGCCCTCGGACGGTTCAGGAAGCAGCGCCTGGTTATGAATCCCTTCCAGATGCCGTTTTCAAATACGCTGACTCCCCTGTTCTCCCCATCCTGGAGCAATGCCTTCACTTCATCATAAAGGGTATCCATTTCAACAGATGGAGCACTCTTTGCATTGATTATCTCACTTATCGGCGTTGAAAGCCTTAAAAGCCTGAGTGTTTCCGATGTGTCCTCTTCTGAAAGGTATACCATGCCCTCATATCCAGTGAAGTCTGCCTCAACTGAGTTGATGTCTGAAATGCCCGTCAGGATAATTCCTGCAAGCTTATGCTCTATGGCATACTGTATATGCCTTTTCCTGTTTCCAACAACCAGGAGAGGGGGCATCTCACAGGCATTTACGCGCTTGCAGAAGACTTCGTAATCCATGGCTCCAACTATTATCTGGGCAGAAAAGGTGTCTTCCTGTGCCCTCCTGAGGAAGTGCCCTGCTATAACGCGTGGTATGTTCCTCTGGCTTATTGTGTAAAATGGCCTTCCCTTGTGGTTTTCCATCAGGAAGAACTTGTTTATGTCGTCAACGCTTACAAGGGCATGGAAACATCCGTCATTTATCACAGGAACAACGGATGGATGGTAAGTGTTGAGCAGGCTTATAAGCTCATACACAGGATCATCCCCTGTTACCGTGAAAGTCGGGGACTTGACGATATCCCTGCTTTTAGCCTTCACATCCTTAAGCAGAACCGGGATTTCCTCATCTATGCTAGAAAAAAGATGCTTGACATTGTCATTCACGTTTCCGAGCCTGACAGGAACATACTCATTTTCCTTGTCTACGGTGTTTTTCAGTTTTGCATAAGCGTATGCGGAACATACAGAATCCATGTCTGGATTCCTGTGTCCTGTTACATATATTCTTGCCATAACAAATCAAGTTTAATCGAAAAGGGCAAAAAGAGAAACAGCAGTTCACTGTTTTTCATCCATCGTCTATACTGAGAGGAGGAACAGATAAAAAAAATGAAATGTGTTGTTGCAAATGATCATGGAGCTGTAGAACTTGCAGGAAAGATGGTAGAGCATCTGAGAAAGAGGAACATAGAGGTGAAGTACCTTGGTGTGGATAAGGAAGAGAGCGTGGATTATCCAGACAAGGCAAAGGAATGCGCTCTTGAGCTCATTGACGGGAAATATGATTTTGGGATCGTGCTCTGTGGAACAGGAATAGGGATATCAATAGCAGCCAACAAGATAAAGGGCATCAGGTGTGCCCTCGTCATGGACAGCTACTCAGCAAGAATGGCAAAAGAGCACAACAATGCAAACATGCTTGCCTTCGGAGGACGTGTTGAATACAAGGAGGACCCAATCAGGATCCTTGACTCCTTCATTGATTCAAGCTTTGCCGGAGGAAGGCATCAGAGGCGCATAGACAAGATCAGCGCACTCGAAGGCTAGATATAGTCCCTGTAAGTGCCCCTGACATAATAATCAAACGTGAGGATGGAAAAGGATACGACAACATTGCGGTTTATGAAATCATAGCCAAGATTTGTCTTCATGAACCTTTCCCTTCTTCCCGTTATGGGACTGCCGAGGGTAAGGGGAGTAAATGATATATATGCCCCTGCCCCATTGAAATCACTGAAACTCCTGAATGAATAGAACCCTCCGGCAGATATGAGCATATTTATGCCAAGGCCGGAGACCTTGCTCTTTGTGCTCCTTGCTCCGAGAAGGGCATAGCTGAATTCCAGGAAAACAGTATTCTCGTCAATTATATTTGGAGTAAGCTCCGTCCTGATTCCAAGTGAAGTCTCCCACCTGCTGCTCAGGCCAAGGTTGAAAGCAAAGTTAATGCGAAGGGAGTCCTCCACTCCGTAATCCCCATAATAGCCATATGTGGAATCTGCACCAGCTGAAAGCGCTATATCCTGGTAGTCTCCTGCATGGAGGGAAAGCGAAACAAGCAGCAAGGCAAAAAGAACGGTAATTTTTCTCATTCATCCCCTCCTCAGATAAAATATGTGAACTTCATAAGCCTTACTCCATATCCGATATCATAATCAAGCATGTCAACAATGATCACCGAAGTAAGGAATTCGTATGCAAATTTAGTGTCCCTGAAGTTTATAAGGGCAAGTTCTGCCCTGTAACGCCAACCGCTGTCCATCATGTATTCTGCCCCTATCTGTATCTTGGGACTGTAGAGCACGGGATTGGCAAAGAGGAAAGTGTCAGTCACTACGGAAAACGGAGAAGTGGAAACATTGATTGAGACCCCTTCAAACAGTGGGGATAGCACTATTTCTCCATCAACCATCAGATAAGGCTCATCGAATACAGAAAAACCGATATCCATGGAAAGCCCGGCATAGTGGTCATCCACTGAAGCTTCCCCTATTCCGCCTGCACCATAGTAAAATGAGAACGCATAAAGCGGAGAAAGTGATAACGCAATAAGCAGAATCAAAACGAATTTCTTCAAGATCAGCCCCCATAGAATGCATAAAGATAATAGAAGAATGATCCTTCTTCACCCTTTACCCTTTGCGCTTCATCTTCTGTTATTAGCACACTTCCCTCTTTTAGCCTAGAGAAGAAATGCTTTCTGCATTGCTCAGCAAACTCCACATCATCCACAACAAGGCATATCTCATTACTGAGGCCCATTGAGCGGTAGTTGAAGTTTGCAGACCCAATGACTGTATATCTTCCGTCAACGACTAAAAGTTTCTCATGAAGGTTAAGCATTCCATCCCCTGCCCTGACAAGATATAAATTGGTGCATAAGTCATAGAGGGATGGAAGCACATAGCTTATTGAAGATACCACATAGTCCCTGTCCATCGCTGCGGCAAGGTGAATATCAACTCCCCTGTCCTTTGCCTCAAGAAGCGCACTTTCCATGTTATCATCCATAAGCGGCATATATGGGAAAAACAGTATCTCTTTCTCTGCAGAAGCAAAAAGTGCTGCATACATCTGAGCAAGCAGTGTGTTCTTTTCATCCTGATTGAAAAGATAAGCTGATATCTTGCCTGAATGCCCTTCACTGCACCTGAAGTCATCCTTCCTTATTTTCTCCACTGAGTTCCCATTCCATGCATCTACGAAGATATCTACCAGGGCCCTTGCAAGATCAGGAGAATCAAAGAGATACATGCTGTCCCTCTGGCTTGCCCCCTCTCCTCCAAGTGAGATGTAATTAAGGTTCATTCCTCCCAGTGCAGAATATTCACCATCAAAGACGAACATCTTCCTATGCTCCCTTCGCAAAAGTGTCTGAGGAGCTATGATATGTGAAAGTATGAACGGATTGTATTCAATAAGGTGAACCCCATGGTCCTTCAGGAAATAAAGCGGAGTCAGGTAATTCCTGGACTCTGTCATATCATAGCTGGATGAACCATCTATTATCATGTAGACATCCACCCCGCTTTCAGCTTTCGTGCATAACAGCCTGTAGAATGGTTCAAGTGCTGCTGAGGATGAGCCGAGGAAAGTCGACATCAGGATATAATCATCCGCATCTGAAGTAAGCTCCATCAGCTTAGCCATCCACTCTTCTCCAGAATAAAATGCCTCAATCCTATCAAGGCATATCTTTTCCGCATTGCTTTCTGCAAAAGCCTCTTCAACGCTCAGGCCCGCATTGCCAGATATGAATGCATCTGTATTCACACAGCCAGATAGAACCAGTATAGCTAACATGACCTGAAGCGCTTTTTTCAAATCAGCCCCCGTAATAGACCAGGAAGTAAGCTAAAGCAGAGCCTTCCTTCCTAAGCTCCTCTGCCCTCTCTTCTGTTATATGCTCAGCTCCATCCTGTATTTTATCATAAAAATGATCTCTGGACATTTGAGCAAACTCCTCGGAATCCAGAACGATCGAGATGTCGTTATCGAGTGCCATTGACCTGAAGTTGAAATTTGTAGACCCGATTACAGTGTATCGTCCATCCACTATCATGAGCTTTTCATGCAGAAGAGGAATCTCAGGATCAGAGACCGTAAGGTAAACCTCATCAGAGAATTCAA
The DNA here is from genome assembly GCA_949295125.1 of uncultured Spirochaetales bacterium. GTDB lineage: Bacteria > Spirochaetota > Spirochaetia > Sphaerochaetales > Sphaerochaetaceae > Ornithospirochaeta. The sequence goes on from CASFJV010000042.1 coordinate 17,987, forward strand.
GAACCCTTGGCATGGCATAGAAACTTCCCTTGCTGTTCCTTGGCTCTGAGGAGACTACAGTTACGATCCTGACTCCTCTTTCCTTTGCGTTCTTCAGCGCAGTGAGCATATTCTCATCATATGCCGGGATGAATGAAAAGAGCAGGATCTCCTTCTCTGCTGAATTGATGAGCACGGAATACATATCCGCAACCTTCTCTTTCCCTCCTGGCCCCTGATTGAACATATATGCAGGGATTTTTCCTTCACTATCATTTTCATAAGTTTTGAAGCTGTCCCTGTCTATTTTTTCGACAGTACTTGAATTCCATATCGATACGAACTGGTCTGTAAGGCTCTTTGCAAGGACTGTGGAATGGAATATGTACATGCTGTCCCTCTGGTTCTTTTCCTTTGACCCAAGGGAGATGTAATTGATGTTCATCCCTCCAATTACAGATATCTTCCCATCTATTACGAATATCTTCCTGTGCTCCCTTAAAAGCATATACTGCGGCGCTATTACGTGTGCAAATGTCAAAGGCGAATACTCAATCAGATTGACGCCGCTTTCCTTGAGGAAATACAGCGGAGTCATGACAAACCTTGACTCAGTCATATCATAGCTGGATAAGCCATCTATTGAGACATAAACCCGCACCCCGGATTCAGCCTTTTCCGCAAGCACGCTGTAAAACTCTTCCAGCTCAGGAGCTGATGAGCCTAGGAATGTGGTTATCAGGATATAGTCCTTGGCCTGAGACACAAGATCAGTGATTCTCTCAAGAAAATCCGGGCCATAATAATAGACTTCAGGATAGTCAACCTTCATCTGATCCACGCCAAGGGCTTCCATCTTTTCCTCAACGCTTAGATCAGAGACTGCCGGGTATGATACAAAAGTCTCCGTGCTTGAACAGGAAGAGATGGCAAGAACTGAGAGGAATAGCAAAAATGAATATAGAGCCTTTCTGATTTTCATTGTTTTCTCATTGTGGGAAAGACAAAAGGCTTTGGCAATAGATCTCTCAGCAAATACCTCAATTCCACATTTCCCTCTCCTACCAGGATTATCTCTGTCTCCGGCCGGGAAAACTCTGCAATCACCTGCAGGCAGAGAGCACATGGAGGAGCCGGAGGGGAATCTTCAGAAGCAATTGCTATCAAATCTATTCCAAGCTCCCCGCCCTCTGCTGATACAGCTGTAGTTACTGCATTGCGCTCAGCACATATAGTAGCGCCATAAGATGAATTCTCAATGTTTGAGCCTCTGTATATCAGGCCTGTCCCAGCACTCAGCAGTGCAGCTCCTACCTTATACTTTGAGTACGGAGCATAAGCCGATTTTCTGACTTCAATTGCCTCTTTTATGCACTTGTTTATTATTTCAGGCCGTATTGGCTCACCAGATGCCATTATATAGGATGCACCATAGAGCAAGCTCCTATTGCGAGGCGGGAATAAGCAATCCTCCAAAGCCTTTGCATCCTTTATTCCTTCAAGCTCCTTAATGTCTCTGATTACCCTATCAGCCATGGAATGCTCTGCCTCATCCCTTGTCATTGTAGTTGTGAGTGCTACAGTCCTTATTCCTGCATTCACTCCTGCAAGAACTCCGCCCCTGCTGTCTTCAAAAACAATGGCATCATTCCTGTCAACACCCAGTGAGGCAATTGCAAGCAGATAGATATCCGGGTTGCTCTTATTCCTTTTTATCATGTCTTCGGCAATGACAAGATCAAAGAAGCCTGGATCTACCCCAAGTGCCTTGATATTCGCATTCACCTTCCAGCGCTGGGCAGATGAGCATATGGCCATCTTAATGCCCATATTTTTTATGTTATGAAGCACCGTTTCTGCCCCAGGCATCGCAATCACGGTATTTTCCAATTCCTTTGCGTAGGCTTCCTGGTAAAAGCGGTCTGCATCCTCCACACTCACCTCTGCCCCTATTTCGCTGGCAGTACCATAGATGAAGTCACTCATACCAGTTCCAAGATGGGAAAGGAAATTCTTCCTCTCAGCCTTATAGCCACGGCTCTCAAAATACTTTATCCCTATTGATATAGACAGGTCCTCGCTGTCTACGAGGACTCCATCCATATCGAACAATACAGCTTTTATCATGACTCTCTTGCCTTTACGTAGTCTCCATCCCCAGGAATTCCAAGGTAGATGCCATCTCCCATGATGATCCTGCCCCTGAGTATTGTCATAATGACCTTTCCTGTCACAGTCATTCCCTCATAAGCGCTGTAAAGTGCAGCACTATGGATGCTGTCCTTTCCAATTACCCATGAGTAATCCGGATAGAACAGTGCGATATCCGCATCGCTTCCCTCTTTCAGGCATCCTTTCTTCGGATAGAGTCCGAATTCCTTAGCCGGACGTGTGGATGTCAGGTTCACTATCTGTGACAGTGACAGGTGGCCGCTTTTAATTGCAAACGTATGGAGAAGAGGAAGCAGATCTTCCGTGCCTGGAATTCCTGGCAGGATTGTCCTCGTGTCATTGCTCTGAAGCTTCTGCGCCCTTGTGAATGAGCAGTGATCTGTAGCAACTACCTGTATCTCTCCATCCAGAAGCGCATTCTGCAATGCAGTATTGTCTTCTTCAGTCCTGAGCGGCGGCGTCATCACATACAGTGATCCATCCTCCCCTTCAAGCTTGCTCCTGTTAAGGAAAAGATAGTGAGGTGTTGTCTCGACTGTCAGGTGCACTCCCCTGTTGCGAAGCTTCCTCACCTCTTCAAGCCCCTCTTTTGATGAGAGATGGACGATATAAAGCTTGAATCCAATCTCCTCTGCCAGCTCTCCCATAGCCCTTATCGCCCTTGCCTCAGCTATTGCAGGGCGCAGGTCCGGATGGTCCTTTGGCAGGTATGTGCCTTTCCAGTTCTTCTCAATATCCTGGATCGTATCATCATCCTCGCAGTGGACAGTCACCATGATATCCAAATCCCTGCAGGCTTCAAGTATCCGCTTCAGATCATCCTTTTTCTCTATGAAATACCCGACATTCCTATATGTCGTATAAAGCTTGACAGCCTTCACGCCCTTGGCTTTCACCTCTTCAAGCTCTTTCCTGATATCATCCCGGAAAGAATAGACTCCCATATGCAGGGCATAGTCTATCCCCATTTCGCTCATTTCCCTTCGCCTTATATAAAGGCTCTCTGAAAGGCTCTTCTTATTGTCATCGGCAAAATCTATTACAGTCGTAACGCCGCCGAACGCTGCAAGTTTTGAACCTTCCTTGAAGCTGTCAGCAGTAACAGTGCCGCGGGATATCAGATGATAGTGTGTATGGGCATCTATCAGGCCAGGAAGAACGCAAAGCCCTTCTGCATTGATCACGTTAACTGGTCCTTCTATATCCTCTGCTTCAATATCTGGAGCAATCCTTACAATCTTTGATCCTTCAATCAGGATATCCTGATGGCGCTGCCATTCAGTATCCACAAGTAAACCGTCTTTAATCAGTATCTTTGCCATACCATTATGATAATCTCTGCTAAATATACTTTCAAACTATTTCTTGAAATCCTGGACAGCCATAAGCAATGCAGGAACATAAAGCAGATGCTGTATCATTTCACTCTAAAATGGCTTTAACCTCACTTAGAAACGCATTTGATGCCCTTGAAAAGACCTGCCAGCGTTTCCAGATCAGGGCGCTTTCTGCCCTCAGCGGCGGATCAAGAGGCTTGAATATTAAATCAGGATTCTCCACAAGGCCCTTGAAGCATACTGTATAGCCCAGACCTTCCTGAGTGAGCCTGGATGCATTGAGCACAAGATTGTATGTCGCTGCAATGTTGCAAATGCTCCTTCCCATCCATTTCCTGATAATCCTGCCGGCGTTATCTTCTGCGGAAATTATCAGTGGCTTTCCATCAAGGTCATGAGGCACTACCGCACTCCTGTAGCTGAGAGGATCATCCTTTCTCATAAGCACTCCCCATTCGTCATCAGAGAGCAATGGGATGCTCTCATATTTCCTCTTATCGAAATCCTCATAGACTATGCCGAAATCTATCAAACCCTTATCGAGTGCGCTGAATACAGATTCTGCATTTCCGCTCAGTATATTAAGCTTTATTTCCGCCCCTTTTCCCTTCAGGGCAGAAACAGCCCTTGCAAGCAGCCGGATATTCTCACTCTCACCGCATCCTATATAGACATCTCCAACAATATCCTCACTTCCCGCAGTTATCTCATTCTCTGCTTTCCTGACGAGTTCAAGTATCTCTTCAGCCCTCTTTCTAAGGATTATCCCGTCTTCTGTAAGGACTACCCTCCTTGAGCCCTTCACACCCCTGATGAAAAGCTTCTTTCCAAGCTCATCTTCAAGGCCTTTCAGCTGCACGGAAAGCGTTGGCTGCGTAACATGCAGGGCCTCAGCTGCAGCTGTAATGCTCTCTTTCCTTGCAACTGCCAGGAAATATTCCAGTACACGTAATTCCATGTAAACTATTTTATCATAGAAATTTCTTATGGAAAATTATAATAAATAAGTATTTGCTATTTGCATGCCTCCTCAGTAAAGTTAAGCTGAATGGAGGATCTGATGAAAAAGGTCACTGTGATATCATCAAGCATGAGGGGTAGAAGCAATTCAGAACTTCTTGCAAAGCGCTTTGCAGATGGCGCATCTGCAGCAGGGCATAGCGTTACTGAAATCTCATTGAAAGCACGGAAAATCAAATTCTGCATCGGCTGTCTCAAGTGCCAGGAGAAAGGAGATTGCGTGCTTAATGATGACATGGGAGAAATCAATGAAATAATTCAAAACAGCGATGTACTTGTCTTTGCATCCCCTGTCTATTTCTATTCGGTTGCAGGACAGATGAAGACGTTCCTGGACAGGACCAATCCTCTTTATGTGAAGCAGTACAGGTTCCGCGAAGTATTCTTCCTTTCATCTGCTGCAGAGGACGATGAAAAGGCAAATGAAGGGGCACTGAAGGCTATTAGTGGATGGATAGAGTGCTTTGAAGGAGTCCAGCTCAAAGGAGTTCTCTTTGCAAAGGGCGTAACAGATCCAGGCTCAGTTATAGAAGAAATGCTTGAAGATGCCTACAGGATGGGAGCAGGAATATGAAAAAGATGCTTTTAACCATCCTGGCTCTTTCCATTGCACTCAGCGCCTGCCTTGCAGGAAGCACAAATTATGAGGAGTTTATTAATATGCAAATGAATGTAAGTGTAAACGGCCATGATTTCAGGGCAGAACTGGCAGACACCGCAGCCGCAAGGGATTTCATATCTCTTCTGGAGGAAGGAGACCTGAGGATAAGCATGTGGGACAACAATTTTGAGAAAGTCGGGGAAATCGGGCAAAGGCTTTCTTCTGATAACAGGCAGATTACGGCAAGGGCAGGAGACATCGTGCTTTATGCAGGAGACCAGATCTGCCTCTTTTACGGCTCAAACTCATGGTCATACACTATGATTGCCCGCATTAAAGACACATCAAATCTCACTGCCGCACTAGGAATGGGAACTTGTGAAGTGACTTTCTCACTTCTTCACTGATCTTCTCTCCAGTACTTATCTACATAGCGTGTTGAATACTGGCCTTCTATGACACTGTTGTTGGATCGTGAAAACTGAAGCAGCTCATCTGTTCCATTTTTAAAGTAGTCTTCCTTTTGGATCTTATAGCCGCTTTTCTTTGCATGAGCGCTCATCACAGCCAAAAGCCTTAAAGTCTTCTGAGGTCCGAGTGTTATAGCCTTTTCAAGGAAGGAAATATTCCCTTCCATCCATTCCCTGACTTTACTGCTGTCTAAAAAACGCAATGCAACCAAAAGATCCAGAGGAGTGGAATATCCCCTCTCCTGGATCTCCCTATCCATCTCATCTTTTATCTTCATTTCAAGGTCTTTATCATTCATATCCATGATATTAGCATAATGGACAGCCATTAAGCCATGAGCAGACTGAATAAGGAACTTCAAATAAGCTGCACACCTTCCCATAGAATCTGCAGAATGCAGAAGAGGAAGTGAAAATAAACACAATTTAATAATACCGATATTGGAATTATAATCACAATAGAATATTTAATCAGTATGCAATAATGCACAATTTCATATTTAAGAAAACGAAGCGGAAAAAGACTATAACTAAGTGACCGTAAAAGGATTAATCTGGAAAAGTCCCAACAGGAATTGCAAAATGCCAAGGCAAGGCTGAAGGATAAGCATCCCTCAGCATTTCCTTATGATCAGTGCATCCCGTGGCATTATCTCATAAATCCTTCCATCTATTTCTGCCGGTTTTGCGTATGATGTATGGTTAATCGCAACATATCCCTTTTCAAACTCTGCTATCTCAAGCCCCTTACAGTCAAGGCTTCCGCCAATGAAACTGGAGATGATCTGCCTTTTCATCATCTGAAGGGGATATATTGCACTGTTGTGCTCACTGCGAGGTACATGGGGAACGCTCTTTGAAACATATTCATAGCCGTAATCAAAGCCGAACTGTATAACCCTTCCCTTACCTGCAGAAAATTCAGAGACAGCCGGCTTACCATCCTTATAGAAATAGAGCACTTTCCCTCCGATAGGAGATGAAGTAGGCCCCTGCAGCATTGCATCTTCTTCTGTTCTCAGCACTTTTAACTTATTGATAACAGTTTCAATTGAGAACTCCATGCCTATACTGTTTGATTGTGAAAGAAGAAGAACTCCGCCTTCCTTTACATATTGAACAATCTTATCCCTGTATTTGCCAGAGTAAAGTGAATTTGCAGGACAGATAATGACTCTATAGCTGTTTGAAATATCATTTGGGTCAATTACGTCAGCATCCAATCCATGATCCAGGATCAAATGCATATAACCAAGACTGTCCAGCCTTCTTTGCTTATTGCCTTCCTCTGAGTAGTTTTCTGCCAGAGCCATTTCTTTTGGGAAAAGTATTGCTATGCTGTTTTCCTTTTTCCTCCCAAGGCTTCTTATCTCATCAAAAAGCCTGTTTGCCCTCGCAATGTTTTCAAGATACTGCTTATCCATCCTGTCTATAAGGCCTCCATCATCAAGCCCATTGACTCCATATGACCTGTAGCCTTTTGCACCTGATGCAGCGATTGATGAAATCACCTCGACAGGTGTCAGGGCGGAATATGCATCGCCATAGAGGAAACGTCCAAGGAATATTCCTCCAAGGAATTCCTTTTTCCTGTTCAGGCTTGCAAGGAAACGGTGGCTGTAGACATTCACATAACAGTCCGGGCTTCCATCCGGGTCTACTGGCACAGCAATGAAGTTCACTCCATCAAGGCTATCCTTGAGTGAATATAAGTCAACGCCCCTGTTTGCTGTGTCCCACAGGTCTGCAAGTCCCACACCTGGAAGCTTTGAGCCATCAAAGGTCAGGAAGAATCCCCACTGGGCAATCATCGGAATAAGGTCTGCCTGGGTAAAGGAGAGGCGCCTCTTCATATCGGAAAAGTAGAGCTCAAGCTCAGATGCCTGCCATGCCCTGTTATCCTCATAGCTTCTTCCCCTCTGCCAGACATCTCTGAGCTTTATTTCTTCAAAGCTCCTGAAGCAGCTGCCGTAAGCTTTGTTGAATGAGTCTATATCCCTGTATTTCCCTTCCAGGAACATTACGTACCTGTCATTTCCATCCTTATCAAATGAAGGAGCTACAATGGGATCCCACATTGAGCAGAGGACAGAAGACCTTCCTTTTGCATATTTTTCATAAAGCCTTTTTACGTGCCTCTCCATTTCATCTTTTGCTTTTTCAGACCAGTAGCGGTACCAGATGATCTCTTTTCCGTTCTCATCAACTACAGCAGAGCCAAGGATCGGAGGGGAAAACCTTATATCCGGATAGAGGTTATCACCAGAAAGGTATAGAGCCAGGAATGAGTACTCAAGCCCCAGTTCCACGCACTTTGCCATCATATGCTCAAGAGAGGCGACATACTGGCTCTTTCCCTTATTCTCATAGGAATCCCGCAAATCCTCCCATGCCTTTGCATCCAGCAATACCGTAGTGAATCCAAGGTCCTTTATCAGGGACAGGGTCCTGTCCAGGTAATCTGTATCAGAATAAGCCGGCTCATAGAACGAGCCAAACCAGATTTCCTTATGCTTATCATTCATAGCTCTCGCTCCCTACATTCCGTATGCGGCGTACGCATACGCTTGGCTTTTCCCCAAATGTCTTATAGAAAAGGTCTGAGAATGTCCTGCTGTCCATAATTCCAACTTCCTTAGCTATCTGAGAAAGGCTCATATCTGAAGAAGCAAGAAGTTCCATTGCATGGTTCATCCTGACCTGCCTAAGATAGTCCTTGAAATTAACTCCAGTATTTTTCTTGAAATATGAGGAAAAGTAATATGTGTTCATCTTGACCACATCTGAAACTGTCTTGAGCCCGATTGGATCCATATAATGCTTTTCAATATAGTCAAGTGCAACCATAAACTCTTTTTCTGACCCTCCGCCTGTCCTGATCATAACCTCCTCATAAAGTTCCATGCATTCTTTATGGAATACGCTTTCCATCTCCATGTAGCTTGAGCTTTCCATGAGGCTGTCCATAAGGGCTCTCAAGTCAATTTCAGGAAGGTTGATCATCGCTGACTTAAGGCGCTCAAAAAGGTTCCTGCAGCTTGAAGAGAGGAAAAATGCAGCTTCATTCTTCTTATATGAGGAATGCTTCGGACATTCTGATGATACCTGGGAAAGCAATGATTTGAATTCCTTCTCATTATGGCTTATCGCCGCCTGGAAAAGGCTGTCTCTAAGCTGCATAAGCGAAAGTGCGGAAATATCAGAATCAAGGGCGGAAAGTGAAAGAATTTTTTCCCCTTTCCCTGAAGAGAAGAAAGAGAAATCAGAGTACAGCAAAGTCCTGTCCTTTTCTGTTTTTATGGCAGCTGCTGAATAAAACGGACGGGAAAGGATGAAAGACAGGTATTCCCTGGACTCCTCCTTCATTTCAGAGAGGATGCTGCAAAGCTCTTTTAAAGCCTTCTCTTCGTCACCATAAGGGAAGAAAATGAATACTGAGCTTCCATCCTCTTCAAAAAGCATATCCTTTTCCTTCAGGATACCTTTCACCTCTTCCTTTACCGAAAACCGCAAAAGCCTTGAGATAGGGCTTTCATTTCCAGCTGTTATCAGAAGCAGAGAGAGGAGATACGGTCCAGGTTCCTCAAGAAATTCTGAATAGCTGTTCCGCTCCTGCCCTGAATCATCTTCCCTCTTCTTTTCTGGAAGGCATTTTTCGAGAGCACGGAGCATCTCAGTCCTTACTATAGGCTTGAGTATATAATCTTTGGCACCATAGCGGAGTGCGGCCTTCACGTATTCAAAATCCTGGAAGCCGCTGATGAATATCACATTTGTGCCTATTCCCTGGTCCCTTATAGTCCTGAGTACATCTATTCCGCTAAGTCCTGGCATGGAGATATCCAGAAGGGCGATATCAGGCCTTAATGCTATTATGCCATCCAGGGCACTCTTACCATCATAATAGACGCCAACAATATCAATAGAGAGGCTTTCCCAATCCAAAAGCCTTTCAAGCCCCTTTATAATAAGGCGCTCATCATCTGCCATCACCAAACGGAACATCCTCTTCTCCTTTTATATTTCTGGGAAGCCTTATGCTGATTACGGTTCCCACCCCTTTTTCAGAATCAATTGAGAGCCCATAGTCCGAACCAAACAGCAGTTTAATCCTGTCATATACATTCTTCAGCCCTATGCTCTTCCACGCATACTCATCCTTTATTCCGATTGAATCCCCTTCCAGCAGGTCAGTTAATGCCCTCAAGGACTCACTGTCCATGCCGATTCCAGTATCCAGTACGGATATCTCAATGGATGAGCCTTCTTCGATGACATCGACTGCGATGCTTCCCTTTCCCCCTTTCGGCTTCAGGCCATGGATGTAGGCATTCTCTACAAGCGGCTGAAGAATAAGTTTTGGAACGAAAGTATCCTCATAATTCTTGGGAGACACGAACTGTATGCTCCCCTCAGTCCTGCAATTAAGAAGGAAAATATACTTCTCTACAATCTTAATTTCGTAAGAAAGGGGTACGAAATCCCTTACTGGCCCAATCAGGTAGTGTATCTGCTCAGAAAGCGCCTCAATCATCTCTGCAGTCTTCTCATCATTTGAATTGAGCGCACTCATCCTTATCACTTCAAGAGTGTTGTAAAGGAAATGCGGATAAATCTGGCTCTTCAATGCAGTCAGATCTGCTTCCTTCTGTTTCAGCTGTGCTGAATATGCCTTGTCAATATAAGCCTCAAGCCTTGCTCCCATCTTCCTGAAACGCTCGTAAAGCTCTCCAAGCTCATCCCTGCTGCCCTTTACCTCAGGAACATTGAAATCACCCCTTTCAACCCTGTCCATTCCCTTGAACAGGGACTGCATCTGGCTTGAGAACCTGCGGGAAATGAACATGATGCCAACTGTGAAAAGGAGAATTGAAAGGGCAAGGAGAATAAAAGCAAGGGCATAAAGGGTGTTTATTGCCCCATACGAATCATCTGGATCAATTTCCATACTGACAGATACCCCATGCTCCTCTCCGCTTGTGTAAAAGAGCATGTTGCCATCCCAGGAAGGAAGAGGCTTACCAATGGCGCTCTCATTTCCCGAATACCATACGGTGCCATCCTGCAAAAGATATATCTGGTCAGACCTTTCCCTCTTTGCAGAAGATAAAAGCTCATCAAGCCGTGCAACATCTATGAAAAGATAGAGTGTGCCAATGTAGTTAAGGCTGCTGACCTGCCCCCTTATATCATAATAGTTCCTTGAAACTACAAAGACATCCGTATTTGCCCTGTATGGGATAATCCCGCTTATTGTCATTCCTCGGTAGGTTTTGTCACTATTAGTCCAGTCAACCATGCTGATGACTTCGCTTGCGGCAAAACCACCGGAGACACTGTCTACGCTGAATGCCAGAAGCTTTCCATCCTCATCATAGCCGATGAAGGCAGCCCCAACCACATATGGATCGATCCTGACAAGATTGGATAAAAACGATTCAACGTTCCTCTTCCTCTCTGCCTCTTTTTCACCTTCTGATAAGTCATAGCCATAGAATATGCGCCTGAATGCATCAAACGAGAGGTAGTTGTCATCCGGTCCGAACCTGTAATAATACGGCATGCTGGATATATTGTCATATGTATCGAGAAGCGAATCGAGACGGTCCTGCAGAGTTATGGCACTTTGCGTGTAATTGGATTTCATCACGCTGTAGAATTCGCTTCTCATCCTGAAAGAGAGCACTAGTACAGTGATTATAAGGGGAAGCAGTCCCGTGACAATTGCAAATGCACCGAATTTCTTAAATACCCCGATCCTCACAGCCCTCTCCATATATCCTGAACTTGGAAAACATGTCACTGATTATGTAACGTGCATCTATTTTCCGCACAATTTCAATTGTACCATGTCCATCAGCCAAATTGTACATTCCATTTTCTGTGAAAAAAGGAGCAGGTATTGTTTCAATTTCTGTGGATCTGGGACATAGGAGCGGGCTGAGGACTGCATTATCACCAAGTATCCAGCCATCACCGGAGCGGATCAGGGCATTTCTTGGCCCATCTTCCATGCTGTGTTCCATAAGCTGGTTAAACAGATACTGTCCAAGCTTATAGCCCCTCAGATTCAGGTACAGCTCAGAAAATGGAACATTGAGGCACTGGTAAACATCTTTTGGAATCATGATGAGCCTGACACCGGATGAGATTACATAGTTTGCAGCTTCTATATCGTTAAAGAGATTGTACTCCCAGCCTCCATCCGGGTATTTTGCGCCACCGGTCCAGATAACCGTAAGATTTTCTATAATGCTTCCATCCTCCCTTATGGCCACTGCAATATCTGTCAGAGGACCAAGGGCAAGGACAGTAATACTGCCGGATGATGCTTCCCTTACAATCTGCAGTGCACCTCCAGAAGGATCAGATGAGTGGCAAAGAGGCATTTTCTCTCCCATGAAAAGGAGTTCACTTCCAATTTCCATAAGGGAAAGCAGCTCTTTTGTTTTCCTGTAGCTTCTCAGGGCACTGTCACTATGGCGGTCAATGCCATAATGTGCCGCGATGACCGCCTTTATATCGAACAGTGGAGTCAGAAGTGCATGGGCAAGGGCAAAAGGATCATCAGCCTCATTAGCCATATCAGTTGAGACAATGAGGCGCCTGATCTTTTCCTGTGGTACAGGATATGGCATCATCCCTTTGCAGCTCCTGCTGTAATACCCTTGACAAAATACTTCTGGAAAGCAATGAAAATGGCAAGGGCTGGAACAATTGAAATGATGGTTCCTGCAAATACGATATCCCAGCGGGCTGTGAACTGTCCGACAAACGATGCAATTTCAACTGTAATGGTTTTTGCCTTTCCCGATGGAAGGACCAGGTATGGCATAAGGTAATCATTCCATATGCCAAGTCCATTAAGGATAACCATCGATGCGTTGCAAGGCCCAAGAAGAGGGAATGTGATCTGCCAGAAAGTCCTGAGCGGAGTGCATCCATCTATAGTTGCTGCCTCCTCGATTTCCAGAGGAATACCCTTGAGAAAGCTTCCATATAGGAGTGTTCCGAATGCAATGGAGCCAGATATGTAGCAAACGATCGGTCCAATCATGTTCCCGAACATTCCAAGCACTTTCATTTCCTTGAAAAGAGGGAACATGTAAAGGTGGAATGGAATCATCATGCCAGCAATGAAGAATGTATAGAGGAATGAAGAGAGCCTGCATTTCCTTCTTTCTATTCCGTATGCTGCCATCGGGACTATGCATATTATAAGCAATTCAGAAACTACGGTTAAAAATACCGTATTGAAAATTGCGTGGGCAAAATCAGACATCTGGAAAAGATCCACGAAGTTCTGGGTATAAAGCGAGGTAGGGAAACCTGCAGGGGATCTCAGGATATCGCCATTGCTCTTGAATGCCGACATGAATGCAAAAAGCACTGGATAGATGAACAGCAGAGCAAGAATAGCTGCTATGGCTATGAGAACGGCATCCATTGCCTTTATCTTTTTCTTTTCCTTCATCATACCTGTACCTCCCTTGACCTCAGGAACTTCTGCTGAATTGTATTGAGAACCAGAATTACAAGCAGCAGCACAACGCCGACTGCCGTGCCAAAGCCCTGCCTTCCCTCATTGAATCCGACTTTGTAAAGAAGGTAGACGACAGTCTCCGATGTAAAGCCAGGACCTCCGTCCGTCATTACATTGATCTGGTCAAAAACCTTGAGTCCATTAATGAGGGAGAGTGTGAAATTGATTGTGAATGCGCCGGAAATCAATGGAAGCGTTATCTTTGTGAACTTATGCCATGCAGTTGCCCCATCAATCTCAGCAGCCTCAAGAATATCGGACGAAATGGACTGCAGCGATGCAAGATAGATTATCATGTAATACCCTGCACCCTTCCATACAAGCACAACTCCGATGGCAATAAGCGTCAGGCTTGTATTTCCAAGCCAGTCCTGCTTCAGTGCTCCAAGCCCTATATTCTCCAGAAGCGCATTTATGACACCGAAGTTATAGTTATACATAACTTTCCAGATAAATCCGGAAACGATTCCGCTGATAAGCACCGGTATATAGAAAAGGGATCTGAACAGGTTCTTTCCCTTTATCACCCTGTCTACCAAAAGTGCTAGTGCAAGAGCTATTGCATTTTCAAAAACCGAGATGAAGACTGTCAGTATAACAGTATTTTTAAGTGCGTTTCCAAAACGTGCACTTGTAAAGATTTCAATGTAATTCCTCAGTCCTATGAAATGGATGTTCGGACTGATTCCATCCCAGCTTGTGAAGCTGTAATAGAGACTCATTACAGTTGGCAGCACTATGAATGCCACATAGAATACGAATGCAGGTGCCACAAAGCCAAGCAGTACCTTGTCTATCCTTCTTTTTTTAGATAGCTGCTGCATAATCCCTCCTTTTCAATTAACTGAGGCCCCTGAGGGCCTCATACGAACTATTACTCGATTCCAACTTCGGTTACAGGATTGAAAGAAGACGAAGCAACTGCCCATGTCTTATTCAGCTCTTCGCAGGCACTCTCTATTGACCTCTGTCCAAGGAGGACTTCAGTAAGTGTCTTGTATGTGAAATTCCTGAAATCTGGAGGAAGTTCATTAACTCCACTCTTGCTGTTCCACATTGGAGTGAGGTTATCTGCCTGCTGTGTGGCTTCAATGACTTCCTGCAGGACTGCCACGCCATCAAGAGTAGGTGTTGCCTTTGTTGCCGGGATTGCACTGAGGGTATTGCAGTAGATTGCATAGTTCTCCGGTGCATAGAAGAACTTCAGGAACTCAATTGCAACTTCCCATTTCTCAGGATCTGCCTGGCACTCTGTAGAGACAGCAAGTCCGGAAATTCCAGATCCGCCGACAAGCCTCAGAGCTCCGTCATGTGAGTAGATCGGGAACCAGCCAAGCTCGAATTCTGGATCAGCTGAAAGAATCTGTGTAAACATATGTGTTCCAGAGTACATCATGGCAGCCATGTCATTGACGATGAATGTAGTTATCTGGGCATCTGGAGTGCTTGCCCATCCAGTCTGTGCATACTGCATGATTTCCTGCATTTCACTGAATGCTGCCTGCACAGAAGGATCTGAGAAATTCTTGGATCCGTCATAGCAGTGTGCGATGAAATCAGGATCCTGGCTGATTACCTGGTCATCCCAAGCCATGTTGAACAGGAATCCCATGTGCCATAGATCGCCACCGCCAACTACAAGAGGACTCATATCTCCCAGATCTGCAATTTTCTGGCAGAGCTCAATGAACTCCTCATAGCTGGTTGGTTCTGTCAGTCCATGCTCATCGAAATATGCCTTGTTGTATATGATTCCGTTTGTATTCTCTCCGGCAAGTGCAACTGTGTAGATGTTTCCATCTATCACCATTGGGGAGAGGAAGAGGTCTGTAAGTTCCTGAGGAAGCGGTGCAAGCTTTCCAGCCCTGATATACATGGCAGCTTCTCCCCTCATCTCTACGATATCTGGGAATTCACCCACACTGTCCCTTGTTCTGACGAACTCTGAATAGTTTCCTCCGTTTCCCGGCTGGATTGCAACGCGCATTCCCTCATGAGTGGAGTTGAATCTGTTCACAATCTCATTGATTGATGCCTTTGCTCCAGCATCTCCGTCTGCAAATACGAATGTTACTGTTGTCACATCGCTCTCTGCTGCAACAGCACTGGATTCTCCTGCGCCACCTGCAAAAGAAGGAGCGATCAATAATGATGCCAAAAGAATAAATGCTAAGAATTTTTTCATCCTGAATCTCCTTTTCTGTAACTATCGTCAAGCATGTTTTCCAATCCCGCAAGGTGGCGTTTTTTTAGTAAAGGCTGCAAGTTTTTTAGATTGGGCAATATGAAAAAACTGTATATGCAGCTTAAATTTGTGCAAAACATAAAGAAAGAATGCATAATAGAATATTACTAAGGAGAATTAAATATGGATGCAGTCAGTATTCTTAAAAAGATCGATAAAAAGTTAATGGCTTCAATTAGAAGGAACAAAGGGGCAATACCGGCAGTAACACTGAATGGACACTACGACAACAGGGCAGACAGCAATAAGGAATTTGGCGTTGATGACGGACTCTGCTGGTGGACAAACGGCTTCTGGGGAGGAATTGCAAACCTTATGTACTTCTGGACAGGGAATCCTGTCTATATGGATGTCGTGAAAGAGGATGAAGAGCTTTTGGACAGATGCTACACACCTTCCCTCTTTCCCGGGCTTCACCATGACACCGGCTTCATGTGGCTTCCCCTTTCTGTAGCACGCTATATGCAGGATAAAAATGAGGAATCCAAAAACAGGGGACTTATGGCAGCAACCGTTCTTGCCGGCAGATTCAACCCTGAGGGGTTTATCAGGGCATGGAATGATAATAACGGCAATAAGAGGCTTGGATGGTCGATAATAGATTCAATGATGAATATCTCCCTCCTTTACTGGGCAACTGCTGTTACTGCAGACCCAAGGTTTGCAAAGATTGCCACAATACATGCATCAACCACAATGAAAAACGCAGTGCGTGAAGACGGATCAGTAAGGCACATAACAGAGTATGATCCCCAGACTGGGAAATATGTCTGCGAACATGGCGGCCAGGGATATGCGGAAGGCTCTGCCTGGACACGCGGACAGAGCTGGGGAATATATGGATTCCTGAATGCCTATAAGCATACGGGAAAGAAGGAGTTCCTGGATACAAGTGAGAAAATAGCGGAATTTGCCATATCCCATATTCCTGGCAGCTACCATATTCCGGTTGACTATCTTCAGCCTGAGGAGCCGGCAATCGAAGACTCGACCGCAGCTGCAATAACAGCATCAGCCCTGATTGACCTTGCAAAGGAAACGGGAAAGAAGAAGTACATGGAAGTTGCAGTGCGCCTGCTTGAGGTTCTGGATGAAGACCGGTCTGATTACTCAGCCGACACTGATGGAATCCTCCTTAAGTGCACCGGTTCATATCATGGAACATGGGACAGGGAAATCGGGTTTGTGTATGCCGACTATTACTATATAGAGGCACTGCTGAAACTCGAGAACAAGTGCCTCATGATATGGTAATTACCTGATATAAGAGACTTCCAGGAAGCCTGGAGAATCAAGATTTTCCCTGTTTGCACCCCATAGTGCAATCTTTGCCCCCGTCCATGTTGCGCGGCGAAGAGGGAAAATCTTCCTGATTTTCTCAAACTTTTCTCCATCAAGCGAATAAGAGAGAAGGTAGTTCATGTCCTTCCTGAGCTCAAGGCGCAGGTAAGCCCTGCCGCTCTTCACTTCTCTTGAGAATACCAGATCCTCTTCAGCTTCCCCCTCATCAGTAATTTTGGAGACGCTTCCCTTGTAGCACCTGATAGAATACTTTCCATCTTCATAATAGAGAGCTAAGTATGAATAGCTGTGACCTATGAAACCGAATGCTCCCATATCCCCATTTTCCACACCATTCAAAGTGAATTCCCCTGTCAGGGTGAAGTGATCACTCTGTGGGATCTCAGTAAGAGCGTTTGCAGCATACCAGAGGATATTCTCCCTTTTCTCTTCATTCTTCCTTGCATAGAGCCTCAGCTTCCCATCTGCTATATCATAATTGCCTTTTTCAGGATTTGCCTGCCACTGCCACTGCAGAGAGAGTGTTGGAGAGATGAAATCATCAGTCATAGGAATGGAGTATTCTGGGCCGGAAGGAACAGGCTCTCTCCATTTCGGAACAGGTTCCCCAATTCCATCTCCGTTAAGGTCGGCACCAATTACGGGCCACAGGTCAGGCGTGAAATTCATCGGCTCAAGATGTATCACACGGCCAAGTTCATACACATCCTGGAAGTGTATGAACCAGTTCTTTCCATCTTCAGTTTCGACCCAGGCGCCCTGATGAGGGCCATTGACCCGCATATTCCCCTGGTGCATGGCAACCCTGTATTCATATGGACCGAAAATGTCCTTTGCCCTGATTACGCTCTGCCAGCCTGTTGCAACTCCTCCAGATGGGAAGAGCACATAGTAATATCCATGCTTATAAAAGATTTTCGGACCCTCGGAAGTATGTGCAACAGCATCCCCATCAAATATTATCCTGTACTCCCCTATTGTCTTAGTAAGGTCCTTATCTGTCTCTATCAGGGCTATTACGTTGTTCTTTCCGGCCCTGGAGTAGGCAAAAGCGAATGCCATATAGGCCTTCTCTCCTGTCCATATAGGGCATGGATCTATCCAGCCTTTCGTGTGAGTGAGCATATTAAGTTCAAACTCACCGTAAATGTCTTCAGATCTTGCCACCATTATTCCCTCATCCGGAAGAGGTATCACGATATAGAATACCCCGTCATGATGCCTTATTGATGGCGCCCAAGTGCCAGAACCATGGCATGGCCTGCGGTAGCGCTCAAATGGAAGGGACCTGACAGCATAGTTTATGATATGCCAATGGATCAGGTCCTTTGAATGAAGGATCGGAACACCGGGAAGATAGGTAAAAGAAGAAGCAACCATATAATAGTCATCCTCAACTCTTATGACATCCGGATCTGAATAGTCTGCATATAGTATCGGATTGTAGTACATACCTAAACTATAGCAGAAAAGAAGGAGCTGTGAAGTGCAGGTTTTTTTAGATTGGCTGCAGATTTTCCAGCCATGCATCATCATCCTTTATATCCATGAAGAATATCCTGGACGCATCTTGCTCATTTTTTGCCTGGTGGAACTTGAAGATCATACGATCCTGATCATTTCCGATTATCTCTATCTTTCCTCTCGGATGCGACATTACAAACCTGAATGCCTTTGCAGGTCCGCTCATGCTTTTCTTTGCCTCATCCACTATCCTTGCAGCTTTTTTCAGCGGCACCTGGAACTGGTTCTTAACTCCCTCTACAGGACGGCACTGGAAAAGGTAATATGGCATTACGCCAATTCCGCTCAGGCCATTCATAAGATTTGAAAGCACTTTTGGATCATCATTCACCCCTTTAAGCAAAACAGTCTGGTTCCTTATTAGGCAGCCTGATTCCCTCAAGGCACGGCATGCTGACTCAGCTTTTTCCGTTATCTCATTTGGATGGTTGAACTGCGTGACTACCACAATCTCTTTCTTTCTTGAGTATTCCCCCAGCAGGGCCAGGATTTCACCATCATCATCTAGAATGCGCTCGGGGAATGTCACCGGAGTGCGTGTCCCAAACCGAATGAATTTTATATGCTCAATAGAGCAGAAGCTTTCCAGATATGTCCTGAGAGTGGCATCTGAATTGAGAAATGCATCACCCCCGGAAAGCAGTATGTTGTTTATCTCCTTATGTGACTTTACATACCTCACCATCTCTGGAATCTTTTTTGCAACCTCACCGGAGGCCAGGCCAACAAGACGTTTCCTGAAACAGTGCCGGCAATACATTGCACACTGATTAGTTGTAAGGATCAGCGCAGTTTCCCTGTACTTATGCTGCATGCCGCTTATTACAGTGTTCTCCCCTTCTCCGCTTGTATCCTTTTTTCCTCCGAATGAAAACTCCATGAGATCTGGAACTGCCATCTTCCTTACAGGATCTGCTTTGTCAGATCTGTCTATAAGATCAAGATAGTACCTTGGAATGAGGATAGGATAGCGTTCCTCTATTTCAAGAAGTCCCCTCTCTTGCTCTTCTGTCAGGCCGAGGTATTCCTTCAGCTCCCTGATGCTGCGGTATGCACACTCCAAACTCCTTTCCCATTTCTTCATCAAAACCCCCTTTTAAAACAGTGAAGTATTTAATTTTAACATACATAAGGAGTAAAGTGGCAAAAAAAAAGGCTATCTTCCTGAATAAAAGGATAGACAGCCTAAAATAATACCTTATGATACCTGATTACATATCTCCAGTTCCTGCATCCTTGCCGTTTAGAGTGTAGCTAATTACTGGCCCTAAATCTGGATTCTCGTGCTTATCATAGACGAATGAGAATACATCACCTTTTACAAGGTTCATAGATTCTTCAGCTTCTACACGGACTTTAGCGCTTATGACCTGAGAGCCTTCAACATTCTTTCCTGTTCCCCAGAAAGTATAGTCACCTGTAATGTATCCATCAAAACTCAGATCATATGATGAAATGCTTGATGCTGTCACTTTCAGTGTTCCTTCTCCATTTTCCTTAGTTACAGGACCGCCGTTAATTACTTCCAAAGAAGCTTCTCCAATCAACTTGCTAAAATCACTAGATGTTGTGAGCTCCCCATAAACCAGACCTATAAGAAGCTGTTTATCTTCATCGCTTAGTGAAGACAGCCTCTTCAGTATTGATTTCCGGTCCATTAACACTTGGTGTTGCTAGATAATTGCGTATTATATATATTTTATAGCTTTTTATACTTGCGTATTATTGCTAAAAATATGATATTTTCACTTGCGTCCTATAATATTTTCTTTTAATATAATGATATGATATTTAAAAGAAAGATTTACAATAAACTATTAGCATGGAAGGAACGTAATGGACGCACAGCCTTACTGATAGAGGGAGCAAGAAGAGTTGGGAAATCTACAATAGTAGAGGAATTTGGAAAGAAGGAATACCGATCCTACATACTGGTAAATTTTGCGGAATGTCCTAATATGGTAAAAGAGGCTTTCATAAACAATCTTTCCTCTTTGGGATCTTTCTTTCAGATTCTCTCTATAGCCTACAATACCGATTTGTTTGAACGGAATAGCCTAATTATTTTTGATGAAGTACAGCTTTTTCCAAAAGCCAGAGAGGCAATAAAAACTCTTGTGAAAGATGGACGTTTTGACTACATCGAGACAGGTTCACTGATTTCCATAAAAGAAAACGTGAAAGAAATTTTAATACCATCAGAAGAAGAAAGCATAAAAATGTATCCGATGGATTTTGAGGAATTCAGCTGGGCTCTTGGAGAAGAGAAACTAATCGGATACATAAAAGAATGCTTTAACGGTCATAAACCTTTAGCCACAGATTTACATCGGAAAGCTCTTAGTCTCTTCAGAGAGTATATGATAGTCGGAGGAATGCCCAAAAGCGTTGACGCATACATAAGTAAGGATATCAGGAATTTTAAGGATGCGGATTTTGAAAAACAGCTCATACTGAAACTTTACCGTTCCGACATTATGAAAATCGACGGCAGATATAAAGCCAAAGTCCTTACGTTATTTGACCAGATTCCCTCTTTATTAAGCCGACATGAGAAAAGAGTGGTTTTTAGCAAAATAGAGAAACAATCCACATTTGAGAAATATGAGGAGACATTTTTCTGGCTTGAAGATTCCATGATCGCCAATATCGCATTCAATACATCAGATCCTGAAGTCGGATTGTCTCTGAATGAGGATAGAACATACGTAAAATGCTATATGGGAGATACTGGACTTCTAGTAAGCCATACCTTTGATGAAAACGATGAGATTGAAGCGGAGCTGTACAGAGAGCTTTTTCTTGGGAAACTCTCAATAAATGAGGGAATGTTTTTTGAAAACGCCATTGCACAAGTACTGAAAGCCAATGGACACCGGCTATTCTTTTATACCCATTATAATGAACAGTCAAAGCACAATGACATAGAGATTGATTTCATCATATCAAAAGGAGGAAAAACCAGAAACAAGATATTCCCAATTGAAGTTAAATCCTCTGAAAAGTATTCTGTAAAATCCCTATTGAGATTCAAGGAAAAATACTCCAGACGTATTGGAGGGGCATATATAATACATCCTAAGAACTACAAAGAAGAGGATGGCATAATCTTCCTTCCCTGCTATATGGCATTCCTTATTTGACATCCTATCCAAGGATGTCCTTTTACTTATAGGTTTAGTTCTTCTGTAAGCGGACTGATATCCAGCTTTCCCCCTGTGATTTCCAAGGCTTTTTGCGCTAAATATTCAAGCTTTTCTTCTTTTGTTGAAAATTCAGAAGAAGGATATATCCCATACGTGCCGCTATTCCTTTCATAGTAGAGTATTCCATATAATTCCACAGCACCCCTATCTGGCATATCTTTTCTCTCTTCAATAAGCTTTTCAAAATACTCTTCTCTCAGGATATTGGTATCGTCAACTGGAACCATCTGATCATCTTGAGATGCATACCTGCCAGGCCCCTCAAGAAGGACAGAGATCATCATATCATCATCTGAGTATATGACCGACTTGATCTTATCATAACTTACATGAGTGACAGCTTCAGCCTCTACCAGAGTCCCATCATAATTTCCGTTTTCATCAACTTTTATACCCTCTCCCTGTACTTTTGCGACAAATGGTATCTTATTCTCTGCATCGCCCTCCCAGGCAGAAATCAGCTGATAGATATCGAAAGTGCTTTCTTCCGGGTAATAAGTAATCTTGAAGTAAATGGAATCACCTTCTTTAGCAGTTATCTGGTTCCCCTCTTTCTTCTCTACGTTTTTTCCCTCATACTCTATCCGGTCATCAAGTATTCTTGCATTAATTACAACTTCTGTGTCCAGCGCAGGAGCAGTAAATGTCACTTCAGTTCTTCCTTCTGAAGATACTTGCCCGCTGAATCCAGTAAAGACAGGGGAAAATGACAGCATGAGCTTATATGCAAGCTCTTCATCAGTATCACTTCCTCCCAGATATATTCCCCTTGCCTTCTGGACAGGGCTGTAGGCAAAGGAAAGCCCCGGAATCGAATCTGCTGACACCTGACCATTCCCAGCAAGGCTTCCATCACAGGAAGAGAAGACAAAAAGAATTAATATTGCTGCTAACAGGACTGTAACCGTCTTTTTCATTTTTACCCCCAGAGATACCGAATCTCAGTTTTTAATATCAAGTAAAGTAAAGAATAGAGTATTTTTTTTTCCTGTAAATATTTATTGTTTTTTCAGAAAGATATACCCCCTCAGAATGCTTTCAGTAACTCTATTCTTATATATTCCCGCGAAATTGTTTTACATGAACAGTGCCAGGGAAAAGACATCTGAAACGATTAAAACTTCATACCGTTTTCATCATCATGAATATTCTGCTTTAAGAAATATGTTCTGGACTTTGACAGCAAAAAGGAATAAAGCGGTGCTAGCAATCAATAATCCTTTGTGATATTTAATTGCTATGAAAATTTTATACCAGGCAGCAATAATATTCACACTCTGCCTCATCGGTGAGGCAGTAAGCTATATTCTCCCCTTTCCATTTCCATCTGCAATATGCGCAATGATACTCCTGACAGCCGCACTCTTTTTCAGAATAATCAAGATTGAGCAGGTAGAGGATTTTGGAGATTTCCTGCTATCGAACATGGCTTTTTTCTTCGTTCCGGCAGGAATAAGGGTCATTGAGCATTTCGATATCATAAAAGCCATCTGGCTTCAGTTCCTTGTGATCGTACTTGCCGCAACATTCCTGGTATTCCTGGTTACAGCAGGATCTGTTACTCTGGTGCTTAAGCTTGAGCAGAGGAGGAAAGGAAAATGAAAGAACTTATATTCACTTCCCCTTTTTTCGGAATAGCTGTCTCAATATTTGCATATGCCCTTGGAGTTGCAATCAATAAAAAGACGAAGATCGCACTTTTCAATCCGCTGCTGATTTCCTATATCATAATCATTGCATTGATGCTTGCCCTGGATATTCCCCTTGAGTATTACAACAATGGAGGCGACATTATAGACATGTTCCTCTCCCCTGCAACCGCAGTGCTTGCAATAACTGTATACAGGCAGCGCCATGTGCTGAAGGATCATCTTGCAGCTGTAATAGTGGGATCAGCTGCAGGCTCAGTAACTTCCCTATGCACCGTTTTCCTGCTCTCAAAAGCATTCAACCTTGAAGAGATTATTTTCAATTCCCTGCTTTCAAAAGGAATTACAACCCCAATGGCCATTGCTGTTTCAGAAAGCCTTGGCGGAATAGAAGCAATCACAGTTCTTGCCGTAATTGTCACAGGAGTCGGAGGGAACATATTCGGACCGGTGCTCATAAGGATATTCAGGATAAAAAGCGAGATTGCACAGGGAATGGCACTTGGGACTGCAAGCCATGCAGTTGGAACAAGCAGGGCAATAGAGCTTGGAGAAGTGCAGGGAGCACTCTCTTCAATTGCCCTTGTCCTGACAGGGATAATTACCGTGATCCTCTCCCTCATTGTTTTTGTCTAGAACGAAGGCTGGAAATAGTTCTTATATTCATCTGTGAAGAGCTTGCTGCCAAGCCTCCTTATTCCTCCATAAAGATGGCGCTTCATAAGCTCTTCTATGTTATCTGTCTCTTTTCTGTCTATCATATCCATCATCTCATGATGGTCTTTCAGTACATCAGGGACATTCTTTGCCCCCAGGATATCCAGCCTTATGAAACGTGAGTAATCAGGATGTGGTTTCGTGATTGTATTCCAAATGCCCATTTTCTTTGTTGCATTAAACCAGATGCGGTGCATCTCAAGATCCCTCTGAAGGAAGTTGTTGATGTCAAAAGACGCAAGATCCTCCGCACCCTTTGCAGCCTCATCAAGCATTGAAAGGGCATAGCGCACATTCTCGATATCTGTTGGGGATGAAGACCTGATGAAATCCCTCAGGACGGTGGACTCAACTGCAACACGCAGGTAGATCCACTCTGCAGCGTTTTCCACATTTATGGGATTGACGAATGTGCCCTTGCCCGGGATTATGCGCAGAAACCCGTTTTCCTGCAGAAGCTGGAGTACGCTCCTTATTGGAGTTCTCGAAACAGAGAACCTGGAAGCAAGCGAATTCTCTGCAAGCATCTCATTAGGCTTGATAATCAGCTTGACTATCTCATCCTCTAAAATCCTGTAAATCTCTTCTACGCTGTACTGACATTTCATTAACTTCACCTGTATGCAAGCTGTTATATTATATTAATAATAAATTCAATTAATCATAAAATCAAATAAAATTCTTTATTATATAAGGACTTTTCAAGCTTCATCCAAATTACATATTTCTTAAAATTTTTGTTGCGCACTGCTAAAAGCTATGCTAATGTTTTATTAGCATGTATACAGGTTTATGGAATCACATGTATATTTTCGAGTAATTTCCTAATATGTGGCTAAATAGATTTGTATACAAAGGAGGTTTTATTAATGAAAAAGGCATTAGCTCTTTTACTCGTTGTTTTAATGGCATCAGTTGCCCTGTTTGCTGGCGGCGCTGAAGAGACTGCTGCAGTTGCTGCAGAAGACGACCAGTTTGCAGGACTAGGTAATTACACAATGATGATTGGCCATTCACAGCCAGCAGATAACCCAAGGTCCATCTCCCTTGAGAAATTCGTACAGGATGTACAGGAGAAGACAAATGGCCATGTTCAGGTCCAGGTATTCGGAAACGGACAGCTTGGAACAGAAAAGGAAATGCTTGAGCAGGTTGTTATCGGAACACTGCAGGGCATGAGAGGCGGCCAGTTTGATTTCACACCGAGGCTGCTGATGTTCACTCTTCCGTTCCTTGCCCAGACAAGGGAAGAGGTAACAGCACTCCTACACAGCGATCTGGCACAGAAGGTATGTGCAGAAGCAGAGGCTGAGACAGGAACTGTCATCATCAATCTCTGTGATGCAGGTGGATTCAGGCAGTTCTCAAACAACGTACGCCCTATCACAAAACCGGATGACCTCAAGGGACTTAAGATGAGGACAGCTGGAATGGAGACAATAGACAGGACATTCCGCGCTCTTGGAGCAACAACTACACCAGTTCCATATTCAGATCTCTACATGGCTCTCAGGACAGGTGTTGCTGACGGACAGGAGAACCCATGGGTAAACATCTCCACCATGAAGTTCTACGAAGTCCAGAACTACTTCACAGAAGTCAACTACCAGTTCCATCCAGATCCATTCTATGTGAACGCTACATGGTGGAACAGCCTTCCTGAGGAATTCCAGACAATCATCAGGGATTGTGCTACAGAGATGGGTACATACAACGACCAGCTGGTTGATGAGCTTCAGAATGAAGCAAGACAGGCTGTTGTTGATGCAGGTGGAGACATCTATGTTCCAACAGAAGAAGAGCTTCAGGCATTCAAGGATGCAGTACAGGTTGTTTACCAGCAGTGCATTGACTCAGGCATCCTGACAGCAGAAGAACTTCAGGAACTTCAGGATATCGTAGCTAATAACTAAGGCTTGCATACTCCTAGGGGTTGCTCTAGGAGTATTTTTTTTAATCGGAGTAATTATGAATGAAAATTTGAAAAAGACAGGAAAGATACTCTACAATGCCTATTTTGCAATAGGTGCCATAGCCATGGCTCTGCTGGCAGCCCTTGTTGCATTCACTGTTATTGCAAGATATTTCTTTTCCCAAAGCTGGAAACAGCTGGCTGAATTCATCACTACACTCTTTGCTTTCACCACATTCTGGGGAATGGGCATATGCCTTTTAAGGAATGATCACGTCATTATCGATATCGTATATGACAGGATCAAGCCAAGCGTGAAGAGATGGGTTGCAGTTTTCGATTATGTAATTGTTTTTGCAGTCGTTGCCATATTCACATACTTCTCTTTCAAGTATGTGGCTGTAGCTGGAAAGCAGATAAGCCAGGGCATGGGAATCCCTATGAAGTACATGTACGGGATAATGCCAGTTTCTGGAATCCTCTGCGGAATTTGCACGATCATCAAAATCATAGGGTTCATCACAGCAGATGAATCTGCATTTGCTCCTATCTACTACGATAAGGATAGGGATGGCGAAGGAGGAAACAACTAATGCTTACAATGATCATTCTTCTCGCACTTCTGATAGTTTTTGTAATTATTGGTGTTCCTCTTGCATTTGCTATCGGAGCTGCATGCATAACATATCTTTTTTCCAACCCTGCTCTTCTGCAGATGCTTCCACAGAGGATATGGAACGGAGCATACAGCGATCTCATGATTGCAATGCCTCTTTTCATGCTTGCTGGAGACATAATGAGCAGCGGCGGCCTCACAAAAAGGATCATCAGCTTCTGCACACAGATCCTGCGCCCTATTCATGGCGGTCTTGGAGAAGTCAACATCGTAGACTCAATGATCTTCGGAGGAATTTCAGGCTCTTCAGTTGCTGATACATCAGCTCTTGGAAGCATCATCATCCCGGCAATGGAGGCAGATGGATATCCAAGGAAGGTCGCAGCTGGAATCACAGTTGCTTCCTCCACAATGGGCATGATCATTCCACCTTCCACCCCTATGATCGTTTACTCCATGATTTCCGGAGCATCTGTTGGTGCACTCTTCCTGGCCGGAGCACTGCCGGGAATCCTTGTCGGAGTATGCCAGCTCATATTCGTTGTATTCATGTCTGTAAAGAACCATTGGCACCCTGAAAGGGAGAAGTTCAATGCAAAACAGTTCTGGCACGATATTCTTGGAGGCATTCCTGCAATCCTGATGCCGCTGTTCATCATAGTGGTTGTCTCCACAGGAATCTGCACAGCCAGTGAAAGTGCCGGTGCTGCAGTTTTCTATGCCCTCATCGTAGGATTCTTCATCTACAGGGAACTCACATGGAAGGATGTATGGGAATCTGTGAAGAACACATTCGTCTCTTCTGCATCAGTCATGATCATTATCGGATTCACGACAATATTCACATGGATCCTCACGATGGAAGGAGTTCCTGCCCAGGTTGGAGCATTCTTCACTTCCCTGAACCTCCCAAGATGGGCAATTGCCATCATTTTTGACATCATGATCCTTCTTATCGGATGCTTCATCGATGTAAGCCCGGCAATCCTTCTCCTTACCCCGATCATGCTTCCTGTAATGGATTCATATGGATTCAGCGCACTCCAGTTTGGCGCAATGCTCATAACAGGTCTTGCAATCGGACTTTGCACACCACCTGTTGGAATGTGCCTGAACGTATGCAACAGGATCATGAAGATGCCTATCATCGAGATCTTCAAGGGAGCAGCACCTTACCTATGCTGCAACATTGTTGTCCTGGTAGCTATCAGCCTCTGGGAACCTCTCACAACAGGTCTTCCACTGCTCTTTGGCTACAGCATCTAAGAAGGAGGAAGAAAATGACACTGAAGGAGAAAATGAAAAAGGGACCTGTATTCGGCATGGCATGCTTTACAGGATCAACATGCGTAATCGAAAGTATCGCACAGTCCGGACTGGACTTCATATATCTGGATCTTGAGCACACGGACTGGATGCTTGACGGAGACTTTGAGAAGCAGATCATGGCAGCAAAGCTGCATGACATTGCAGTGCTTGTAAGAATGGCTGATACAAATGAAGTTGCCATCAGGAAAGTGCTTGAATGGGGAGCAGACGGAGTCGTAATCCCACACTGCAAGACAGCTGAACTTGCAAAAGAAGCCGTAAACGGTGCAAAATTCGTTCCACTTGGAAGAAGGGGCGGAGAGACAAACGTAAGGGCTGCAGGTTTCGGCTACAAGGACTTTGACTGGAATAAGTATATTGAACAGCAGAACAGGGACACCCTTGTAATTCCGATGGATGAGGACTACGAATTCACGGACAACATCGACGAAATCCTCGCTGTTCCCGGAATTGATGCAATCAACTTCGGTCCGATTGACTATGCCGTATCAAAAGGCCTTAAGATCGGCTATACGATGGGCCCTGAAGTGAAAGAGGCATTCAAGGTGCTTGTAAAGAAAGCCAGGGAAAAGGGTCTTGGAGTACTTGGGCCTGTAGTTCCTCCTACGAAGGAGAACCTGAAGGAAGCCATCGAGGATGGATACAACATGATCATCCTCGGAAACGACATGTGGCACTTCCAGAAAGCTCTCAGGGAGCTTGTGAAGGACCAGGTCGAAGAAGTAAGGAAGCTTATTTGATAAGTCACAAATACATCCTTTTGCGCAGGGTAGCTCCTGCGCTTTTTCTTTTTTTTAACAAATTTGTCAAGAAATTAAGAGGGAATGAGTGTATAGTGTGAATAAGGAGGAGCGTATGAGAAAGAAAGCTCTAATTATACTGTTAGCTCTAATTGCACTTGCACTGCCTCTTTTTGCTGATACTCATATCACAATCCTGGGTACATCCGATCTTCACGGAAACATCTGGGGCTTCTCATATGAGGACGGAAAAGAGACAGAGAACAATGGAATGGCACGCATATACACATATGTTGAAAGTGTCAGGGAGGAAAACCCCAATACCATCCTGATCGATGCCGGCGATGATATCCAGGGAACCATCATGACTGATGATATCTACAATAAGACGCCAGATGAGGCGCATCCAGTAATTTATGCGATGAATTACATGGGATACCAGGCAATGACTCTTGGAAACCATGAATTCAACTGGGGAACGGATACTGCAGCAAAGATACTCAGCCAGGCAGACTTCCCTATCCTAGCTGCAAACGTAAAGAATGCAGATGGATCCCTTGCAACAGGATACGCATACACTATTATTCCAGTTGCAGGATATAATGTTGCCATCATCGGAGTAGTCACTCCGGATGTTCCTATCTGGGATGGTGGCAAGCAGGGCATTGACGGCCTTACATTTGAAGCTGCAAATGTGGCAGTAAAGAATGCAATTGCTGAAATCGGGGATGCCGCAGACATCATAGTTGTTTCCGCACATATGGGAATGTATGCAGAGTTTGATGAAGACAATGGATCTGATTCAGCCCAGAAGATTCTCGATGACAATCCTGAAATTGATGTTCTCCAGGTTGCACACAACCACGTCGTCGTAAACGAGAAACAGGGCAGCACAGTCATCGGAGGCTGCAGGAACTCAGGCCGCGATGTCGCACGCTTTGACCTTTATATTGACGATGAAGGCAACATAACAGGCAGCACTGTGGAAATTGTGGACATGACAGGTGTTACACCTTCTGAGGAAATCAGGTCTCTCGATCTTGTGAAGACGGCTCAGGAGAAGACCGTATCATTCGTCAACGGCGGAGGCGGTGAAGATGGAGAGGGAGGAGCAGCCCTTGGTTCCACCACTGCAAAATTCCAGCCGGTCAATGAGATTAGGGGAATTCCGGAAGGAAGGGTAAGGGATACAGCTGTAATGGACCTCATCAACAAGATCCAGCTGGATGTATCAGGAGCTGATGTATCTGCAGCAGCACTCTTCAAGGATACAAGCGACCTGCCAGAGGGAGAGATAAACTATGGAAACATCTTCGACATCTATAAGTTTGACAATACCCTCTACCGCGTTACTGTCACAGGTGCAGAGCTCAAGGCATATATGGAATGGAGTGCTGAGTGCTATAACCAGTGGGTGCCAGGAGACATAAACATATCATTTGATCCTGAATACCCTGACTACCTCTATGACATGTTCGAAGGCGTTGATTACGAGATTGACCTGTCCCAGCCAAAGGGAGAGAGGATCAAGAACGTAATGTTCAACGGAAAGCCTCTGGAGGATGACGACACCCTGACACTTGCAGTAAACAATTACCGCTACTCTTCTGCCCTCAAGGCACAGGGCCTTATAAGCGGAAAGAGGGAATGGGAGAGCTCAAATTCCATAAGGGACATGATTGTGGATTACTTTGCAGAGAATTCTCCGGTTACTCCATTTGTAACTGACAACTGGAAGATCACGGGAGTCGATCTCTCAGAAGATGATCCGAGAAGAGCCGAGATCATCAGCTATATCAATGATGGCTACCTTGATCCACCATATGCAAAGTCTTACAACCTGAATGATTACAGCCAGCTGGTTGAGACTGCAAAAGCCAACATGGCAGAATAAGCAGACTTCCTGCCGTTAGGCAGGATCGGCACATTTATCCGGGGACTTGAAAAAGTCCCCTTTTCATGTTCCACCCTTCCCTTTGGGCTGTATTTTAAGTATTTTTAGGCTAAGGAGAGTATTTATGTCATACAGGTTTAATCTCAATGAGACAAGTTACCACGGAAGCGGTGCTATCAAGGAAATCGCTAACGAGGCAAAAAGCAGGCATTTTAAAAAAGCATTCGTATGTTCAGATCCTGATCTGATCAAGTTCGGTGTTACAAAGAAAGTTCTTGATGTGCTCGATGATGCAGAACTGGACTATGAAGTCTACAGCGATATCAAGGCAAATCCGACAATTGAGAATGTCCAGCATGGAGTTGAGGCATTCAAGAAGAGCAAGGCAGATTATATAATCGCTATTGGAGGGGGTTCCTCCATGGATACTGCAAAGGCTATCGGAATCATAATCACAAACCCGAAGTTTGCCGATGTCAGGTCACTTGAGGGAACAGCAGCCACAGACAATCCATGCACACCTATCATTGCAGTTCCGACAACAGCAGGAACAGCAGCTGAGGTCACTATCAACTACGTTATCACTGATGTGGAGAAAAAGAGGAAGTTCGTCTGCGTTGATCCGCACGATATGCCTATTGTTGCAATAGTGGATCCAGACATGATGTCAAGCATGCCTAAAGGCCTAACAGCAGCAACAGGAATGGATGCCCTTACACATGCAATTGAGGGCTATACCACAAAAGGTGCCTGGGAAATGAGCGATATGTTCCACATCAAGGCAATTGAGATAATCGCAAAGAGCCTGAGAGGTGCAGTTGCTAACGATCCTAAAGGCAGGGAAGGCATGGCACTTGGACAGTACATTGCAGGAATGGGATTTTCAAATGTAGGACTCGGCATTGCCCACTCCATGGCCCATACCCTTGGAGCTGTATATGACACTCCGCATGGAGTTGCATGCGCCATGATGCTTCCAATAGTCATGGAATTCAACCAGGAAGCAACCGGTGAGAAGTACAGGGAAATTGCAAGGGCAATGGGAGTTGCAGGTGTTGATGCAATGAGCCAGGAGGAATACAGGAAGGCAGCAATCGATGCAGTTAAGAAGCTGTCCAAGGATGTTGGAATTCCTGAGACGGTTGATGCCATCAAGGAAGATGACCTGGACTTCCTTGCAGAGAGTGCAGCCGCAGATGCATGTGCTCCAGGAAATCCGAAAGAAGCATCAATTGATGACTTCAAGGCAATGTTCCGCAAGATAATGAAGCATTAAGATTGAGAGGGTCCAAAGCGGACCCTCAACTTATTTCAGCACTTCTTCCACTTCCTGGTTCAATGCCTTCTGCTCTTCTTCAGTAAGCTCCAGGACATTGCCTGAGAACCTGCTGCCAAGGGCAATAGAGGTTTTAGCGCCTACCTCAGTGCAGGAAAGCATGCTCAATAGCTCAGACAGTTTTCCAAGCGAAAAAGAGCCTGCAGAAGATCCGGCAACAGAGCTTAGGGCGACTTTCTTCCCTCTTATTACGGCAGTGCTGTAATCGCCGGGAACAGTCGGGCGTGAAAGCCAGTCAAGAAGATTCTTCAGCACACCTGAATAGCTGTGGTTGTATTCAGGGCTTGCTATCCAAAGCACATCAGCCCTCCTGATCTCAGCCCTAACCCTCTTTATCTCATCCGGCTCAGGACTCTCGAGATCCTGATTCATGAATGGTATGTTCCTGTAATCAAGGAAAGAGCACTCTGCCCTGTTTCCAACAAGTTCAGCGGCCATATCAAGAAGCTGCCTGTTAAAGCTTTCCTTCCTGAGAGACCCGGATATAAAAAGTATTTTTTTCATAACCAAAGGATAGCATACAAAGAAAGAGGCTGCTTCCGAAAAAACAGAAGACAGCCTCAAGCACAGGAAAGTTCAGCTTATAGATAGTACTCCATCGGGTATGTGAGGTACTCCAGCTGATCAAGTTTTTCGCTCGTCACATAGCCAGCAGGGGCCCTTAGGAGAGAAGGGATCCTGTTTACAATTGTTGCACATGTATGCTCTACAGTTGCTGGCTTTACAACATGGAATTCCGTATCTGGCTCTCCAGATATCTGCCAGTCACACATGTCTCCATCATCCGGACCGTAAACTTTTCCGATTGTCTCCTCTTCAATTGTAATTCCCTGCATGGTCTCAATGGTGACAACAGCTGACATGCCGATGCACCGCCCTGCCTTAATGGTCTTTCCAAGCGTTTCAGAATACACATCATGATCTACGGTGTACGGGACATTCTTCTGGTCTATTGACTTGATGGTAAGTCCAAGCTTGCTGCATATAGCCTCACTTGCATTCCATGCATATGACGGTTCAATAACCTCAGGATGGGCAAGCTTTGCTTCGAATTCTTCCCTGCTGAGGTCACAGCCATGCGCATTGGCCAGTGCAATGCCATAATCCTCAACATTATAAGAATAAGCACCCTTGATCTTTGTGATTTTATTGCATGATGCGGCAACGAGGCCAACCATATTGATCCAGAACGTATCCTGCATTCCCGAGCCTGTGATAGTGCATCCTGTTTCTTTTGCGATTGCATCAAGCCTGTTCACCATCTGGGCAGATGTCGTCCATGGATAGATTGCCTCTTCACATGTGGTAATGACATTGATCCCTCTCATAGCGCATTTTTCCACAGCATCATAAATATCTCCGATAAATGAAAAAAGCGTTACAACTGCAACATCAGCATCACACTCATCAAGAACCTTGTCCGCATCATTTGAAATCGTGATTCCCGTTTTTACGCCAAGGCCAGCATAATCCCCTACATCCATTCCGACTATCTGCTCATTAAGATCGATGGCTCCCACAATCTGGGCTCCATGCTCATGAAGATAGCGCAGGATATACTTGCTCATCTTACCGCATCCGTACTGTACGACTTTTACTTTTTCCATATCTGATTCTCCTTTTGTAAGTAAAGGATAAACCCTCACCCAAGATTAGAGTCAAATGGAAAAACTAAAATTCAAGGGGAACCTGCAGACGCATGAACATGCCACGCTTCTCATCATCAAACACATTAAACTCAGTCAATACTTCGCAGACATAGTCCCCAGCAATCACATAGCCATTGGAACGGCAGAATTCCAGGAGCTTCACCGCATACACATTTTCCTTATTATAGTCATCCAGATATACGGTAGCATACATGCCACTGTCCATTATCCTGAATTCAAGATTTTTGCTGTCCATATTGCGGTCAGCAAATATGAAGACATCATCTGCAAGCAAGCGGCACATTTCAAAATCCTGTTTCCTTATGCTGGTCCCCACATTATACGTGTGAACCTGTTCAATTCCCTTATCCATAAGATCCATTTTCAATGCCAACAGCACCTTTTCATATGAAGAGATATCATGGTCGTAGAAGTTCTCCGTGCATTTAATTCCATAAATATAGCGCCTGTCTATATATTCTAAGGCCATCATTCCGGTAGCCGGAGATCTCCTGTAGCGTTCTATGCTCCTGATCGTCCTCTCCACTGCATCATGCCTGAGCTTAAGGGATCTTATCTGCATATGGATCTGCTCATTCTTTTTTGCCAGGAGATCCTCTATGAGTGTGATATCTCCAGATTTCAGGACTGACGAAATCTCTTTCAGGCTCATGCCAAGCTCTTTCATGTATTCAATCATGTCAAGGCGTGCATTCTGCTGTATGTCATAGTAGCGGTATCCGCTATCACTATCGGTGAAGCGCGGCTTAAGAAGGTCCAGCCTGTCATATAAGCGGAGAGTCGGGACTGTTGTATGATTAAGCTTTGCCATCATTCCAATGCTAATCAGGTTCTGATCTTTTTCCATAATAGAACTATAAAGCGGGATCAGGGTTTTTGCACTTTTTTTTCCCATTTGAAGAAGATTTGAAGAGGCAGTATCATGGAAAAGAGAGGGAACAATGAAATACAGGAAACTTGGAAACACAGGATTGATGGTCAGTGAGATAGGATTTGGCGGCGAGTGGATGGAAAGGCACATAGAGAAAGAAGTGATAGAAGTAATCCATCATGCAGAAGAGAAAGGGATAAACATCATCGACTGCTGGATGAGCGAGCCAAATGTCAGGTCAAACATAGGAAAGGGCATAAAAGGGAACCGGAAGCATTGGATCATCCAGGGCCACCTTGGATCCACATGGCAGAATGGGCAGTATGTAAGAACAAGGGAACTAAACATTGTAAAGGCGGCTTTTGAAGACCTTTTAGAAAGGCTTGGAACAGATTACATAGATCTAGGAATGATACACTATGTGGATGATGAGAAAGAATATGGGAAGGCGCTTAACGGCGAATTCTATGATTACGTAACAAGCCTCAGGGATAAAGGTGCAATCAGGCATATTGGAATGAGCACCCATAACCCTGCAATAGCCAGGAAGGCAGCTGAGTCCGGGAAGATTGAGATGCTTCTTTTCAGCATTAATCCAGCATTCGATATCCAGCCTGCATCCGAGGATCTGAACGATTATTTCAAGGATGACTTTGACAGCTCACTTGGCGGCATAACAGAAGAAAGATCTGAGCTTTACAGGATCTGCGAGAAAAACGGAATCGGCATCACTGTAATGAAGGGATTTGCCGGTGGAAGGCTGTTCAGGGCAGAAACATCACCTTTCAAGGCAGCCCTTACCCCGCTGCAATGCATTCACTACGCGCTTACACGCCCGGCAGTATCATCAATACTGATAGGGTATGACACCATTGAACAGGTCGATGAGGCAGTCAGGTATGAAATTGCTGAGGAATGCGAAAAAGATTATGCATCCGTTCTGGCAAATGCACCAAAGCATGCATATTCCGGAGACTGCACATACTGCGGCCACTGCGCACCATGCCCAAAGAAGATAGATATTGCCATGGTCAACAAGCTGTATGACCTTGCCCTTATGCAAAAGAGTGTTCCCCTCAGCCTGAAAGAGCATTACAGAAACCTGAGTGCAAGCGGGAAAGACTGCATTGAATGCCATCAGTGCGAATCAAGATGCCCCTTCAAAGTGAAGATAGCCAGCAGGATGAAAGAGGCAGATAAGCTCTTTTCTTCATAGAGGAAAGAGCCCAAGCAACTGCAGGGCAATGCTGGCTAGTCAAATTTCCTGTCATAAAGCAGAGCTGCAATAAGAACTACAAATACGCTTCCGGCATTATGCCATAAAGCGCCAGTAGTAGGCGTCAGCACGCCAAGAAGAGAGAGGACAATCGCAGCGGCATTTATGGCCAGCGAAAGGGTGATGCTCAGCTTGATAGTGTTCACAGTTGCATTGGAAAGCCTTTTGAGATATGGGATTTTCGAGATATCATCACTCATGAGGGCAATGTCCGCTGCCTCTACTGCAATATCACTGCCCATTGCTCCCATAGCAATGCCGACATCAGCAGTCTTGAGCCCTGGCGCGTCGTTTACCCCATCTCCTACCATGGCAACAGTGCTGCCAGCATTCCTGAGAGCCATTATGGCTTCCACTTTCTCTTCTGGAAGCAGGTCTGAGCGTATCTCCCTTATTCCCATGATACTTGCAGCATATGATGCCGCATTCCTGTTGTCCCCGGTCAGGAGTACTGCCTTCACATCCAGCTTTTCCAGTTTCTCAAGCATCTCTTTTGCCCCATCCCGAACTTCATCAGAAAAACCGATAATACCTCTAAGGGTGCCGTCAAAGGCGACCATTATCATGGCCTTCCCTTCATTTCCAAGCCTTTCTGCATATACTGATGATTCTGCTGTGTTAACGCCATATTCTTCCATCATGGCATTATTTCCGCAGAGCACTTCCCTTTCCTCAATGATTGCCCTTATTCCACGCCCGGCAGACATGTAAAATGCTTCCGGTTCCATTATTTCAATTTCCTGCCTTGATGCATATTCCATAAGTGCCCTGGCAAGTGGATGCTCACTCTTCCTTTCAGCTGAACAGGCAAGGCAAAGCAAGCCCTCCCGGCTGATATTTCCATCAAGGACCATCACATCTGACACCTCAGGCTTGCCATAGGTAAGTGTTCCAGTCTTATCAAAGGCAATGGTATCAACTTTGCCCATTTTCTCAAGTGACTCACCGGACTTTATGATTATTCCTTTTCTTGTAGCCTGGCCTATTGCTGCCATGATCGCAGTCGGTGTTGCAAGAACCAGGGCACAGGGACAGAATACAACCAGGACAGTAACGCCGCGTACGATGTTCCCTGTAACAAGGTACGTGATAAGGGCTATCATAAGCGCAACAGGAACCAATATGCTTGCCCATCTGTCAGCGATGCGGGCAATTGGTGCTTTCTTATCCTCTGCTTCCTGGACAAGCCTTATCAGATTCTCAATCGAACTATCCTTTCCAACTTTTACGGCTTTAACATCGATTGAGCCATACATGTTCATTGTTCCCGAGAAGACTTCATCCCCCACATCCTTATCTGCTGGAATGGATTCCCCGGTCATTATCTTCTGGTCTATCGATGTGTTTCCTTTTATTATCACGCCATCGACAGGAATGCTCTCCCCTGGAAGTATCCTTATAATGTCCCCGGACCTGACAGATTCCAGCGGAGATATCACCTCTTTGCCGTCTCTTATTATCCTGGCTTCTTTGGGAACAAGGCTGATAAGGTTCTTAAGCCCTTTTCTGGCTCTTTCTGTCGTCTTGTCTTCCAGAATGGCCCCGAGAGCCATTATGAAAGCAACCTCACCAGCAGCAAAAAGATCTCCTATGAGGATAGCTGCTATCATGGCAACAGATATCAGAAGTGCAGATGATATCTTTGCTATCCCCTTATTATGCATTACTCTCCATAAAGCAAGATAGAGAAGAGGAATTCCTGAGATCAGGACAGACACCCATGCCGGATCTATCAGCAGGCTTATTCCATTTATGGAGAGGATAAAACTCAGGATCAGGAATACTCCTGCAACAGCTGTCATTGCAATTCCAGAAAGGAAATCATTTATCTTTTTAAGCATATTCACTCCATTACAGAACATTTTGTTCTGTTTCTTATATAGCATGCTGTATAATGCATGTGAATAGTCAGTTTTACCTGACCATATCTTACCGTACAGTAAAAAGGATTTGTTCATTATCATGGATAGACGGCAAAGAAAAAGCAGGAAGGCGATATATGATGCATTCCTGATCCTGCTTGAGAAAAAAAGCTATTCAAGAATTACAGTGCAGGAGATCATAGACAAAGCCGATGTGGGAAGAACAACATTCTATGCCCATTTCCCTACAAAAGATGATCTTCTTTCTTCCCTTAGTGAAGAGATGTTCAGCCATGTTTTCGCAACTGCATTCACCAGAGAGGACAACAGCATAGAAAAACTGATTGCACATATCTTTTTCCATGTGCGCGATACTAAGATTGAAATCGTACTTAAAAAAGACAGCTCAGAACTGTTTATAAGCTATTTCAGGCAGAGCCTGCAGATCCTGCTGAGCAAATACATCGATGGCAATGATCCGCGCCTTCCCTCTGGCTATCTGATAGCAGCGCTCTCCAGCGGAATCATTTCGACAATAGAATGGTGGCTGTCGAATGAACCTGGAATAAGCGCAGATGACATGGCCTCATACTTCATAAAGTCATACAGCATCCTGTATTCTGCCATCAGATCCAGATGAAAAAGAGCAGGTACAGCCTAAGAGTTTCCAGGCCTGGATAATCTCATGTGACTGAAGGAATGCTGATTGAAAGTTCTTTTGCTATTGCGTTTGCAACTATCTGATGGTCTTCAGTCTCTTTCAGCCCTGAGAACGTGATAGAGCCAATTGAGATGCCTTCAGAAAGGAGGATAGGAAATGATCCTCCGGATAAGCCATAGCTTATGCTGTCCATTCCGCACTCTTCCAGGCTTCTTTCCCTCATTCTGAAATCAAGAGCAGTATGGAGCGAACTCACTGAATACCTGGCAACCAGGTTTGCTTTCCTTCTTGCCCATTCCTCATTGTTTGATGATGCGCCATCAAGGCACATGGCAAATACAGTGGTTCCATTGACAGCAATCCTGACATAGCCAGCTGCTCCCATCTTGCTGACAAGCGAAGCGATATCAAGCCCTATTTTCTGAAGCCTGGAAAAGCTTACCCTCTCAAATCTCAGCAGCCTCTCCTGCTCTTTCACAATTTCAAGCATTTCATATTTTTCCATACCTGATTCTCCTAAAAACAAAGATTCATGACGATTATAATACATGAAAAAAGAAATGCTCCACCCTTACTCACTTAATGTGAGCATGGATGGAGAATAGGTCTCATCATATCAGGCTTCGCTTGCAATCAGCCTGGCAGGCACATACTGGTTTCCACTCAGCGCTTCTTCTCCGTTAAGGAGCTTGATTACCTCAGATGCGCATAAGCGGCTCATCCCTTCAAAGTCCTGGGCAAGGGTAGCCTTGAAGTTCGTCCCCTGCTCTATAAGCTGGACTGCCTGCTCATTCCCGTCAACTCCAACTACGAGCACTTCATCCCTTCCGGCTTCCATTAGTGCCTGCACCGCCCCTATTGCC
>CASFJV010000043.1 GCA_949295125.1 uncultured Spirochaetales bacterium
ATTCCAGCAGGGACAGGAAAGCGGACTGGAAAAGGGTATGGAGAAAGGTGCGGAGAACGCCAGGAGGGAAAGGGATATTGAAGTTGCTTCAGTGCTCCTCAAGGAAGGAAGGCCGCCAGAAGAGATAGAAAGCACTTTCAAAATATCAAGAGAGAATATTAAAGAAGCAGAGAAGCTTTTAAGCAGAACGGCTGATTAGCATTGAAGGCTGCCTTTTACCGGGCAGCCTCCATTAATTACAGCTCTTCTGTTTTCTTCCAGAGCTTTTCAAGATTGTAGAACTCCCTGAGTTCTGCACTCATCAGATGAATTACGATATCTCCGCAGTCTATCAGCTCCCAGCCATCATCTCCAGGGCTCTTCTTCCTGTTTGACACTTCCATGCCAAGCTCATTGATAACGCTCCAGATCTGGTGTACCACACCCTTCAGGTGACCAAGTGATGTCACTGTACCAACAACAAAACAGTCTGTCCAGGAGCAGTCAGGAGTCAGATCCATTACCACTACATCCTGAACCTTATGCTCTTGCAGAAATTCCTTAATCCTTTCGGCCTTCTTTTCTATTTCTTTTCTCATATATTCCTTACCTTACCGCTTCAGACACCCATATGTTAATAAATTCCTTCACTCTCTCATAGTCCCAGGCATTTTCTGAGAGGACAGGGGCTAATGAGTATTCCGCCTGAGATCCTGAATTTATTATCCTTTCCAGTTCCGCATTATCATCAAAGGAGCCTGAAAGCTCATTAATAGTATTCATAAACTCCGTTTTTCTCAAGTCTTTTCCATTCTTTTTGAGAGCTGAGAGCCTGTCGGCGCTTCCTGTTTCAGTCTCAAGGAGGCTGAAAAGCCTTCTTCTCTCAATATAGCTTTTGCCATCTGTCTCAGAAACCTCTGCACCAAAGAGATCTGATATCACATCGCCGCAGTCCATTGCACTAAGCTCACAGAGCCTTGAAAGAGTATCCTTATCTATGTCTACCATAAGGAAACTGCCTTTCTCTTCAATGTAAACTTCTGCACCTTCAGGAGAAACAAGGGCACTCCTGCCGTCCGATGAACATGATAACAGCAAAAATGCAAAGACAAAGGTGAGAAGAATGCTCCTAGCCTTCAAACCTACCTCCATCAAGAAGGAATGAATAAAGCTCATCAGTGACCTTTGCATTGCTTATCCCTTCCCTCTTAAAGTACATGTTCTGCTCCCTGATTATATGGCATACCATACCTTCAAGGCTTTCATGGCTGTA
Source organism: uncultured Spirochaetales bacterium (assembly GCA_949295125.1). GTDB lineage: Bacteria > Spirochaetota > Spirochaetia > Sphaerochaetales > Sphaerochaetaceae > Ornithospirochaeta. Next base: position 1,253 of record CASFJV010000043.1, read on the forward strand.
AATTGATTTCCTCTCTTCATCACTTAAGTGCCTGCGCCTCGGCTCAGAATAATCTGCAATATAAAGCACTGCACCAAGAGTTCCCATATCCTTTGAGCCGAGCGTATGGAATCTCACTGCCTTGATATAGCTCTCAGGGACATTTCCAATATCATCCCTCATATGCACAGCAGCTACCGGAGCATGAAGAAGGGACTCATTCTCAATCTCCTCCGGATAAGGAATGAAACCGTGCTTTTCAAGATCCTTAATGGCATCGTCCTTTTTAACATAGCGGTATGCATCATGGTAGAGCCCTACAATTCTGGCATCTTCCTCACTGATATTGAATCTTCCTGCAAGCATCACTGCAGTCTCTGCCACTGAAACAGAATGCAGGTAGCGTTTTTCAGGGAGGCGCGAGCGGATAAAAAGATCAAGCTCTGTAGAGTCCATTATTCCTGACATATTCCCTCACCCTCCCTGATAAAGCAGAAAAATCTCCACTCCTTATATCCGTGCTTGATGATTCAACCTTCTCATTATCGAAAAAGTGTATCTCAACCCCATCGACATCTCTTCTCTTTCCGCCTCTGTTGAAACAGAAGAAACGTACATGATCCTTCAGATAGTCAAAGTCATGCCAGAGCTCAAGATTCTCAAGCAGGTCATCACCAATTATGAAATTGACTTTCCCATCCTCATTATACTCATCAAAATAATAGCGTACAGTATCGCTTGTATATGATACCCCGCCCCTGTCGCGCTCAACCGTGGATACCTCAATATCTATATTGTCGGAGTAGATATCATGGAAATCCATTATGGCAAGATCAATAAGGTGGAGCCTCTCTTCAAAACACAAAGGCCTGCTTCCCCTCTTGAAATTGGACAGCAGTGCCGGAATGAGTATTATCTTTTCAATTGAAAGGAAAGCAGAGGCATCATGTATCAGGCTCAGATGCCCGATGTGTATTGGATTGAATGATCCGCCAAGAAGAGCAGCCTTATACTTCATCCCTGTATTCTGCATTATTGTCCACTACCGCTGTAAAGCCATTGCAAGAGGCTTTGCTCTCATCCTCTTTCCTTGCAAGATCAAGGAATGCAAGCTTGACGGGCTCTAAAAGCTCATCCATGTAAATCGAAAGTGGAAGGACAAGCATATCACTGTACTTTGACTTTATCTCGGAAAAACGGGCTTCCGCTTCATCCCCCTCATCCATCTTTGTCACGATTATTATGCTTTTTTTCCCAGAAAGCTCAGAGGAAAATGATGAAAGTTCGTTTTTCAGGATATCAAAAGCGTCAAGGTAGCGCTCATCACTTACATCTATAAGATATGCAAGCCCCTGAGTGCGCGATATGTGCTTGAGGAACTTTATGCCCATTCCAACTCCCTGGCTCGCACCTTCAAGGATTCCTGGAATGTCAGCAAGCACAATGTCCCTATCATCATAGCGCATTACGCCAAGGCATGGAATTTTAGTTGTGAATGGATATCCGGCAACCTTGCTCCTGGCATTTGTAAGCATATTCAGGAGACTGGATTTTCCGGCATTTGGAAAGCCGACAAACCCTATATCTGCAATTATCTGCAGCTCAACCCCGATGCGCATTGCCTCACCCGGCTCTCCCTTCTGGGCATATTTGGGAGCCTGACGCACTGCACTTCTGAAATGCCAGTTTCCAAGCCCGCCCTTTCCCCCTTTAAGGAATACGAAACGCTCAAGTCCCGTAAGATCCTTAATGAGTTCACCGGTCTCTGCATCACGCAGGACAGTTCCGGGAGGAACCGGAATCTCCACATCTCTCCCAGCCCGGCCGAAACACCTGTCTCCCTGCCCCGGCCTTCCATTCTCCGCCTTGAAGCTCCTGGAAGCCTTAAGATGCCCGAGCGTCCTGAGGTTGTCTTTCACTACAAATACAACATCGCCCCCTTTTCCGCCGTCTCCGCCATCGGGACCGCCTTTGGGGACGAATTTTTCTCTATGGAAGGAGACGCATCCTGCGCCTCCGTTCCCGCTTGCTACATCAATATATGTCTCGTCCGAAAAGCCGAACATATTACTCTGTAACTTTCTCTACAATGTTGCAGTACTTCCTGTTCTTCCTTTCAGAGAACTGTACTGTTCCTGTTACGAGTGCAAAGAGTGTGTAATCCTTTCCAAGTCCGCAGTTTGCTCCCGGATGGATCTTTGTACCTCTCTGTCTTACGATAACTTCTCCAGCATTGACAAGCTGTCCGCCGAACCTCTTTACGCCTAGGCGCTGTGCGTTTGAATCTCTTCCGTTCTTAGAGGATCCGCCACCTTTCTTATGTGCCATTATGCTCCTCCTTAACCCTGTACCTTGGAGAATGTGATCTCCTGATACTTCTCTCTGTGTCCCTGGGTCCTTCTATAACCCTTTCTTCTGTGGAACTTGTAAACCTTGACTTTCTCACCCTTCTTGACCGGGCCAACAGTTGCTTCTACTTTTGCTCCCTCAACATAAGGAGTTCCAAACTTAGCAGCATCGCCGTCAACTACAGCAAGAACCTTGTCAGTCTCAAAGCTTTCGCCCTCTTCCATGTGAAGGAGGTCAACGAGGATTTTCTTTCCCTCTTCTGCCTTGTACTGCTTGCCTTTAATTTCAACTAATGCGTACATCAATTTATTCCTTCTAATTTGATTTCCATAATCTTTTACAACCTTTAGGAAAAAGGTGGAAGGCGGCAGAGCAGAAAAAAATGGGATATTTCCAGTTAAATTTGCAATTCTACCTAACGTTTGGTAGAATACAGGCATGACAAAGGAAGAAATACTCATAAAGAGTGCAGAGATAATAAGTGAAAACGGGATTGAGAACTTCACTGTTGGCGCACTTTCAGAAGAGCTAGGAATAAGAAAAGCAAGCCTCTATTACTATTTTGATGGAAAGGATGGGATAATCAGGGCAATGCATGACTATTACCATCAGCTCCTGCTTAAAAAAGGTTACAGGATAAGGCTCAGCACAGATCTCGAGGAAAACCTCGATTATCTTGTAAGGCACTGGCAGAACCTTGTATTCTCTGATGATTTCTACGATTACCTCAGGGTGCTGCTCATTCTGAGGCAGACAGATGAAAGGTCTGAGGAAGAGTGGCAGAGCATTTCGCTTACGATATCGGGGCAGGTGCAGATCATACTTGAAAAAAGTGAAAAAAGAGCGGATCTCATAGCCCCGCTCTTCTCTTCTTTCCTTGAACTTAAACTTGAAAAAGCGCTCATAAGCGGAGAAAGCGACAGCCTTGAAAGCCTTGCTCCTCTCTTCTTATCAGCCTTACATAGAAGCTAGGTAAGGAATTCCGACCAGTGCAAATCCATTCCTGAGTACCTGCAGCACTGCAGATGCAAGGGCAAGCCTGGTTTTTGCAAGATCCTCTGTCTCAGCCTTTATTATCTGGTTATCGTGATAGTAATGGCTGAATGTCTTTGATACGCTGTAAAGGAACTGTGCCACAACTGACGGGTCAAGGTTCCTGGCAGCCTTCTCCACTACATCCGGATAATCAGAAATAAGCTTTATGAGTGTCTTCTCATCATCTTCTTTCAGAAGAGAGGAGTCAACACATTCAGCCCTGAGCCCTTCCTCCTCAGCTTTCTTGAGTATGGAAGAGAGCCTGGCGCCCATATACTCAAGGTAAGGTCCTGTATTCCCATTGAATGAAATGCTCTTCTTCGGATCGAATATCATATCCCTGGTTGGCGTGACTTCCAGAAGATAGTAGTTCAGGGCAGCAAGGGCGATGCTGTGAGCAGTGCTTGCGACATCCCCCACGATCTCATCCCTGCCTTTATCCATGATCTCATTCTCAGCCAGCCTCTCAAGCTCACTTAGAAGGTCATCAGCATCGACTACCGTTCCTTCCCTGCTCTTCATCTTGCCCTCCGGAAGGTTCACCATGCCATAAGAGAGATGGTAAAGCTCATCAGCCCATTTGTAGCCAAGCTTCTTAAGGATATAGAAAAGCACCTTGAAGTGGTATGCCTGCTCAGAACCAACGACATAGATGAGTGAGTCAAATGGATAGTCATCATGCCTCCTGATTGCGGTCCCGATATCCTGAGTGATATATATTGTGGTCCCATCCTTTCTCAAAAGGACTTTCTTATCCAGTCCGATCTCAGCAAGGTCTATCTGCACGGAGCCATCACTTTCGCGGTAGAAAACACCATCTTCAAGCCCTTTGAGCACCTCAGCCTTTCCATACTTATATGTTTCACTCTCGTAATAGATCTTATCAAAGGAAATACCCATGTTCCTGTAGCTTTCCTCAAGGCCATCGAGAGTCCATTTGTTCATAAGCTTCCAAAGCTCAATGACATCGCTTTTTCCGTCTTCCCAGTCCTTGAGCATGCTCTGTGCCCTCTTATCCGGATGGTTTGCCCTGAGAGCCTCAGCAAGTGCCATATCACCTTTTTCTTCAGCCTCATTGATCTTCTCATCTGTATCTTTTGCCCACTTTGCGAATTTCACATAGTACCTTCCGACAAAGTGATCGCCTTTTTCCCCGGTGCTCTCAGGAGTCTCCCCATTGCCGAACTCCTTATAGGCAAGCATGCTCTTGCAGATATGCACACCCCTGTTATTGATCAGGTTGACTTTCAGCACTTCAGCCCCATTTGCCTTGAGTATCCTGGAAATTGACTCTCCGATGCTGTCATTCCTCATGTGCCCGAGGTGAAGAGGCTTATTTGTATTAGGACAAGAGAACTCAAGCATGATCCTCTTATTCTCCATGCTCCTGTTCTTTCCGTACTCCTCTCCTTCATCCATGACTTTCCTATAAAGGGAATCAAATGCATTTGAAACGGAAAGCTTCACATTGAAATAGCCTGAAGCAAGTATTATCTCGCCATCCGGCTTCCCATTTGCCTCAATCTCCTTCTTCACATCCTCTGCAATATCCTTTGGGGACTTTCTAAGGATTCTTGAATACGCAAAAAGAGGGAAAGCCACGTCCCCAAGCTCGCTCTTAGGTGGCTCAGTCATTCCCAGGGCCGGGATATCATCAGTGCCAGCTATCTTTTTAAGTGCACTTTCAACTATATTCTTCCATTCGTTTTTCAGTTCGTTAAGCATAAGAGTGACTATAAAGTAAAAATGCTTTCCTCTGCAAGAGATAATCACTCTTTGTGCAGGCTCACCTCTGCACTCGTCAGCGCTTCGCGGGAAAGATCTCCATACTCAACTACAAGCCGGGCCCTCTCATCAATTCCGACTGCCCTCGCCTCTATGCTTCTGCCCATCTTGTTCACAACTATATCCCTACCCAGGATGAAGCAGCGCTTCCTGTATTCATCAAGGTAATCCTTCTTCTGGAATCCTATGACGTTTTCTATGCATTTTCTCAGCAGAAGCGGCCTGTCAACACTATGGCCAAGCTCCTCTTTCAGTGTCGTAACAGCACCCCTGAGCTCTGCTGGATAGTCACTGAGGACCGTATTTGCATTTATTCCAATGCCTATGACTGCTCCATCAAGGCCGCCAAGCTCAAGATTGACAATTCCCTCTGTAAGGATGCCGACAAACTTCTTTCCTCCAAGATATAGATCGTTCACCCATTTTATAGCGACACTGAGGCCTGTCACCTCCTCAACTGCCATAGCTACGGCAAGGGCTGCATTTGTGGTGATGAGATCACCATCTGAAAGCATTGCAGATGGAAGGTATATGGAAAAGTAAAGTCCGCCATCAGGAGATGAGAATGAGCGTCCAAGCCTTCCCTTTCCCCCTTCCTGCGACCTTGATATAACCACAAATGGATCCTTATTGCCTCCTGCAGCTATCGCTTTTGCCTCATTGTTGCTGCTTCCCCTGAGGCTTTCATAGAAATATGCCTTTATGACAGGATCAATCATGGAGACTACATAATCTTTCATGTAGAGATCAAAAGGCGCAAGGCTGTAGCCTTTCCTTTCCTTCACATCAACAGGATAGCCATCATCCTTAAGCGCACTCACGGCTTTGCTGACTGCCATGCGGCTGACTCCAATCTCCCTTGCCAGAGCTTCCCCTGAGACCATATCCCCCTTCCTTTCAAGAAGGATGCTTAAAACCCTTTCCTTTGTCATATCCAAATAATAGCAGAAAAGGAGATTGACAACTATACGGAGTCTATGTAAACATAAGCTAAATTTTAGGTTTACATATGAGAAAATTACTTATTCCACTTTTTGCAGCGCTTCTGGCAGTCGGTGCTTATATCAGGATACCGCTTCCTCCAGTTCCAATTTCACTTCAGACGATGTTCGCAGCCATCATGGCACTATGCCTTGGCTGGAAGGAGAATATCCTTGCATCCCTTTTATGGCTGTTTCTCGGGGCAATCGGGCTTCCGATCTTCACTTCCGGAGGAGGGCTCGCAGCACTTTTCGGCCCTACTGCCGGCTATATCTGGGCAATTGCAGTTTCTTCAGCAATTGTATCGCTGATCAGGGGAAAGAAGGAAAGCAGAGCGCTCGATGCAATTCTCCTATTTCTTTTCAACCTGATAGTATATGCGGGAGGAACTGCATATCTTGCGCTCTCTATGGACCTAAGCGTCAAGGCAGCCCTGATGGCCGGTGTCATCCCTTTCCTCCCAGGCGATATCCTTAAAATGGCGGTGGCATTCATTTCCACCCCCAGGATAAGAAAGGAAATTTCAAGGATTGACAGGAAAGAGGAAGACTAAACTAAAGCTGGCAAATCTGGTACCATTCTGCTATGAACTACAACTGTGAAAGATTTATTGATGGCTATATAGAGTCCTTTAACAGGATGCAGAAATCCCAGGATGAGAAAAAGGGGCTGGCTCTTCCGAAGATGGAAGACATAAAGACGCTTGAGGATGAGCTGATGGCGCTTTTCTTCCCTGGCCTCAGCGGCTCTGAAAGCAAGAGCAAGCTTATCAGCGTAGTGACATACCATATGGAAAGCGTCACGAGGCTTTTGTATGACTCTGTCCTGCTTGCCCTCAGCTATGAGGACAAGGGGAACACACCCATAAGGGCACTTGAGGACAGGAGCATGGAAATCATAGATGACCTTGCATCCCATTTCAAGGATATAAGAGGGCTATTAAAGCTCGATGCCGAGGCAGGGCTGAAAGGGGATCCTGCTGCACGCAGCGTCCACGAAGTCATACTTGCCTACCCCTCAATCCATGCGCTTGCGGTACACCGTGTCGCCCATCACCTCTATAAGCTCGGAGTTCCTCTTGTGCCGAGGATGATGAGTGAAGTGATGCACAGGGAAACTGGAATAGACATACACCCTGGAGCAGAGATCGGAGAGAGCTTCTTCATTGACCATGGAACGGGAGCCGTCATCGGAGAGACAACTGTAATTGGGAACAATGTGAAGCTTTACCAGGGGGTAACGCTTGGTGCGCTCTCCATACCAAAGAACGGATGCGGCCTCCTGCTCAAGAATGTAAAGAGGCATCCTACGATAAAGGACAATGTGACAATATATGCCAATGCAACAATCCTTGGGGATGTGACAATCGGCGAGCACAGCACTATAGGATCATCATGCTGGATAAAGGACAGCATCCCGCCATACAGCAGGGTTTCCATTGCAGATCCAGAGATCAGGATAAAGCAGAAGCTTCCTAATAGGCCAAGCTGACTTCAAGGGGATAGACAGATGTTATCCTGCCTGAAAGCAGAGCCCCTTCCTTAACTGGCATATGAGAAACTATCTCAGCCTTGAGGTAGTTTCCTGTAGTGCCGTAAATCCTGCCGCCTTTCTCCTTTTCTGCAATTATTTCAACTTCTTTTCCATACTGCCTTGCTATATAGCGCCTTGAATGGATTTCACTGAGCTTCCTCAGCTTCTCAGCCCTCTCATCCCTTATTCTCTCTTCAATACTGTCTCTTGCACCCCAGAGTGCGGTCCCTTCCCTTGGAGAGTACGGGAATACATGGAATTTTGAGAACTCCATGCGCTCAAGGAAAGAGTATGTTACCATGAAGTCTTCTTCACTTTCAGAAGGCAGGCCAGCAATGATGTCACATGCTATGAACGGATCATCCTTATATTCCCTCATCTTCCCTATTATGTATTCCACATGCTCTATTGTGTATTTCCTGTTCACCCTTTCAAGCACCTTGTTGCTTGCGCTCTGTATAGGCAGGTGGAAATGAGGGAAGATGCGGCTGTCGCTGAATGATGAAAGCAGCCTGTCATCAACATGGTCAGCCTCAAGGGAAGAAAAGCGTATGCGCATGTCAGGGCCGAGAGCGTCAAGAAGGGATTCAACGAGCTTTCCAAGCCCTCCTCCCTCATGGTCGTACATAGTGAGGTTAACTCCGGTCAGCATTATCTCATGCATTCCCATAGCCTCTATCTCTTTCGCCCTCCTTACAACCTCAGAAGCAGGAAGCGATACTGAAGGGCCGCGTGCAATAGTGGTACGGCAGTATGAGCATGAGTTGTCGCAGCCATCCTGGATCTTCAGGAATGCCCTTGAATGGAAAGAAAAGGATGAGGCATCAAAGATGAATGGATCTGCCGAGCTGTCCCTGAAATTCCTTATTGCCTCATTCACATCAAGGCCTGACAGAAGCGATGTTTTAAGGTAAGAAGCAAGATTAAGCAGCCCTGCTTTCTCCTTAAGCCCATATACATGCACATGCTCCCCAAGCTTCAGGATCTCATCCCTGTCAAGCTCAGCATAGCATCCTGTAACGATGACTGCAGCTGCACTCTTTGAGAACAGGCGTATCATGCGCCTTGCCTTCTGCTCTGCCTTGCTTGTGACAGTGCACGTGTTGACTATGACAATATCCGCTTTTCCATCCCCTTTTTCAAATCCTGCTTTCAGGAACGAATCCATCAGGGCCTCGCTCTCGCACTGATTGAGGCGGCAGCCTAAAGTGTAGACAAATACCCTCAAGATCTCTCCTCCTCTTCTGCGAGGCGGTTGAGGATCTTTTCAACAGCCACCTGGAGAGTCAGCCTCATTTCCTTCGCATACGGATTGAAGCGCTGCAGGTCATAAAACAGCTGAAGAGGGTCATTGCATGTCTGATCCACAATCGTCATCAGGCTTTTATAGCCCTCGGTAGCAATCTCTGTAGGCTTAAGCCCCATCTCGCTTAAAACCCTTCCTACAAAGTGTGTAACCCCCTGGCTGTATGCGGCCTCAGCATCATGCTGCCTTTCCGTCATTTCAAGGACATTGAGCTTCAGAGACAGGAAATATTCCTTTATGGCATTATAGCGCTCATCGATCCTTGAGACTGGGCACATTACAAGTGGAAGCCCCTCTATGCCGTTCCTTCCGCTGTCAGGCCCGAACATCGGATGTGTCGCAATCTTGTATATATCCTTATCCAGGTGCTTTTCCATCCATTTTGCCGGATATGTCTTAACTGAACAGGTATCTAGGACAACAGTGTGCCTGCCTATCATGCCCCCCAGCTTTTCAAGCACTTTCTCAAACGATGAGATAGTGACAGCAAAAAAGAGGTAGTCTGCGTTCAGAACCTCTTCAAGAGGGCGGATCTCAACCCCTTCAGGTGCTTCATGGCTGCTCCTGGAGGAGGCAATCACCCTGGCATTTCCCTTTGCAAGTTCACCTGCAAAAAACGATCCGAATCTTCCAAGCCCGTATACTCCGATAGTCATGAGAGAAATTAAACACTAATAAAGAGATTGTTATCAAGATGAGGGGGAAAAAATCTTTCAAAAATGGGCAAAGGGTAATATAATTGGAATGAAATTTTTAAAACATCATTTCATTTTTAAGGAGAAAAAGCAGAATGAGTCAGTTTAGCGATAAGATGAAAGCACTTGCTAAGGCTGCTGCAAAAACACTGGTTCTTGCAGAAGGGCTTGAGGAAAGGACAGTAAGGGCTGCAAGGATCATCATGGACGAAGAGATTGCAAAAGAAGTGATCCTCGTCGGTGAAGAGAAGAAAGTAAGGGAAAATGCAGAAAAACTCGGAGTGAACCTTGATGGAATCACAATCTCAGATCCAACAGCAAGCCCACTCAGAAAAGAGTTTGCAAACGAATACTATGAGCTCAGGAAACATAAGGGCATGACACCTGAGCAGGCAAATGAGGATATCGTTGACATGCTCCGCTGGGGCGCAATGCTTGTGCACCTTGGCTATGCAGATGCAATGGTTGCCGGAGCAGAGAGCACAACAGCAAACGTACTGCGCGCTGCATTCAACATCATCAAGTGCAAGCCAGGCATCAAGAGCGCTTCCTCATGCTTTGTCATGGCAACTGACAAGAAAGAGTATGGTGCAAACGGATCATTCATCTTCGCAGACTGCGCAACAATTCCAAATCCAACGAGTGAACAGCTTGCTGAGATTGCTGAAGCCAGTGCAGAAAGCTGCAGGACATTCCTTGAAGTGGAGCCTGTAGTAGCACTCCTTTCATATTCAACAAAAGGCAGTGCAAAGGGAGAGCTTGTTGAGAAAGTCCAGGTTGCATCAGAGCTGATCAAGGCAAAGTGCCCAGATCTCAAGGTCGATGGCGAACTCCAGGCAGATGCTGCAATGGTTGAAAAGGTTGCAAGGCAGAAAGCACCAGGATCAAATGTAGCAGGAAAGGCTAACGTACTCGTATTCCCGGATCTTCAGGCTGGAAACATCGGCTACAAGCTCGTACAGCGCCTTGCAGGAGCTGAAGCATACGGCCCGATCCTTCAGGGATTTGCAAAGCCGATTTCAGATCTCAGCCGCGGCTGCTCTGTCGATGATATCGTAGTGACAGCATCAATCACACTTGCCCAGGCATCAAAGATCTGAGCTGACCCTTAAAAGGCGGAGGATATCCTGGAGACTCAGGTTCTCCGCCCTTTCTTTTTCACTTATTCCAGCTTTTGAGAGGATAATTCCTATTGTTCCATTATCATGGAGGGCCTTGAGGTTATTCCTTACTGTCTTCCTCCGCTGGGCAAAAAGTGCCCTTAAGAGCTTGAAGAAAGCATCCCTTTCACCATCTTCAATAAGCTTTTCCTTCCTCCTTTCCATTACTATCACAGCTGAATCCACATTCGGGGAGGGATAGAAGGCAGAGCGGGGAATGCTGAAAGCTATCCTTGGCTCATAATCAAGCTGGCAAAGTACTGAAAACGATGAGTAATCCCCGCTTTTCTCTTTTGCGGCAATCCTCTGGCATACTTCCTTCTGCAGTGTGAACACCATGCGTCCGGGAAGGAAATTATTCTCTATTATGCTTGCTATTATTACCGAACCGACATTATATGGGAGGTTTCCGGCAATCAGGTCAGGAATGCATTGCTCACTGAAAAGAGTCTTAAGGGCATCCCCTTCCACAAGTGAAAATCCCGGCTCATCCTTAAATGCATCATTCCTGAGTATATCGGCAAAGCCATGGTCAATCTCAAAAGCCCTGACAAATGCCCCCTCCTTAAGCATTAGCGAAGTAATTGATCCAAAACCAGGGCCGATCTCAAATATGGCCTTTCCCCTGATATCTCCCATTAAAGAGACTATCTTTTCCCTAGCACTGCTGCTTAGAAGGAAGTTCTGCCCGAACTTCTTGCTCATTGCAAAGCCCTTTTCCTCAAGAAGCCTTTCTATATCTTTCTGCCTGCTGTAATCTAAATTCCACACGGATAAAGGATATTTCTAATCACGCTTTCTTTCAACACTCCAATTCATGGCAGAAAAGAGGGCAAAAACTGCAATGGCCGATGCAAGGAGAATATAGTAGAGCCTCAGATCCTTCATCTCTGAAGAGAGGAAAGGAAGTTCAAGAACACTGAGTATGGCTTTGTAGGTCAGGGAGAAAAGGGAGGGGAAAAAAGGAAAGGCGGTAAAAATAAGCAGGGCTCCCATATAGATGGTTACAAGGAAGTTTATTATGGGTGAATAGATAATCCCTGAGATGCTGTAGCTTCCAAAGAGATGATATGAATAAGGGACAGTGAAAAGCACTGCAAAAATGCTTGCCCAAAGCGATGAAAGCCTCAGCCCTGATGCTTTAAGGCAGAGTGCAGACATTTTCTCTCCAAGCACGATGATTGCTGAAATTGAGAGGTATGAGAAAACTGCTGCCGGCCTCAGAAGGCTTTCAGGATATAAGGCAGAGTGGATGATGAACGTCAGGGCTAGCTTCTCATCAGCCTTGAAGTGGGGGAAGAACGTATTGAGGGCGTAGAAAATCAGGGCACGCAGCAGTGAAGGCCTGAAGCCTGAGAGGAATGTGAAAAGGAAAAGGGGGATGAGGGATATCATCTCAGCCCTCCTCCTTTTCATAAGCAGGGAAAAAAGGGGGACAGAAAGCGATGAGATAATGCTTAGATGCATTCCTGAAAGCGCAAAGACATGGCTTACTCCCTTTTTCCTTGCAAGATCAGTTATAAGCATTTCTCCCTCATCGGACCGGGCAAGAAGAAGCATGAGTGCAAGGTCCCTGCACTCCTCATCAAGGCCCTTAAGCCTTGCTCTCAATATGCTTTCCGCCCTTTTCCTCAGGCCTGATGACTTTTCTCCACTTATCACTTCAATGCTCTCTGCACTGAAGAAACCAGGATCGGAGAATTGACCTTCTGCCTTTATCCTGTCGCCTTTGCTTATGCTGTTGCGGCTTGAATATATATATGCTTCTCCGCCAAGGGATGAGTAAAGGCCATAGCCATCATGGCCATATGTGAGGAAAGACGGGAATCCATACATCCCTCCTTTCTTCACACTGCCATCTTCTATTGCAACAGCCCCGATCTCACTTATCTGGGAATAGGAAATGCCTGAGGAGGAAGAGAGGGAGGAAAGCACAAGAGAAGAGGAAAGGACAATGGAAAGAAGCATAAGAGCCTCTATCCGTATCCTCCCTATAAGGAGAAGGGATGAGAGGAAGAGCAGCATTGCAACAGATGCAAGCGCTTCTGGAAGGAATACCATAAGGTAGTATGATGCAGCTAAAAAGAGGGCACTCATACCACTTATAACTGAAAAACCCCGGAAAAGTACAAGTTCTCCGGGGCCAAGCTGAATTAAAGTGCACTCTTGAAATCGCCTACGATAACATCGAGCCTCTCCTCAAGAGCCTTTCTTCCATCCGGTCCTTCAGTAAGGAAGATATAGTACTTGATCTTTGGCTCCGTACCTGACGGGCGGACTACAAGTTTTTCTCCGCTTGAGAAGCGGATGATAATAACATCTGCCTTTGGGAATCCGGTATTCTCCTTAAGCAGATCCTCAATGCTTTCAATTGTCCTGCCAACGAGTGTATCCCCTTTCCTGAGGTTCCTGAAACCTGCCATGATGGCAGCCATCTTTTCCTTTCCGGATGCCCCTTCATAATCCCTGCTGAAAACCACTTCTGTTGAATAGCCGTAGCTTGCATAGATTGCATCAAGCCTCTGGCCCAGGCTTATTCCCTTGGAAGCGTAGTAGCACATCATCTCCACAGCAGCCACAGCAGAAGATACCGCATCCTTGTCATGCACCTCATTTACAGTAAGGAAACCATAGCTTTCTTCACATCCGAAGAGGAAATACCTGCCACATGAAGGATTCTCATCAATCTTTTCCATCTGCTCTGCAATGTACTTGAAGCCGGTAAGGACATCCTTGCACTCTCCACCGTTCTTCTCTGCAATTTTCTTAACAAGATCCGTTGTTACAAGGCTCTTTACGACAAGAGGCTTCTTTCCACCCTTTCCGCCCTGTTCAAGGCTTGTGACAAGAAGGTAGTCAGCAAGCAGAGTTGCAATCTGGTTGCCTGTAAGCAGCTGGTATTCTGTCTTATCGCTGTTTTTCGGAATTGCAATTCCGAGGCGGTCAGCATCAGGATCTGTTCCAAGTACGATATCTGCCTTGATTTTCTTTCCAAGCTCAATTGCCTTGCTCATGGCCTCAGCACTTTCCGGGTTCGGAAGCTTGACAGTCGGGAAATTTCCATCAGGCAGTTCCTGTTCCTTTACGACCTCGACATCGATTCCAAGATCACTCAGCATTGACCTTACCGGAATGTTTCCCGTTCCATGAAGAGGTGTGTATGCTACCTTAATCTCGGCTTTCTCAATGATCTCAGGCCTTCTTAACGAGTCCTTCACCATCTGGTAGTATGCTTTATCAACTTCATCAGGCACAGATGTAAGGATTCCTGATGATCTCAGCTCATTCTCATTTCCATCCCTGATATCCTCAGCCCTAACGGCATTGGCAAGCTTTGCAATCTCGATATCATGCGGAGGGGTAACCTGTCCGCCGTCTGACCAGTACACCTTATAGCCATTATACTTGCTCGGGTTATGGCTTGCTGTCACGACAATGCCGGCTGTTGCCTTCAGGTGCCTTACGGCAAAGGAAAGCATCGGAACTGGATGGAGTGTATCATATAAGTATGTCCTCACTCCGTTTCCAGCAAGGACCAGAGCGGCACAGCCAGCAAATTCCCTGCTGTAGTTCCTGCTGTCATATGCGATGACAGCCGAGGCATTCTCAATTGACTTAAGGTAGTTAGCAAGTCCCTGGGTAACCTTTCTTACCATGAAAGTGTTGATCCTGTTTGTTCCACCCCCTATTACCCCGCGCATTCCGGCAGTTCCAAATGCCAGCGAAGTGTAGAAACGGTCATAAAGGTCCTCCCAGTCCTCATTTTTTATGGCATCCTCCACTTCTTTCCTAAATGCTAAAGTCTTTTCGCTTGAGATATAGAACTTAGCTTTCTCAAGCACTTCAGATTTCATGCTTTCAGTAATATCCATCTTTTCCTCCCTTTCGATGATAGAAAAATTATATATTCATATATTTCGTTTTTCAAATAGTAATTGCTTCAGCTTTTCCCTTAATTTTCCGACAGAGCAGAGGCTGTCGTGAATGCCGCTTTCCTCAAGCTCGCATTCAGTCCTGAAGCCGTAGCTGACTATCAGGGAGGGAGAGCCTATATTCTCAGCTGTCTCCCTGTCCACCTCACTGTCTCCCACGATAATGGCATCGGATGGAGATAATCCATGCTCTGAGAGTATGGAAAGCGTCAGGGCTTTATCTGGCTTTAGTGCCCTTCCCTCCTTCTTCCCCTCCACAAAGATGAAAGCAACATCAGCATAGAAAGTGTTTATGAGGTCAACTGCGGCATTATGGTCCTTGTTTGTCAGCACTCCAAGAGCTATCCCTTCTGAACTGAGATCTTTTAAAAGCTTCCCCATTCCCTCATACGGCCTGGTGTAATTTGCCACATTTGCCGCATACCTGGACCTCAGGAGCTTAAGCATCAGGGCAAATTCATCCATGTCAACTTCCCTGTCAGACTTTTCCCTTACAGCACTTAAAAGGGCATTGGAAAAGCCGTGCCCTACATAGCGCCTCACATCTTCACTTGATGCTTCTTCCATATCATAGCACCTGAGGACGTAGTTGATTGCACTCCTGATATCTTCAAGGGTATCGAGTATCGTGCCATCAAGATCAAAAATTACTGCTTTATAGTTCAACATATCTGTTGCAATTATATTGGCAATCAAATATTTTGGGAAACATGGTTTACAGAGTTACTATCAGAAATGGAAAAGAAAAGCAGCTTTTAAGGCATCATCCATGGGTTTTTTCCGGCGCCATAAAGGAAACTGAACCCAGATTTGAGGAAGGCGGATGGGCCGATGTCTATACGGAAGAAGGAAGATTCATAGCAAAGGGATACTATGATGAGAAAAGCCATATAATACTTCGCCTCCTTAGCTGGGATAAGGATGAGGAGGTGGGAGCAGGTTTCGTCAGGGATCTTGTGAAGAAGTCAATACTGAGGAGGAAGGAATTCTTCTCATCAGGCTCCACGACAAATGCATTCCGCCTTATTCATGGCGATGCAGATTTCCTCTCAGGCCTGGTTGCAGACGCTTACGGCTCCATGATAAGGATCATCATCTCATCCAGGTTTGCAAATGCATACCTGGCAGATATTGTCCAGGCAATAGATGAACTGATCCATCCATCACTGATCGCCGCTTCAGCAGACAGGGAATATGCATCATCAGAAGGCTTGAAGGAGAGCATGCGCTTTTTCAGGAATGGAAAGGAAGTGAGGCTGAGTGAGGACAGCATGGATCCTGTGAAGATACTTGAGGGAGGAATCTATTATGAGATCCCCTCCCTCAGGGGTCAGAAATCAGGATTCTACATCGATCAGAGAGACAACAGGATATTATCAGAACGCTATGCAGAAGGAAGGACATGCCTTGATGTATGCTCTTACACAGGAGGATTTACGCTCCATCTTCTCAAAGGCGGGGCAAAGAGCGTCAAGGCGATAGACTCAAGCGAAAGCGCACTGCGCCATCTCCTTTACCAGGTGCATCTGAATGAGAACAACGGTACCCTTGAAAAAGGTGCAAGGGATAAGGTTGAGATACTCTCAGGCGACTGTTTTGAACTTCTGAGGAAGGAGCCTAAAAACAAGTATGACCTGATTGTCCTCGATCCGCCGAAGCTTGCCAAGACAAAGGGAGCACTGGAAGATGCACTGAGGGCCTATAAGGACCTAAACAGGGTTGCAATGGAAAAGATAAAGGATGGAGGGATCCTGATCACATTCTCATGCTCTGCAGCCATGACGAGAGATGATTTCAGGACCATGGTCAGCTGGAGTGCAAAGGATGCAAATGCAGAGGCACAGATATTAAGGCAGCTGAGCCAGGGAGAGGATCATCCTGTGCGCCTTTCATTCCCTGAAAGTGAATACCTCAAGGGCCTTATAGTGCGCATCATAAAATAATCAGTCTTTCTCCTCACCCTTAAGTACCTGGCGTTTCCTCTCCAGGTACTTCTTTTCTGCAGGGCTGTGCTTTTTCCTGCTGCCATCTGCCCTCAGAAGGAGCTTGTTCCTCCTGTCGCTTACGATATAGGAACCGACAAGGGCAACAACGGTGCATGCAATCGAGACTGCAAGCCATGCCCACCTTCCATCCATTCCGGGGATGTGGATATTCATTCCGAAGAATCCTGTTATGAATGTCGGGAAATTGATTGATAGGGAGATGACAGTCAGCCTTTTCATTATTATGTTCATGTTGTTGCTGATTACAGATGCAAAAGCATCCATCGTTCCTGTAAGGATATCTGAATAGATGTTTGCCATCTGGATGGCCTGCCTGTTATCCGTAATGGCATCCTCAAGGAACTCCACCTCATCCTCGCTGTTGAGCCTGAAAAATGGCGTTTTCTGTATTTTTTCAAGAAGTATCTCATTACCTGCAAGGCTTGTTGTGAAATAGACAAGGCTTTTCTGGATCTGCAGAAGCTGTATAAGCTCATAGTTCATGATGGACTTCTGAAGCTGTTCCTCAACCAGGTCCTTCTGCCTGTTTATGTACTTGAGAAGACGGATGTAAACGAGTGCAGCACGTCCGAGGATCGAAATGACGAGACCTTCCTTTGTCTCCACAGGACAGGATCTCACCCTTCTCTTTGCAAGATCTTCTATCACGACGCTGTCTTCTTTCGTAATTGTGACTACCGTATCCTGGAAAAGGACTATGCCAAGAGGAGTGCATGTCCTTACAAGAGGATTATCCTCATCCTCCTCATCGCTTGGAAGGCGGCATATGATTATGATGCGGTCATCATCCTTCTCAATCCTTGCCTGCTCATCCTGGTCCATGATATCAGCCAGTGTTTCCGAGCTGATCATGTATTCCTCTGTAAGCACTGCGATATCATCACGGTCGATGTTCCTGCAGTCCACCCAAGTATAATTCTGCTTTTCTGTTAAATCTGTTCTTTTTACAATCATTTCATGCCTCTGAGCCGCTAGGCATGAAAAGAAGTCATACACTAACGGCGCCTATTTTCTGATTAATTTCCTAGGTAAAGGATAACTGCCGTCGTCCATATACTTCTCCTGTGATCTGATATGGCTCTCAAAAGCCATTTAGGATACTATCACTTATACGGCAAAAAGGAAAGGCAGAATCTGAATATTTTGACCGAGGCAGCAATTATTAACAAAAGCGTAAACTTTTTTTCACATCCCATTAGCCTTTTTGCATCCGGATGTGCATAGAACAGGCTGGGATAATCTCCCAGCCAGGTAAATTAAAGTCCAAGTTTCAAAGCCAGTGAAAACTGGACATCGCCTTTTGCGTTGCTGTTTTCACCGCTTATCCTGCTGTGTTCGGCAGATCCCACAAAGGAAAGGGATGATTTAAAGCTGAGATCCATCCACTCTGGCATGCCAGGAACGATGTACTCTCCACTCAGCGTCAGCAGCATAATCTGCCTGATCACATCACCTGAAGGAGTTGATCCGGAATAATTTGGCATCCCATCATTTCCAGCGGAGCCATGAGGCTCTGCCATATCCATCTTGCCTTTAAGCATTCCATCAAATGACAGGGAAACGCTGAAGGAATCATAGAGACGGTAAGTGGAATCGAGATGAAGGAGCATAACATCCCCTCCATACTGATAGCCGATATAATAAAGCTTTAGCGGATAGCTTTCATCAATTGTGAACACCCTCTGGTACATAAGGAAATCCACCCCATCCCTCCTGTAAAGGACAGGGGATGTGTAATCAAATTCCACAGTAAAGGAAAGCACACCGGTATCATTAGGAGAGAATGAATACTCTGCTCCTCCCAGTATTCCCCATGCCGGAGCCTGGGAATTATCTTCATTTGGAGCCGTCGCCTGATCGAGCACTGCCTGGAAATAGATATCAAGGCCTTTTATGGCAGTGATGTTGAGCTCTGCAGATGCAATTGCATTGAACATTGACCTGTTATTGAGGTTATGGAAAATGAAACCTGGATTAAGATACTGCAGGCTCAGCGTACGCGCCTGGTACATGACGTTCTCGCTGATTGCAAAATCAAGCCATGGAAAAATCCTGAACTCAAGGCGGTGTGCCATGAGCATCCTGATTCCTAACTCCATATCCTCATTTCCGGACCCCCTGGTCTCAAAGAACAGGTTGGTCCATTCATAGGAGAACCTGTCTGTAAAAAGGCTCAGGCGGAGCATATCATGGTAGCCAACATGGCTGTCTATTATGAAGTTGCTTACTCTTGAGTTGCCCCAGCTGATCCTGTCTCTTCCAAAAAGCAGTGACCATGACTTTCCGCCAAAAGATACAAATGCCCTCTTCGGCCATTCAAACTCAAAAAGCTTGCTTTTATATGCTATGTTGCTCGAAAAGGCATTGTAGTACTGGGAGGATTCATCTATCAGCTTGAAATAGACATCCTCATATATAAGCTTTCCATCACTATCTTCTTTTATTATCTCTACCGGCAGAATCGCGCCAATTCCATCAGGATAATCAGAATTGTCACTTATCTCAGCCCCCTCCCCCTGATAGCGCCCCATTGTATACATGAGATCTGCAAACGTATAGAAATAATCACCTATGCTGAACTCAAGGCCCAGATAAAGGAATTTCTCCCTGTCATCATAGCTGTATGCCCAGTCGTTCTCTCCCCTGAACCCATCAGTGTTGGAATGGGCATAGATTTCCGGGTTGACCTCAAGCTCTGCTCCGATTCCAAAGTCTCCAAAGCGCCAGCGCACAGTCTCATCAACATAGGACTCAGCCTTGTCATAAAGCTCCTGGGCATAAGGGGAAAGGCTGTCCCTCTCTATCCTCTCAAGCACAAGCCTTGCCTGGGCATTGCTATAAGGGCGGGCATCGGATGGACGGGCATAGCCGGAGAGGACATAGAGGTCATCCACGATATCATAAAAAGGAGAGCCAAGCGGGATATAGTATGCATCGACTGCAAAAAGAGATGATGCTGATAATGCAAACAATAAGATTATTAATGCCTTTTTCATAAATGTCATGGAGGGGAAACATCAGGCTCGTCCTGATGGAGGAACCTCCATAACCTCCTTGTACATGAAATTTGTATTAGAACGCTCAACGAGCGTCAATTGCCTGAAATGGACTCCAGCATGGATTCTTGGCCTGTCCAGAGTGCAGATGTCCAATCTCTCCCCGAGGAAGGCGAGGCGTATGATGAATGGAGTCCTCCTCACCACCTTCGCCTTCCCGCTCTCAATCAGATGCCTCGCCTTGGCCTCGGTGCATGGCATGAGGGGAGAGCCGTCGCTGTTGAGTACGTATACCATGTCGTCATGCCTCCTTGTAGGCGAGCCTCAGGGGGATGTTCCAATCCTCTGTCCAGACGCCCCTGATGCGCGTCTGGAGGAGGATGCGGAAATGTCGCCTTCTAGGCCGGCTTTCCGCTGCCGTCACGGAGTCTCTCTCCCCGTCGCCCTTCGCCCATGTTGGAGGGGGTTTGGCGTGCATGGCGCCGTCCCTACCTGACAGGACTGTTTGGCCATGCACCGCAGAAGCAGTGGACTAGAGCCACATCCACTGGTGCCTATGTATTCCCGACCAACGTAGTTCAGAGGCCGAAGCCTCATCACTGGGGCTAGTCAACGTCAGGCATTCAGAGTCTCCTCCTCATGCCTGCAGCCTCGTGCTGCAGGTCGTTGACCTTTCCTGAGGGGATAGAACCTTCCAATACTTCACCATCCAGCGCAATCACAACTTCACTGTACCATACAGGCAATGGATATGTGGTTTATGATGGCGACCGCCATGTTCAGCTTGCATCCTGATGATAATCCCATAGAACATCGAAAGAGTTGGCATCAATTCTCCTCCTGTCAAACGTTGCACATAATCTTGATCAAACAATTCTTCAGGTCACCGCCTACTAAAGATTTTACCATTTGGATTATTGCATGGAAACAGGTCGAAGTGGTCTTCACGCGGCCAGCCTATCGGCCGTAGGGATACAAGATGCTTCTTCCTCAAAATCTGGGACGCTTCAAGATTGCATCCCAGGTCCATATTCTGCTAAAGATTCCAACATGGACTGTGCATGAACCAGAAAGCAGAAGACCTGCACGCGCCGTGCAGGTCTCCTCAAGTCTCTCTTCGGGCAGAGTGGATTTGAACCACCGACCCCTTGGTCCCGAACCAAGTGCGCTAGCCCCTGCGCTACTACCCGAGACAACAGTGCAATTTTCCACAAAGCGGACCAGTCTGTCA
>CASFJV010000044.1 GCA_949295125.1 uncultured Spirochaetales bacterium
GCCTCAATCAGGTTCACGCCAAATATCGATTCATTTTCAAGAAGGCTCTTAAGATCATCAACGCTCACGCTTGATCCGATCTTTACATTCTCAAGCTCCTTTCTTGCATACTCAAGAAGTGGATCAGCAGAAGGAGTGAACTCCTTAAGCTCATCATCAATGCCTAGAACATAGCGCATCCAGCCGGCATATACCAGAGGAATTGCCTTAAGATCATCAAGATTCCTTTTCTCCCTGATATAAGCCTTGACAGTCTCTCCAAACCTGATGGACAGCTTCTGGCTCGTATCTGTTGCAATGCGCTGCGGAGTATCTGGCATGAATGGGTTCACAAGCCTGAGCTTAACAACTTCATCGATGAAGTGCTTCGGCTCGATAATTCCAGGGTTGACTACTACAGGAAGCCCTTCCACATACCCGATCCTTTCAACAAGTGCCTTCAGATCTGCATCCTTCATCTCTGCGCTGATAAGGGTGTATCCAAGAAGGCATCCATATACAGCCAGGGCTGTGTGAAGAGGATTGAGGCAGGTGCAGACCTTCATCTTCTCTACCTTATTCACTGTCTCCCTGTCTGTGAAGTATACTCCGGCTTTCTCAAGAGCTGGCCTTCCGTTAGGGAAGCTGTCTTCAATGACAAGGTATTCACACTCCTCAGCATTGACGAATGCTGCTGTATACGTATTCCTGTTTGTGACGATGACATCAGTTGCCTCAAAACCATCTTCAGAAAGCATTTTTGCCACATCCTTATCCGGTCGTGGTGTGATCTTATCTATCATGGACCATGGATAGCTGACCTTGTCATTGAGGTATCCAATGAAGCCCTCATCAACAAATCCGTTTTCAAGCCACTTTGATGCTATGGTCTTTACGACTGCTTCCACTTTCTCGCCATTGTGTGAGCAGTTATCCATAGAAACGAGCGCAATAGGTGTTCCGTTTGCCTTGTATCTCTTATAAAGGAGTTCTGTCAGGCGGCTGAAGAGCATCTTGCCCTTTCCCGGGCCTTCAGCAAAATCAGAGACATATGCAGGAAGCACTTCTCCCTGCGGGTTCCTGATTGCATAGCCCTTTTCCGTGATTGTGAAGGATACCATCTGGAGGCTTGGTGAAGTGAATACTTCATTAAAGCGGTCCCATTCCTTTTCAAACTGGTAATCAAATGGATAAGCCTCAGCAACTGATCCGATAACTTCCTTATCTATTGTTCCATTGGCTTTCAGCGTCACCATCAGGGTAAGGTTGTCAAATGGAGCATATGCTTTTGAGATTATCTCATAGTCAAAGCCCTCTCCAACCACTATTCCTGTATCCCTCTCTCCGCTCTCAAGCAGCCTCTGGCAGAGCTTTGCAGGGAAAATGCGGAAAATATTTCCAGCTCCAAAGTGAACCCATGTAGGATTCTTCTTCGTATTCTCAATCATCTTTGCCCTGTCATAAGAGAGTGTCTTATACCCTTTTTCTTCCCAAATCTTCTTATTCCCGATTTCCTTATTGTTTAATTTCATTGCTTGCCTTCTTAAAATATGAAGGATGTGCCTTCATTATCTCGCCCTTTTCAAACGTAATCTTGCCAGTGTGTTCCCCTTCTATCTGGAGAGCCAGTACAAGATCCCTGTTTTTCAGGGCCTCTATAAGTTCCATATGCTGCCTGACATTCAGCTCCAGCACCCCAGGCTGGTCGAATGAGAGAAGCCTCATCCTCCTGTAGTGCCCGGTTTCCTTTGTGATTATTGACCATATCCTGGCCTTCTTAGCAGTCTCAAAGATCGAGGAGTGCATTGCATCATCGTAGGAAAAGAATGCTACGTAATCCTTTGCGGTGAGTGCTTCCTTCTGAAGGGAGACATAATATTCAAGTTTTGTGATATCTGAATCCTTCTCATAGTCAATGAAGTAGTTCAGTGCGCTCTTTTCCAGCGAATGCCTTAAAAAGCGCTCTTCTGCAACCCTTTCAAGATCTATGAGACTCACCCAGCATCCGCGCTGAGGCAGAAGCTCCACAAGAGCCTCAGAAGAAAGCCTTATGAGAGCATCCCTTACAGGTGACCTGGATACCCCCATCTCTTCAGCTATCTCATTGATCTTTATTTCCTGCCCTGGTTTCAGTGATAGGGTGAGGATGCCCTCCTTTATGGAATCATAGACATCCTCACTTGCTGTTCTTCTTACTTGCAAAGTCTCTTCTCACTCTTCTCAATTGCTTCCCAGAGTCCAAGAATGTACTCAGCTCCCAGTGCCCTGTCATATAAGCCATATCCAGGCATTGAGACTTCACCCCAGATAGCCCTTCCATGATCCGGGCGGATAGGTCCGTCAAATCCTGTCTCATAGAGAGCCCTCACGATCTCATAAAGATCGAATGTTCCGTCGCTTGAGAGGTGTGCTGCCTCCTCAAACACGCCAGGGGCAAAGTGATGGAGATTCCTTACATGTGCAAAATGCACCCTTCCAGGAAGTGCCCTTATTATGCCGGGAAGATCATTTTTAGGATTTGATCCGAAAGATCCAGCACAGAATGTCAGTCCGTTGAACGGAGCATCGACTGCTTTCATGACCTTGAGGATCTTTTCCTTGCTTGTAATGATCCTTGGCAGTCCGAATACAGGCCATGCAGGATCATCCGGGTGTATTGCCATCTTTATTCCCCACTTCTCGCATACCCCCTGGATTGCCTTGAGGAAATACACAAGGTTATTGAAAAGCGTATCCTCATCAACATCCTTATAGGCTTCAAAGAGCTCCTTTACCTTGCTCAGCCTCTCCGGCTCCCATCCTGGCATCACAAACCCGTTTGAATTGTCATTTGTCTTGTCAAAAAATGTCTGGGGGTCAATCGTGTCCACTACCTTCTGGTCATATGCCAGTACGGTGGCTCCATCCGGCCTCACTTTAGCCAGGTCCGTTCTTGTCCAGTCAAAAACAGGCATGAAGTTGTAGCATACGAGCTTGATGCCGCATGAGCCGAGGTTATCAAGCGTGGTGATATAGTTCTCAATGTACTTATCGCGGTCCTTGTTTCCAATCTTGATTGAATCGTGGATATTCACGCTCTCAATTCCCGCAATCTCAAGTCCTGCTTCCTCTACTTCCTTCTGCAGTGCCTTGATCCTCTCAACAGGCCATACTTCCCCTGCCGGGATGTCATAAAGTGTCGTAATAACACCAGTTACTCCTGGTATCTGGCGGATCTGCCATAGTTTGACGGAATCGAACTTGTCGCCAAACCAACGTAGTGTCATCTGCATAACTGATCTCCTTTTTATCTAATATACTAATATATTAGTTTAGTTTTCACCATTTGTAAATACTTTTTTCCTTTATTATATTATGATAGCACGTATCGAGGAGAAAACAATGCTAATTACAATCTGCGATGACAAAAACAGCCTCGGGGCAAAGGCAGCTGAGACTGGAGCCCGCTATATAAGGGAAGCTATAGAGGAAAGGGGCGAATGCAACTGCGCATTCGTGACGGGAAAGAGCCAGATTGCAACACTCAGGAGCCTTGCAATGGAGAGCGGAATTGACTGGATGAAAGTCAACGTATTCCTCCTGGATGAGTTCCTTGGACTCGAAAAGGGACACAGGGCATCTTCTTCCACTTTCCTTTATGAATACTTTTTGAACCTCATAAACGGTGTCGGATCATTCCATGCAATCTCTTCAGATCCAGATAAGGTTGATCAGACGCTGAAGGAACTGAATAAGACGATGAAGAGCCATCCTCTTGATGTAGCTTTCATCTGTATCGGTGAAAACGGACATCTTGCATTCAATGATCCTCCTGCAGATTTCGATACAAAGGATGCCTATATAAAAGTTGAGCTCGAGGACAGGTCGAGAAGGCAGCAGGCAAATGAAGGCTGGTTCAGGAACATCCAGGAAGTTCCAAAGGATGCAATAACGATGAGCATCTATGAGATCCTTGGAAGCAAGCACATCATCATTTCATGTCCGGATCAGAGGAAAGCGAAGGCCGTTGCAATGTGCATTTTCGACGACATTACCCCGCTTAGCCCTGCAGCTTCTGTCAGGAGATCACTGGATACGCACCTGTTCCTGGACAGGCTCTCAGCATGCCTTGTATTCTCTGACCAGAGAAAATACTAGGAAATTCAAATTGCCATCATGACTCCAGAGCACTCAAATGTTCTGGAGTTTTTTCTTAGCCTGATGTTTAAGCATTTCCCTGCTCTTGTCACTATACTAGAAATATTTAATTCCAAATATGGATGTATATTCTCAATATTAAAATTCAGGCAGATAATAGTTACTGTGCCAGAACTTTTCCAGAGGTGCCTGGAGAGGATTGGAGAAAAGCAGAAAGCCATGAGAAAAGTTTCAGATGCCCAGGCATCAAGCAGGCTTAATCCGGGAAAAGGCACTTCCATGCATAAAGGGACAATCCTTTTTCCAGACTGCTCCTGATATCGCCATTAGAGCTGATAATCAAGTGAAAATCTTAAGAATCTGCACTTTTTTCTGCACTCCACAGTCTTGAAAAAAGATCGTCAGTAATACTGAATACCCTTAAGAGTGTTTCATCAGAGATATGGGTGTACCTGTCATTCACTTCCTTGCTCCTGTGCCCAAGAACGGCCATTCTGTCCTCCTGCGCAATATTCTTGTCCCTTCCAATAGTGGAAAAAGAATGCCTGAGTGAATGGAAGGTGAGATTCCTTTCCTTCCTTACATCCTCTGTGATTCCAAGCTCATCGAGAAGGGAATAGAAAATGCTCCTTAAAGTCGGGGATGAGATGTAGCCTCCCCCTCTGGAAGGGAGGGCAAGCCCTGAGCTGTCAGCATTCAGGAAAAGTGCATCCTTGAGTTCTTCCGGAATCAGGGCAGAGCGCTGGTACTTGCCCTTTGTTCCCTTGAGTCCGGAATATGGGCTTATTGAATGTGCAATGTTTATTTTCCAGAGCTTATTGTAGCTGCTTTTTTCTATATCCCTGATATTAAGTGCCCTCACTTCCCCACTCCGCATTCCTGTAAGCATTGCTAGCACTATTGCAAGGTAATAGGATGGATAGATCTCTTTCTCATGAGCTTTCAGGTAGCTTAATATGCTTATGCATTCATCATAGCTGAAACATCCCCTTTCCTTTTCCACACGCGTAATCTTGAGCATCTTCAAGGCAGGATTTTCCTTTATTATCCCACGCCTGTATGCCTCCTTCAGGGGAAGTGTGAATGAAAGGGATATAAGCTGCATTGTCCCGGATGCCAATCCTGATTCTTCCTTTATCTCGGAAATCACATTGTCAAGGTGCCTTGTCTGCACGTTTATCAGCTTCAGTTTCGGCGCAATATGCGGCTCTACGTGCTTTCTAAGGAAAAAGCGCATGTTGTGCGCATACTCCTTTCCTATGGAATCAGCCTTTGCTGCATTCCTTGCCCTTATGTAAGGGCTGTTCTCATAATCCCAGAAATCAATGCAGTAATCGATGAAAGGACGGTCTGCCTCAGAAGAGAAAATAAGGCCGCTATCAAGAGCCTTCTTTGCTATTATCACAGCTTCATCCCTTCTTGTAACGGCTCTGAACTCCCCTATGCCAAGGCGTTCCTTCAGAACATCAATGCTTTTTGCATTCATCTGTTTCCCGCTCTCCTTATCCAGATAGCACACATACCAGTAAGATCCGTTTTTCTTCTTCCTCTTATAAAGGTAAAACTCTGTCCTATGAGCCATAGGTTTTCCTCCTTAATGAAATCTGCATTAAACAATTATAGCCAAGCTAGACATCCCCTAGGCATAAGGAAAGTCTTTGTTGTATGTTAAATTCATGATTTACTTTCAATCTGACTACCTTGAGGGTGCCGACCCCTCAATCATTGAATGCCTGGCAAGGACAAATCTTGAACAGAGCGTAGGATATGGGCTTGATGAGCATTCCAAAAGGGCAAAAGAGCTCATCAAGGAATACCTGAAGAACAGATGTGTGGATGTGCATCTTCTTGTTGGCGGAACAGAGACAAACAGGATTGCAATCTCTTCTGCACTCAGGCCCCATCAGGGAGTGCTTGCAGCTGAGACCGGTCACATAGCGGGACATGAGACAGGAGCAATAGAGAGTACCGGGCACAAGGTGCTCACCCTTAAAGGAGATGACGGAAAGATAAGCGCAGAAGAAGTGAGAGGCTATGTTGAAGCACACTATAAAAACGAAAGCTTTGAGCACACTGTACAGCCCAAAATGGTCTACATCTCATACCCGAGTGAAAGCGGGACAATCTATTCAAGGAAAGAGCTGGAAGACCTGAGGCGCGTTACGAATGATCTCGGCCTATATCTCTATATTGACGGAGCAAGGCTTGGCTATGCACTTGCAAGCCCCCTCTGTGATATCTCTTTTGAAGATCTTCCAGAGCTCTGCGACATGTTCTATATCGGGGGAACAAAATGCGGAGCCCTCTTTGGAGAGGCACTGGTAATTGTAAATGACAGTCTCAAGCCGGATTTCCGCTATATGATAAAGCAGAATGGAGCACTCCTTGCAAAAGGAAGGATGCTTGGCATACAGTTTGAATGCCTTTTTAAGGATGGAAGGTATTTTGAGATCACAAAAGAAGCTGTAAGGAAAGCGCTTAGGATAAGAAAGGCTTTTGAGGAAAAAGGCATCAGGATGTTTGGCTCATCAATGACAAACCAGCAGTTTGCAATGCTCAGTGACAGCCAGGCATCAGAGCTAAGGAAGGATTTCATGTTCGAGCACTGGGGAAAAGAGGACGGGTTGAATATAGAGCGCTTCTGCACATCCTGGGCAACAACGGAGGAAAACCTGGAAAAACTCCTGGATGCAATAAATATGTTGAAATAGTTAGTAAGACTGAACTAAATAGCTATAAGGCAATAGATTATGTGAAGATTGCCTTACCCTCCCCCTTCAATAGTGCATAGCCTTTTTATGGCATATGCACTTTTTTGCAGCAAAGAAAAGAAGATTCCATAGTCAGGCATATATATAAGCATTGGAAATGTAAGGGAAGCAGCTGATTATGCCTCTGATGATATGAAAAACCTCCCCTGCCATCAGGCAAGGGAGGAAGAGGACAATGTCAATGAAAAGTTGATTTATGTGATTCCTCTATTTTCCTATCATAGATAGTTATCAATATGCTTCAGCTTTCTCATGTCATACTCAAGAAGCTGGTTATTGAGGCTTTCTGGATCATCATACCTCTTTTCCCTTCTTGTGTTGAGTATTGAGTAGAGAACCGGAGAAAGAAGGAGAGTCAGGAATGCACCTGTCGTGATTCCGCCTACGAACGTCAGGGCAATAGGCTGCATCATCTCAGATCCTTCGCCTGGGAAGAATGCCATCGGGATAAGCCCAAGGATTGTCGTAAGTGTCGTCATCAGGATCGGGCGGAGCCTTCCACGTGCTGCCTGAAGGCATGCTTCCCTTACAGGAACCTTCTGCTTTACAAGGCGGTTGATGCAGTCGATGAGAACAATACCGTTATTAACGACAACACCGATAAGTGCAACGATTCCAACGATTGAGAAGAGCGTGAAGTCTGCCCCATAGAAGATATGGATCCAGATTACTCCGATCAGAAGCAGCGGGATGGTTGCAAATATGATAAGTGGGTCAATAAGTGACTCAAACTGTGCTGCCATGACTGCATAAACGAGGAAGAGAGCAAGAAGGACGATCATGATGAGGGTCGGCACATATTCAGCAAAGTCACTCATCTCACCGCTCTGCTCAATTGTCACACCTTCAGGAAGGACCAGATGCTCATTAAGAGCTGCATTCACAAGGGCCTGACCCTCACTTGATGAATAGCCTTCAGCAAGGTTTCCAGTAACATGGTTAACCCTTACCTTATCCTCCCTCATGATGGATCGCGGACTTGTGCCTTCCGTGAATGTAGTGAATGTCTCAAGGCGGACATTCCCGTTGGCAGAAGGTACGGTGATTGTAGAGAGGTTGTTTATCTGGCTTATGTCAGATTCATCAAGCTTGACCACGACATCGTATGAGGAATCAGTGCTGAATGTGGAGATCTGGGTAGCTGTCAGGCCTGTGAGAGCTGCACTGAGAGTGCTTGAAAGGTCAGATACAGATACACCCATTTCCCTTGCCAGATCATAATCAACAGTCACCTCAACCTTCGGAGAGCCGTCAGTCAGGTCTGTGTCGATATCAACTACTTCAGGAACGTACTCTGTCAGGATGTTCACAATGTCATTTGAAACCTGAAGGGCGGCATCCTGGTCCTCACTGTGGATCGAGATTGAGATAGGAGTTGAGAATCCCCTTCCGCTTGAGAGCAGCCACTGTGCCTCAGGGCGTTCTGTTGTAAGAGGCCTTATCATGTTCTGGATATCCTGTGCAGAGTATATCTGCTCTGTGATGTCAGGAAGTCCAAGTGTTATGGATCCTGTATTTGAAGAGCCGACAGAGAGCGTGATGGACTCATATGCCTCTTCTGGAAGTGTTTCAAGGATCCTGTCCTGCATGTCAAATACGTATTCCCTTGTCACATCCTGCGTCGTTCCAGGCTCAAGAGTAAGGTCAAGGGATACCTCATCATCCGTGCTCATGCTAGGAGCAAGAGATATTCCGATTCCTGAGAACTGCTGGAAGCTGAATACGAGAAGGACTACAAGGAAGACAACGAGAAGCAGGCGGTGGTCAAGGAAATAGCCAAGAACCCTGGCATACCCATTTCTCATCTTCTCCTCTCCATTTGCCATTGCATCGTCTATCTTCCTGAGCACCCTGTTCTTGAGAGGTTTCTGTGTCCTTGTTGAGATTCTCAGGATGCTTCCAGAGAGGGCTGGAACGAGCGTTACAGCTACAAAGAGGGAACATGCAAGTGAGATACATACTGTGATAACAAGATCCTGGAACATTATTCCCATCATGCCAAGGTCATACTTATAGATGATGAAAGGCACGAATACGCAAAGTGTTGTGAGTGTGGATGCAACGATTGCAAGGAACATGTTCTGTGATCCCAGGATTGCTGCTATAGCACTCTTTTCTCCCTGCTGCCTGAATGAGTAGGTGTTCTCAAGAATGATGATTGAAGCATCTACTATCATTCCGATTCCGAGAATGAGGCCAGACATGCTCATTGCGTTGACGCTCATTCCTGTAATACTCATGATCATGAGCGTGATGAGTACGCAGATAGGCATTGAAAGCGAAATGATGATGGTCGTCTTGATTCCGCGGAGGAATATGAAGATGATCAGGGCAGCGAGAAGGACACCCTGGATAAGGGAATTGAATACCTCATTCATTGTCTGCGAGATTACTTCAGTGCTGTCCCTCTGTACGGCAATCGTTACCCCTTCAGGAAGTTCTGCCTGGATGCTTGGAAGAGCTTCTATGACAGCAGCGGCAACTGTTGTCTCATTGCTGTCCGAGTCATTTGAGACAGACATTGTTACAACCTGCTCACCATTGTAATAGCTTTCCCTTCCGCCAGCTTCAGTAGCCTCCACAACATCTGCAACATCCCTTACAAGGACTGGATAGCCGCCAATTGTTGTTATGAGGGTATTCTCTATATCCTCAATGCTCTGGTATCTTCCATCGATTGTGATCTGGTAGTCGATACCATTCTGCGTGATCTCTCCTGATGTGCTCTGGATGTTCCTTGCGGCAACTGCAGCCATTATCTGGCTCAGTGTGATGTTGTATGCGTTCATGCGGTTCGTGTTTGCAAGGATATCATACTCAATCTGGCTTCCACCGTATGCATCTACCTGGCTTACGCCCTCAATTCTTTCAATCAAAGGTGCAACAGTGTCCTCAGCTACGCTCTGAAGCTCATCAACAGTCATGTTTCCCCTGAGCATGAGGCGGAGGATTGAAGATGTTCCGGATGCATCGAAAGTCATGACCGTAGGACTTTCTGCCCAGTCCGGAAGTGCTCTGGAATACCTGGAGACTGCGTTCTGCACATCATCCTGAGCTGTATCAAGATCAGTTCCATAGTTGAACTGGAGAACGATGAAACATGAGCCTTCCCGGCTTATGCTTGTCATCGTATCAAGGTTTTCAATGTTTCCAACGGCATCCTCAAGGATTTCAGCAACCTGCAGTTCAACCTCTTCCGGGCCTGCATCGTTGCAGTCAACGATAACAGATACGACAGGCAGTTCAACCGATGGATAAAGTGCGATGTCAAGGCGAGGAAGGAAGACAATGGCAACTACCGCGATAAGAAGGTAGATCATCGTCATGAGTACCGGTCGCCTGACCGATAATTCCGATATTGTCATTTACGCCTCCTTAAACAACCTGCACGGCTGTTCCGTCAGTTACGGATCCTGCAGTAATTACCGTATCCCCTTCACTGAGGCCTGAAAGTATGACAGTCTCTGTCGTATTGCTGCTTCCTGTCTCCACTTCAGTCCTTACTGCAACGCCATCAACAACCCTGTAGACAACAGGATTTCCACCGAATGATGTGATTGCGCTTGAAGGAATTACAAGTGCATCGTCAATCCTCTCAGTTACGAGGTCGATGGACACATACATTCCTTCCATAAGCCTTCCGGTATCCCCTGTGAAAGCAAGATCAGCACTGACTGTCCTGTTCGTGCTGTTTACAATCGGAGAGAGGTATGAAATCTCTACAGGATATGATGAGCCTGGGAATGCAACAGAACTTACGCTTCCTCCAAGCCCCTCTTCTAGTGTTGAGATATAGCGCTCCGGGATAAGTGTTGTAACATAAAGGGTCTTTTCCGGCATTACTGTCACAATGGAAGATGATGCAGTGACTGCTGAACCAACAGTGGAATCAATTGAGATGACTTCTCCGCTTGCCTTTGAGGTTACCGGGCTCAATGAATACTCTGCACCCGGCCTTGAAGGATCAACATAGGCAACTACATCTCCGGCATTAACCTTATCTCCCCTCTTGACCTGGATGCTGCTGAGCGTTCCCATTGTCTCAGGAAGAACGCTGATGTTTGCCTCATCGGCCCTCACCTCCCCCTGGAATCTTGTTGTGGCAATGAACTGCTTGATGGCAGCAGGGGATGCAGAAACGTTGACTGTGACGGTCTCGCCCTCTGTCTGCTGAAGACGCTGCGTTCCCTCATCTGGGGTCAGCATTCCATAAATAGATACTCCTGCCATTACGGCAATGATCAATACAAGTATTACAGTTATGATTTTATCGAAACTGCCTGTTTTCTTCTTTTCCATCGTTATTCTCCAATTTCAGCATAAAGAGAGACAAGGCTCTCGTAATCAGTATTCAGTAAGTAAGCAAGGTTATATGAGCCCTCGATATAGTCAGACTCCGCATCTATAAGTTTCAGCCTTGCTGCGCTAAGCTCATCCTGGGCATCCTGCAGTGCGGATGCAGTTATAAGTCCTGCACCATAGCTTTCCTTTGAAAGCTCATAGCTGCGCTCTGCAATCTCTACGCTGCGCTCTAGAATCCCTATATTGACCTCAGTCTGGCCCAGCGTCCTTACCATGCTCTCGATGCTGTTTTTAAGAGCATCCTTTCCTGCCTTCAGGTTGACCTTGCTTATTGCAACATCATCCTCAGCACTCCTGAGGCTGTTATTTGCGCTGCTTCCAGGAATATATGAGCTGATTGGGACTGTAAATGTGAGTGTTGCGCTTGCAGTATCTCTGAAGCCATTTTCATTACTATAGTTATGGTAGGCATTCCCTCCGATATCATAATTTAGCCTCAGGTTTACGCTTGGGATGACTGTATTGAGCCTTGTGCTTGTCAGGCTAGCCTCTCTCAGGGCAACAGTGGCATTAAGAGTGCGGATGCTGGTTGTGCTATTTGCATACTTCGCATAAAGCTCATCAGAGGAAGGAAGATCAAGGAATGTGACACTCTTTACATCCTCCACTTCAAACTCCCCCTCTATTCCTGTAAGGATCCTGAATGACTCCTTTGCAAGCTCATAGCTGTCTTTCAAAGTGTTGTAGGCATATTCGTAATTTGAGAGGGCAAGCTCTGCATTGTTAAGCTCAAGGGCTGAACTCAGTCCCGCATCATAGCTTTCTTTCATGCTTTCGTAAGTCCTCTTTGCGCTCTCCAAATCCATCGCAGCACTCTCCATGCTCCTTTTGGAGGAAGCCAATGAGAGGTATGTTGACGTCACACCCTTCTCTACATCTGTGACACTTGATGCATAAGAAAGCTGGGCAAGGGTACGTGTTGCGCTGTTTACTGCCGCACTTCCGATCAGGCTTGTTCCAAGGTTCATCGTAACTCCGACATTAAAGTCTCCTGTGGCATTCCAGCTCTGGTTTATGATGCTTGCCCCAATATTTGCAGTCCCTGTCAGGGAAAGATCCGGGATATAGCTTGAAGCATCACTTGCATTCCTCAGGCTCTGCTGAAGCTTAAGGCGCGCAACTTCCATATCAGTATTGTTCTCCATAGCGCTAGAAATAGCGTCTTCAAGGCTGATTACCCTCCCTTCAGCAAAGAGAGGCAGGCCTAATGAAACAAGGAGAGACAGCATAATAAGGATTTTCCTCATATTCATCTCCTAAAAACTAACAATGTCTTTTTTTTATTTCAACTTTTCACTTGTCAATATAATAATTAACACTCTGATTATGAATATATTTCGGCTTTTTTTGTAAGTGGCAGATACTGTCTTTTGAGTGACAAAAAAATGAATTTTCAGTGTATTTGCAAATCTTTAACAATACTTAAACGGTTTTTATGGAATCGGTGAAGAACATGATTTAAGAAAATAGGCCGCATCCAGCAGAAAACAGTGAAAAGTTGTTAGTTTCAGGATAATTTTGGATGCGGCCAGAATATTGAAAACGCACTTAGGCGTTAAAGCACGGAATCAAGATCCTTAAGCCGGCGCGAATCATACTCAATGAGCTGGTTATTAAGGCTTTGAGGATCATCATACTTCTTTTCCCTCCTTGTATTGAGTATTGAATAAAGAACAGGGGAAAGAAGGAGGGTAAGGAAGGCTCCTGTTGTGATTCCTCCAACGAATGTAAGTGCGATAGGCTGTATCATCTCAGCCCCCTCTCCAGGGAAGAAGGCAAGAGGGATAAGTCCAAGAATCGTGGTAAGCGTCGTCATCAGGATCGGCCTCAACCTTCCGCGTGCTGCCTGGAGGCATGCCTCCCTTACAGGAATCTTCTGCCTTACAATGCGGTTGATGCAGTCAATAAGGATAATTTTGTTGAATTTGTGAGCACAAACTTAAACTATGATTAAATAATTTACTGTTTTTATTAAATTTAAACAAACTTTAAGGATCCTTAATTATACCTTTGTTTTTAAACATTGTTAGAGAGTATCAAGGAATAGGAAAACTAAAGCATGAAGCAGGTAAAATCTGCACCTTTCACTTCACCCTACCCTGAAATTCCCCTCTACAGATGCCTCTGCCCGATATTTATCTACTGAGGAAGTATGAAAAAGATACTTACAATTCTTGCAGTTGCAATTCTCGCAAGTGCAACTGTGTTCGCAATCACATTCGATGGAACATTCAAAGGCGGCTACAAATTCACATTTAGTGAGGATGATGCTTATGAAGCAGTAGGCTGGAAGCAGAATGTAGAAGCAAGACTTAATGTTAAGATTGCTGATGATAATGGAATCTGGACAATCAAGTTAAAGGATATGGCTGCTCTTGATTCCGATGATAAGATCAAAGCAAACCTTTCTCTTGATATCGATAACCTTATCAAGGCAAATGGTGGAGATCTTGGGGATTTCAATATTGGACTTAGCATTGGTGCTAACAGTGCTATGACAGCTCTCTCAGCATACAACGACGTATCTGGCGATGAGCTCTTCAAGGCAAAGAACAATGGTACCTATTCTGCAGAGCTTGCACTTGGCTATGGCAAGATGATTGAAACAAAAGTTGCTTTTGATCCAGCCGCTAATACAATTACGGATGGTGTAGAGGCAAAGAATACCGGAAAAGCATCTGTAGTAGTAAGTGCAATGACAACACCAGTCGATGGAGTAAGCGCATCTCTTGCTTATGCATACAATGGTTTAATGTATGATGTTGACAAGGATGTTAAGGTATCCGCAGATCACGTTGTAAACGTTGCTGCTAATGCAAATATCGGAACTATTGCTAACCTTGATTTTGATCTTGGCGTAACAGTATTCGACGCAATTGGAATGGGCAATGTTGCTGGTAGTGCAGTTCTTGCTGGTGATACATACAATGTACTTAACGCAGCAGTATATGGCGGAGTAGATCTTGTTAATGCATTCTTTGAATTCAGAATGTTCAACGGAAAAACAACACAGTGTGGAATGAAGACCCAGGTTAACGTTAACCCAGTTGAGAATCTTGCATTTGATGTTTACTTCAACATGGCAAACTTTGAATCAACAGATACAATCGCAGTCGGTGGAGATGTA
>CASFJV010000045.1 GCA_949295125.1 uncultured Spirochaetales bacterium
TGAACTGTAATGAACGATAATGGACAGTAATGGACAAAAAAAGAGTTGCATCTCACCTACCACAGATCATGCAACTCTACAAAATACCTAAAGAGGCATCTATGTCATTCTAGCACATGGTCGCCTCGGAGAAAAGGAGGCGATATGTTAAACTTTCCGTATGAAAACACTAATCAAAGTGGCCCTAGTTATGATTGTGATTCATGCAGGAATTGGTATTCTTATTTTTCTGCTAGATTTCTTTCATGCTCTGAAGTTCCATTACGACGTATGGAGCATGTCAAGGAAAGCAAGAAAGCATCAAAAAGAATAAGCCGTTGCAACAGCCTCCTCTACGTGGCAGCAAGGAGGTTTTAACAATGGCGGAAGTTACAGCAAGAAAAAGAGGAAGTAAATGGGAATACCGTTTTGAGGGAATATCCATAGACGGGAAAAGAAAGCAGTATTCGAAATCAGGATTCAAGACTAAGAAGGAGGCCATGCAGGCTGGAGTTCTCGCTCTCAACGAGTACAATACATCAGGAAGAATTCTGAAGGATATGAACATCTCCGTATCCGATGCGTTTGACTACTGGCTAAACAACTATGTTACCATCAACCTTGCAGACTCCACATTGGCAGGATACTCAAATATAGTACGGCTCCATATCCTGCCCTGGATAGGAAAATATAATGTTCGTTCTGTAGACACCATGATTCTCCAGGAGATGATAAATCACATATATAAGGAATCGCATTATAGTAAAGCTTTCATGGGTAATATCCTGAAAGTACTTAAAGGAGGATTTAAATTTTTCAAGAAGAAAATGCATATAATACAGTATTCTCCTGCAGAAGATGTTGAACTGCCTATGATAGAGGAAAACGGACGATTACATGTTCACTCAGAATGGGAATTGCGCATGATTCTGGAAAGGTTCATAACATCCCCTTATCAATACTATGGGCTCCTACTCGCTTACTATGCTGGATTGCGGGTTTCTGAAGCCTATGGACTGACCTGGGATTGTATAGATTTAAACAAAGGAACTCTGACAATAAACAAGATTATAAAGAAACTGTCAACGGACAGTCAGAAAGGGGGGATACACAGGGGAATCAGAGGACAAGCCCATACTTCCTGGTATTATGGAGCCTGCAAGACAAAGACAAGTTTCAGAACCATCTTTATTGGCTCTACCCTTATGGAAGGCCTCAGGAAATACAAGCGGCAGCAGGAAGAGAACAGTCTTGAGTATGGAGAGTATTACAAAAGACATTATGTAACAGAACAGAGAACACAATCAGGACGCAGGGTTTTTAAACTCATTACCCTATCAGGAGAAGATCTTCCTCCCTATGATGCCCTACGCATCTACCCTGTTCTGGTAAAGGAGAATGGAGAATTCCATGGAACGGACAGTATGAAATATCCATCGAAAGTCATCAATAAGGAACTAGGGATAGATTTCAAGTTCCATGATATGCGACACACCCATGCGACTCTTCTTATAGAAAACAAAGCTCCTTTGAAGGACGTCCAGGAAAGACTGGGCCATTCCGACATATCAATAACGATGAACACATACGTGACAAATACAGAAAAGATGAAGGACGAAAGCGTAAAGATATTTGAAGATAATGCTGCACTTCAGATACCGCAATATAATGGAAGGCTACACGGTATATGGATCAGCATGATCAACAGGTGCAAATCATCGAAAACTTATACAGGAAAGGG
Organism: uncultured Spirochaetales bacterium; assembly: GCA_949295125.1. Taxonomy (GTDB): domain Bacteria; phylum Spirochaetota; class Spirochaetia; order Sphaerochaetales; family Sphaerochaetaceae; genus Ornithospirochaeta. The sequence goes on from CASFJV010000045.1 coordinate 1,721, forward strand.
CATAACGGTCTGCCAGGAATGGGCCATAAGCTACTCTGCGTTCAGGGACTGGGCAATGGAATCCGGATATGACGACGAGAAATACCTGAGCCGTAAGAGCAAGGAGGATGATTACTCCCCAGACAACTGCGAATGGGTATCGAAAAGCGAGGTGAAAAACACGAAAAGGAGATGATAAGATTGCCCACATTTTGCCCACGCCGAAAAAATATTGGAAAAATATCTAGAAAAATCAAAAAGAATGAATAAGTAAAAGTAATTACTTTATCTAAAAAAAATTATTTTCATAAAAAGTAACAAAAAGAATTAATAAAAATTGATAAAAAACAGCATAAAAGGGAACATGCGGAAGCGGAAAGAAATACAAGAACTGCTGTGGCAAGAACTGGTAATAATAAGCTCACGGGAAATTTCCGTGAGCTTTTTCAATCCTCAGAAAAAAAGCATGGGATCAAGCATTTCATTACCCTTTTCTATCTTGAAATAGAGGGCTGGCTCTCCAAAATGCCTGCTTGATGTTCCAACTGTTGCTATGACATCACCTGCACTGACAGCATCTTCAGCCTTCACATTCACCATTTCAAGGGAATAGTAATATGTCCTGAATCCGTTTTCATGGCTTATTATGACATATTTTCCAAGTTCGCTGTCGACTCCAACTTCACTAACTGTTCCGTCCTGTGAGGCAATAACTGCACTTCCAGGCTCTGAAGAAAATACTGTTCCGTCCAAAGCCGTACCATCATAAAGCTCATTGAAACTGAAAATCACACTCCCATCAGATGGACGGATAAAATGGATGCCATCATCAATGGAAAGATCAGAAGAGGAATCTGCAATTTCAGATGAAGAAGTGTCTTGCTCTTCTGGAAGCTTGGGATCGGCATCTCCTGCATTACCTATTTCCACGGAAGGAACATCCGCAGCTGAAGGAGACTCATCAGAAGGAGAAAAAACTGCACATATCATGATAATAATCAGAATTACCAGCACTCCCATGAATGCTGTTATGAATGTCTTGCTGTTTCCCCTTCCCCTTTTCCTGTAAGAAGGTCCCATATCATCATAGTCATTGCGGCTCATAGCATCTTCCTCGGTAGCAAGAATGAGTATAGCAATTAAGAAAGAGATTTAAAACCTTTTAAGCTGTTTTTTCCATTCTCTTTGACTGCCCTCCCTTTTCCCTGCCTCAATCATGCGAATCTTGATGCTGAAATGCCTCTAAGGGTACATCATGTCATGGTTAATGTGCTATATTAGCAATATGCCAAATAGAGATAAAAGGGAAGTGATTGGAAATCTATCATTAATCTTTCTCCTGCTGCTGTTTGCTCTCTTATGCGCGCGCATGCTGAGCCTTTACATGAAAGAAGGCATTTTCAGCGCATATTACAGGGATCCCGAAATCAGTACCCGCTATTTCCGCGGAACAATATATGACAGAAGCAAGAATATCCTGGCAATGGACAGGACAAGCTACATAATTGAGATAGACGCAGAAAGGGTAAGCGAAAAAAGCAGGCTTACATCCCTCATCTCGCCCTACATTGACATAAACACCGTCATCCTGGAAAACATGATCAGGAGCAGTGAGAACCTCGAGCTTGAATCAAACATAATGATGGAAGAAGCAGAAGGCTTTACATCGATGCTGAAGAGGGAGAACATGGACCATGTCGTCAGGCTCAAGGAAAGGAGGGAAAGGATCTATCCCCAGGGAGAGCATGGCATGCTCATCATAGGCATGGCAGAGCAGGAATATGATAACATGCTTACTCCTCCCCTTTCCCTAGACAAAGCTGTTTCAGAAGGCAATGACCTTACCCTCTCATTATCTGAGAGGATTGAATATGTTACGGACCATCTTGTGGACAGCTACATTTCCCCAGGAAGTGATGAATACCTGATGCTTGCTGTCCTGGATTATGCAACAGGTGAAATCTATGCCCTCAGCCAGAGTGCAGATGATAGTGGAAGCATAGACTTCAATGCAATTGAAATTGCGCTGAACCAGAGGCCGTATACCATTCTGAAATCTGAAAGAAGCCATAATGTGCCAGACCTTGAAAACTACAGCATAACGGAAGGAGAAAGGCATATGGTGGCAATATACCGCTTTGGCTTTGCATACCTTGCATCATCTTCGAGCAAAGAGATTGCAGAAAGCGCTGCAGCTGAGCTATCTAGCCTCGTCAGGCTCTAGCACCTGGCTCTGGAATCTCCTTAGATCAAGATCCAGTGAGTTCATGTAAGAGAGAAGCACCATGCTCTCTGCGGCTTTTATATCTTCAGGGACCCTCTGTCCATCAGTAATGAAGGAAATTGGAAGCTCATGCTTGTAAGAGAAAGAAAGTGCAGTCCCTATCGTGGATGATTCATCAACCTTGCTTATCACCTGGCTGTCAAGCTTCATATACGATGAGTAGACATCATATAGCGCATCCAGGTCACTGAGTTTTGTAGTTGCAGATGAGACGAATATGAACTCTGAGTTTGCCCTGTTAAGATCAGAAAGCATACTCTTGAGGCGGAGGTTCAGCTCATCATCGCTTATGCTCAGCCCCATGGTGTCTATAAGCACTATGCTGTAATCATCAGCCTCCCTGAGGGCCTTGATGAAGCTGATTTCATTATTGACAGTCCTCAGCGGAATATCCAGTGACTCCGTAAGCTTTTCAATCTGGTAGAATGAGCCTACCCTGTAGCTGTCAAGCGAAATTATGAAAACGCTCCTTCCGCTCTTTTTATAGTTCAGTGCAAGCTTTGCGCATGTAGTAGTCTTTCCAGATCCGGTAGGGCCAAGCAGCACCTGGTACTTGTTATCCACTCCCTTTTCTATGGCAGAGAGATCCATAATCCTCTTAGCTATCTCAAGCTCTGTCTTCTGATCAATGGGAAAATCCTTCAGGATTGCAGAATACAAAGGCTCCGAAATGTCATTCCTTTTCAGTATCTCTTCAGCTTTCCCGATTTTCTCAAGGCTTCCCCTGTAGCATTCTGCATTAAGCATTTCACTCTTTGTAAGCTTGTCAGGGTCAGGAGTCCTTGCCTCCTTCTCAAACTCAAGGATTGACTCATCATCATTAACTTTTGACTTTGCATTAAGTCCAGAAGGAAGATAGAGTGTAAGGTCACACCTGTTCTTCTTCCTGGAGAAAAGGCCACCACCCACGCTGTAATCCCTGCGTGAGTGGATCCTTATATCCTTTCCATACTCATTTTCTGCTTTCTTTAATGCTTCTTCATAGCTTGAAGCAGTTATGGTGACATATTTCATTTTCTAGAGAATGTACCTCGTAAGGTCCTGGCTCTCAATAATATCCTTGAGAGTGTTCTCCACATACTCTGCCGTGATCTCGACACTCTGCCCTTTCTTGTCTTCTGCATTGAATGAAAGGTCCTCAAGAAGCTTTTCCATTACAGTATGGAGCCTTCTTGCACCTATATTGTCCGACTGGCTGTTTGCCTTTTCAGCGATCTCAGCAACCTTGTGCAGTGCCTCATCGGTAAATATGAGGTTCACCCCTTCTGTCTCAAGCAATGCCTTATACTGCTTGACGATTGCATTGTTTGGTTCTGTAAGTATCCTGTAGAAATCTTCGGCTTTAAGATCCCTGAGCTCAACGCGCAGAGGGAATCTTCCCTGAAGTTCCGGAATGAGATCTGATGGCTTGGAGACAGAGAATGCGCCGGCTGCAATGAAGAGTATGTTCGTGGTGTCTATGACACCCCACTTTGTAGTGACTTTTGTTCCCTCTACAATTGGAAGGATATCCCTCTGGACACCCTCGCGGGAAACATCGGTGCCACTGGTATTGTTCCTGTTTGCAATCTTGTCGATCTCATCAATGAAGATTATGCCCATCTCCTCACATCTGGATTTTGCTTCATCCATTACCTTGTCATTGTCAACGCTCTTATTAAGGAGATCTTCCCTGATTATCTCCCTGGCTCTCTTGACAGTCACCTTGCGTCTCTTGTCCCTTCCGCTGTTCTGGAACATCGAATTGATATCCTCAAAGATATTGCCAAGCTCTACGGAATTGTCAGAGGATGCACCCATTACACTGAAGCCATTGATCTTCATTGCAGGAACGCTCATTTCAACTTCCTTATCATCAAGAGCACCGGAGCGCAGCATATTCCTCATGCTGTTCCTGACGTCCTGTACCTGCACATCCTGCTCTTTCTTTTCCTTGTCTATTGCAGGAATCAGGAGATCAAGAAGCCTCTCCTCAACCTCCCCTTCAACCTTGCTCTCGTTTTCCTTGAATTTCTCTTCCTTAACCAGGGCAACAGCTGAAGCCATCAGATCGCGGACCATTGACTCAACATCCCGGCCTACATATCCAACTTCCGTATACTTGGTTGCTTCGACCTTCACAAACGGAGCATTTGCAAGCTTTGCAATCCTTCTTGCAATCTCAGTCTTACCAACACCTGTCGGGCCTATCATTATTATGTTCTTGGGAGTTACTTCAGCCCTCATTTCATCGCTGAGCTTCTTTCTCCTCACCCTGTTCCTTATTGCAACAGCTACAAGCTTCTTTGCCTCATCCTGCCCAATAATGTATTTATCCAGCGCCTCAACTATTTCGCGCGGCATCATATCGTCCAGTTTCTTTGCATTATCCATTTAGAACCTCACAGACCAGATTATTGTTTGTGTATATGCAGATGTTTCCTGCTATTGTCAGGGATTTCCTTGCAATCTCTTCCGCAGTGAGGTCAACACCGCTGTCAAGATACGCAGTGGCAGCAGCACGGGCATAATCTCCACCAGAGCCAATTGCAAGAACATCTCCATCTGGTTCAATTACATCTCCTGTACCAGAGAGCATCAGCATGTTCTTGCCGTCCGTTACGATCATGAGCGCATCCAGCTTGCTCAGCTGCTTATCAGTCCTCCAGAGCTTGGCCATCTCAACAGCGCTTCTGACCAGGTCTCCGCCATATTCCCCGAGCTTTCCCTCAAAGATCTCAAAGAGAGTGAATGCATCTGCCGTTGCTCCAGCAAATCCTGTTGCAACCTTTCCGTTGAATATCCTCTTTACCTTCTTTGTATTTCCCTTAAGTATCGTGTTTCCTGCTGTCACCTGTCCATCGCCACAGATTGCAATCTGCCCGTTCTTTCGAACAGCAAGGATAGTAGTTCCTCTAAACATTGTCATCCTCCACTATTATCACAAAAATAAATTTAATTTGGAAAAATCCAAAAGGCAACCTCATTTAAGCATGGGGATGTGTCTTATCATAGACTTTCCTGAGTTTTTGTGATGTCACATGAGTGTATATCTGCGTTGTTGATATGCTCTCATGCCCTAAAAGTTCCTGTATGAGCCTTATGTCCGCCCCATGATCCATCATATGCGTTGCAAAGCTGTGCCTGAGCGTATGGGGCGTAAAATCCTTATTGAGATTAAGCTTCTCCCCTGCCTTCTCAAATATGAGATGGGCCGTGGAAAATGAAAGCCTCTCCCTGTTCTTTCCAATGAAGAGCGCATCATTGCCCCGTGCTTGCTGACCAAGATAGATATCCCTTTTCTCAATATAGTCCCTAAGCTCATCAGCTACATCCTTATTTAGGAAAAGGAATCTTGTCTTTGAGCCTTTTCCAACAATCCTTATCCTGCGCTTGCTCCACTCTATCATGGAGATATCAACACTGAGCGCTTCAGATATCCTTGCACCTGTTGAGTAAATGAAAAGAAACAGGATATGGTCCCTGAGATCCATGAAATCATTGACTTCAAGCTCAAGCAGCCGTGCAACTTCCTCTTCACTCAGTACAGATGGAAGGCGCTTCTCGTTCCTCTTAAGCGAAATATCCATAAACGGATTGAAATTAATCACGCCCTTTCTCATAAGGTAGTCATAGAACATCCTGAGAGCGCTGATCTTGCGCAGCATGCTGCGCTCCTTATAGTTTTCCATCAGATGCCTTACGTATTCCCTTGCATCATTGGTGCCGACATCACGGATATCCATTCCGCCCTGCCCATCAAGATACTGCAAAAACTGCTTAAGATCATTCTCATAGCTTATGACTGTGTTCCCTGCTTCTGCCTTGACAGCAGAGATATATGAAATAAAACCTTCCAGTTCGTCCATAGTCAAATATTAGCACAGCATCTGTAATCAAGCACACCAATTGAGCCATTTTCTGAAAAATATGCGATAGCTGATGGCATCTGGAACCAGGAGGAGAAAGTGTCTATCACCAGGCCTCCATCATTTGCATACTCCCGTATGCTCCTCTCATGAAGGGAAGATCTCAAAGCTGCAGTATCAAGGCCAAGATCAAGGGCATTGCTGACTAATATGCCAGGAGCACGCCCAATGAAGATGATCTTACCCGCAAGGTGGATTATCCTCTCGTTTGACCTTGCGATATTCTGAGGCCTATAAGGCTCATTATCATCCAGGAAGCTGAATATCCCGCCAGTAGAAAGTATTTCGAGCCTGTCCTCATTCCTGAAGTAAGCATTCCTAAGCCCTTTATATTCCATATGGTAAAGAGATCCTCCACATTCCAGGGCAAGAAGGGCCAGCCTTTTCCTTTCCTTTCTAAAGCCGTTCGTAATCACATTGTAGCCGCTTCTGAATGCCTCTGCCGCACTGAGCATAACTGCATTCTCCTCCTCTTTCCCTATTCCTGAGCCAAAGAAGAAAATGACACTCCTCTCCTCACTCCTTATGGGATAGCCACAGTATGAATAGAGTATTCCATTAGTTTCCGCTTTTTTTATGTCCACACTATAGAAACACAGGAAAGCCGGAATATGCCAACTTTTTCAGAAAGCACCAAGAAGGTCCAGGTAAAGGAGTGCAAGGACAATAAGCAGCATCGGCTTTATTATTTTCCTTTCAAGCTTTATTGCAAGGCTTGATCCTGTTATGTTTCCTGCTATAGAAAACAGTGAGCACATAAGGCCAAGCCTGATATCCACAGAGCCGTTAATGAGGAACACAGAAAGCGCAACAATATTGCTTGTGAGGTTTATGACTTTTGTATTTCCTGCGCTTTCAAGCATGCTGAAGCCAATATATGAAAATGCAAGGGTAAGGAACATCCCTGTTCCAGGGCCGAAAAAACCATCATACATTCCAATTACAAGGGAAAATGCAGCGACTATCAGGTTTTCCTTTGTCCCGCTAAATCTCCTTTCCTTTTCACCTCCCTTCCTTTTCAGGGTCAGTATAGTGACTGCAGGGATGATGAGAAGCATGAACAGCCTGAAGTAATAGTCTGAAAAAAGAACAGCGAGGCTGCTTCCAATGAAAGAGCCGATGAATGCAAAAAGTGCTCCAAATAAAGCTGTACGGAATATAATGCTCCCGTTTCTTGAATAGTTTATGACGCTGCATAGGGTTCCGCATGTGGAACTGAACTTATTGCTGCTGAGTGCCTCAATCGGGCTCAAGCCATACGCATAGTATGCTGAAAGGCTGATCAGCCCTCCCCCTCCGGCAATTGAGTCCACAAAGCCAGCAAGGAAAATAAGAAAGAACAGCAGAAAGCTATTCATCGCTTTTGTTCCTGCCATGGGAAGACGGAATTGATGAGAATTCATCAAAAGCGCTCAGCAGCGATGAAGTATCAAGATGGGTATAGATCTGCGTTGTTGATATGTCACTATGCCCGAGCATCTCCTTGAGGCTCCTTATATCTGCCCCGTTTGCAAGCATGTGAGTTGCGAAACTGTGACGGAGAGTATGCACCGTGGCATCCATTCCAAGCTCCTCTATTTTCTGGTGGAAACGCTTATGCACTGCCTGCCTTGTCAAAGGGCTGCCAGTACGCCCAAGAAAGAGTGCATCGCTCTGCCGTGCCTTGCGGCAGGCTAAGCGGGGCCTGACATTCTCAAGGTAGTATGATATGGCATTATTCGCAATGCTTCCAATGAAAACAATCCTCTCCTTATTCCTCTTTCCGATAACGTTTATGCTGCTTTTCTCATTCGAATACTGGGTGAGCTTGAGGCTGACTGCTTCACTTATGCGCATGCCAGAAGAATATATGAGCTCAAAGAGTGCATAATCCCTGATCATGAGATCATCCTCTTCATTTATGAAGGATGAAAGCAGCTCATCAACATCTTCCTCAGAAAGCGTCTTTGGAAGGTATTCATGGCTCATGGGACGCTTTAAAAGGAGAGCAGGATTATCTTCCCTGTCCCCATTCTTGACTAGGTATGAGAAAAAAGATCTCAATGCTGAGAGGATTTTATTCAGTGTCCTCTCATCAAGTGATGCCTCTTTTTGCCTCTCCTCGAGGAATGATACAAGATCATCAAAGCCGATTTTGAAAATGTCGATGCCTTTGTCATCTGCATAAGATAATAAAATGGATGCCTCATGGCTGTAGGCATCCTTTGTTTTCAAGCTGACTCTCTTTTCAAACAGCAGATAATCAGAATACATCCTGATCATCTCTCTGCTGATTCCACCGCTATTTTTCATCGCTGTTATCACGGGAATATCTCAGGACTGCAGGAATTGAGTAATCATTTGAGTTTCCGCTCCTCTTTCCAAGCTGCTTCTGGAGATCCTGCCATCTGTTGACTGTAATTGTCGCCGGATCTGAGTTGAGCTCTTTTTCCTTCTCCCTTTCTCTCTCCTTCTCCTTTTCCCTTTCTCTTTCCTTCTCCCTCTCCCTGGCCTTCAGCTCAGCTTCCCTTATGCTGATTTCCTCACTCCTCCTTTCCTGGAAGCGGCTCCTGTAGCTCTCCTGTTCCATCTCGAGGGTGTTAACTTCATTCCTTCTCTCGAATCCTGTAGCAACCACAGTTACCCTTATCCTGTCTCCAAGAGACGGATTGTATGACTGGCCTGCTATAACAAGCACATCTTCTGCGCAGTTTTCAGTTATAACCTCAACCACATCCTGGTATTCCTGGATAGTTAGGTTATCACCTCCGGCAAGGTTGACAAGCACACTCTTTGCACCGTTAATCGATGTATTCTCAAGAAGAGGATTGCTTACTGCGCACTTAGCTGCCTCAACAGCCCTGTTTGCACCCTCAGCATAGCCAAGTCCGATAAGGGCATCTCCCTTGCCTTTCATGACAGTCTTGACATCAGCAAAATCTATATTGATCTCTCCTGGTTCCGTAATCAGGTCAGATATTCCCTGCACAGACTGAAGCAAAGCACTGTCAGCCATGATGAAGGCCTGCTTTATAGGGGTATTGTTGTCCACTATGTTCAGAAGATGCTGGTTAGGAATCAGTATAAGGGTGTCAACCTGCTTTCTCAGCCTCTCTATTCCCTGCTCGGCAAGGGCAAGCTTCTTCTTCCCCTCAAATGCAAAAGGAAGTGTAACAACAGCAACTGTAAGGGCACCGCAGTTCCTTGCAACTTCAGCAACAACTGCTGCAGCTCCGGTTCCAGTTCCACCTCCCATACCTGCAGTAATGAAGACCATATCGGCATTCTCAAGTGCATCGCGTATCTCTTCCTTGCTTTCTACAGCAGCTTTCTCTCCAATCTCAGGCTGCCCGCCAGCACCAAGTCCTCCAGTAAGCTCTTTGCCGATTGCGATCCTGATCTGTGCATTCGATCTCTGAAGAGCCTGGACATCCGTATTCATGGCGATGAACTGGACTTTCTTCAGTCCTGCCGCAATCATCCTGTTTATGGCATTGCCACCGCCACCACCGACCCCGACAACCTTAATGATGGTAGGTGCAGCCTGCTCACCTGTCGTAGTGTCTTCAATATCGAAAATATCAAAACTCATATCCGCTCTCCCTAAAACAGCTTTGAAAAGAGATCTTTGAATTTGCTGGTAAATCCAGATTTGTCTTTAGAGCGCTGACTCAACTCTCTTCCACTGTCCCTATATCTTTTTGCTTCTATTTTTACAAGTCCGAGGACTGTTGAATATTTCGGATCTATGTACTGCCTGTCCAGGCCGTTGATTGCCTGAGGAAATCCAAGGCGTGCCGGAAGGCGGAAAATCTCAGCAGCAAGCTCCGTTGCACCGCTAAGAAGGCTTCCTCCCCCAACCAATACGATTCCTGCTCCGAATGATCCCTGGATATCGTTCTTCTCAAGCTCGCCCTGAAGAAGTGAGAATATTTCGGCCATTCTCGGCTCAATAACTTTTGCAAGCTCCTTTCTCGGGAACCTGAAACTGGGCTTTCCGCCAACAGCCGGGGTAATTATCATCTCCTCCGGATCCACGCTTGGGGTATGGCATGAGCCATCTGAGATCTTTATGGACTCTGCGGCAACACGCGGAAGCTGCAGCATGTACGCAATGTCTCCAGTCACATTGTCTCCACCGAAATCTATGCCTCCGACATATACGGGAGATCCCTGCAGATAGCAGATCATATTGGTGGTGCCTGCACCTATGTTTATTACGATGGCACCCATTTCCTTCTCTTCATTTGTCAGGACAACTTCACTGTCAGCCAATACCTGGAGTACCATGCGCTGAACCTGAAGTCCGGCCTTCTGTACGCATTTTCTCTGGTTCTGGCATATTGAGGAGGAACCAAGGACAAGCAGTACCCTTGTCTCTAGGCGGTGGCCAATCATGTCGATAGGATCCTTTATGCCTGAACGGCTGTCCACCTGGAAGTCCTGGACCAGGGTATGGAGGATTTCTGCATCCTGCGGAATATCCCTGGCTCTGGCTATCTCAATGGACTTCCTGATATCATCATTCTTGATCTCCTGATCCTTGCTTGTGATTCCCACAGCACCATTGGAAGAAATTCCCTCAATATGGCGGCCTCCGATTCCAAGTATTGCTGAAGATATCTCAGTTCCACTTTGAAGTTCAGCATCGCTTATCACGCTGTTTATAGCCTTGAGCGTCTGCTCGATATTGACAATGCTTCCAGATTTGACTCCTTCGCTCTGACGCTCTGCAATGGATTCAATCATAAGCTGGCCATCACGTCCGACAGATGCGATCGCTGCCCTTATGGAAGATGTACCTATATCGAGTCCTAATAAAGTCTTGTCGTTAGCCACTTACTCGCTCCGCCTAATTAGAGTATTTTCAAATATTTCATAGCTTACGCCAGGCTCCTCCTCAAGACTTGAGATGCTTTCAATGCTTTTCAGAATAAAAGAAGGATTTGAGAAATCCTTGATCGAAAGCAGTATTGATCCATCAGTTCCATAGAGTCTGAGCTCGCCAAAATCAGAAGATGCAGGAAGCAGGTAATCCACTTTCGCACCTTTTCCACCATTATATATGTTTTGACTTGAAATATCTATCAACAATGAAAGCAACTTAGCCTCTTCAGGCTCTGCATAATACGATGTGTAATAGTCAAGCATTTCGCTGCTCATTTCAAAATGCAGGTATCTTCCTCCTATTCCACCATCCCTAGACGGATCAAGGAGATACATCATATTTCCATCAAAGAAATATGAGCGGAGAAAGTCTGTCAGGATAATGCCATCCTTATATTCCATTTCAATATCGAAATCCATGAAGCTTGTCATGCGGATATCCATATCCTCAACATAGGAAAGAGCCTCGATTCCCTCTTTCATCTGAGAAAAATATGGGGAAAAAAAGCTCCTTCCTAGAGCCCTCTTAACCTGCCTTTCAACTTCTGCAGTATAAAAAGGTCCGGCATCGATCCCTGCAACATTGAAAATGGGGATAAAGCACAGGAAGAATGGCAATAAAACTGCTAAGAGCAGGAGAGTCAGGGGTATTAATGCCTTCTTCATCTGCTCCTCCCTGTTGAATGCATTGCCCTGTAAAGGAGGGCGCACTCTACAATAGTGATGAAATATGAAAAGCCGTTTGAGGAGAAAAACGGCATGGATATCCCGCTTAAAGGAATTACAGAAGCTGTAACAAGTGCACTTAAGAGTGCCTTGAAAACAACAAGGAATGAAAGGCTGATGCTTAAGATCCCAAGGTACTCATCCCCTTTCCTCCTTGCCCTTCTTGAACACCTTAGTCCAAGAAAGAAGAAAAGGAAGAAAAAGAAGAAGATTAAAAGAGTGCCGAGAAATCCTATTTCTTCTGCAATGCAGGCAAAAACATACTCATCCTCTATTTTAGAGATATGTCCAAGCTTGAAGTACGATGATCCTATCCCCTTTCCAAACAGGCCCCCTTCACTTATTGCAGAGAGGCATAAAAGGGCATTTTCAGATTCACCTGATGAGACATAGTTCGGCATCAGCCTTGAAAAGATGAGATCAAGTGAGCTCTGGGAAACAAGAATTACGAAAATTAAGAGAGTCACATGGAATAATGCATAGAAAAAGATGAACTTCTTTTCCATGCGTGCAGAAACAAGTGCAACACACATTGAAAAGAAAAAGAAAATGGAGTATGTCAGACTGCCAGAGAGGCTGATAAGAAGGAAGAGAAGAAGTGATACGATAAGCAGGATGGGATAAAAAAAACTGCCATTCCCGTTTTCCTTCATGCGCGGAAGGATGAAAGAGAGTGCAAGCACCGCAGAAAAGATGAAAGCATCAGATCCGTTCAGTTCAGGGAATCCTGACAAAAGCCCTATCGTATCCAGGCCAGCATTCTCAACGGCATTAACTATAAGTAGGATAAAGGAAAGGGGAAGGATGAAATAAAAAAGCCTCTCAAGCTTCGCCCTTGGCGTAAAAAAAAGGATGGTTCCTGATATCAGTCCCAGGATGCCGAATATCACCATCTCCAGAAGGAAATGGTAATGGTCATAGCCAAGCCGTATTGAAGAGTCATAGCTTGCACTGTATGCCATGACAAGCCCAAGAAGGACAAGGAGGAATGAAACGCAGAGAAAAGTAAAAGGACTGAGTGAACCGGAGATCTCTCCATCCTGGATGTCTCTGAGCGTGAAATCATCATAATCCTTCTCAAACTCTTCTCTCATACCATCTAATTTAGCATAACCAGGCAGCTATGGCACCATCTCTCCTTACTTCTGATTTCCAACTTTCAGCGTATCCCTGTCATTCACAATGGAGGAAAGGACAAGAGCGCGCTCACTCTCTGCATCCTCAGCTGCCATAGCAAGCCTCACCCTTCTCTCTTCATCCTTAAGTTCTGCAAGTGCCAGCTCATCATAGCTGATCTTCATCTCAAGGCTATGGTTTTCTCCAATCTGCCATAACGGAATGAATAATGCAAGGAAAATAAATGCAAATGCAAATAAAACAACTGCTTTTTCCCTAGTGTTAAGTCTAATATTGCTCTCTCTCATATCTTCTCCACCACCCTGAGTTTTGCACTCCTTGAAGGAGGGTTCTCCCTCTCTTCTTCTTCACTTGGAAGAACAGGCTTTTTTGTTATTATCCTTATTGACGCATCCTCTTTCGCAGCCTCATCCTTGAAAGTCCATTTCACGATCCTGTCCTCCAGGGAATGGAATGTGATTACGCCAATCCTGCCGCCTTTTTTCAGCACTCTTATTGCTTCAAGAAGAGCTGGCTTTATCCTGTCCAGCTCTGAGTTGACTTCAATCCTGAGTGCCTGGAAAGTCCTTGTAGCAGGGCTGATCCGTCCATGCCTGTACTCTTTAGGAACGGCATGGAATATGATGTCCTCAGCATCGAGGCTTGTTGTTATGGGTTTTTGCTTCCTTCTTTCAGCGAAAGCCCTTGCAATCCGCCTTGAATACCTTTCTTCTCCATAGCGGTAGATTATGTCAGCAAGCTCTTCTTCACTGTAATTGTTTACAATGTATGCAGCAGTCAGCGTGCTTTCCGTATTCAGCCTCATATCAAGAGGTTCATCCTTGCGGAAAGAGAATCCCCTGTCACTCTCTTCATAGTGGTATGTAGAGATTCCCAGATCAAAAAGAATCCTGTCAGCTGAGCCGCTTTCAGCCCCTTTCAGATAATCATTAAACCAGGAATTGACGGGAGTAAAGCGACCAGGATAAACGCTTAAGCGTTCAATTGCCTTCTTCTGAATCCCTTTATCCCTGTCAATTCCAATGACATGCAGCTTGGGGTAGCGGGAGAGGAAAAGGTTTGAGTGTCCGCCTTCCCCAGTCGTGCAGTCAATTAAAGTTGCCTCTTCATCCGTACTCAGGGCCAAGTATTCCAGCACACTCTCGTGAAGTACGGGATAATGCAGAATTTCCATGTATCACATACTCCCCTTAAGTTCATCTGCCAAGCTGGATAGACTTTCCCTTTCATCTTCCATTGCCTTACTGTAGATTTCTGAGTTCCAGACTTCTATTGAATACCCTGTTCCGACCAGCTTGACTTCCGTCTTGGCCAGAATAGAGAATTGTTCCCTCAAATTCTGTGGTATGTTGATCCTTCCAGATGCATCCTGCTCAATGTATACAGCAGGTGCAATAAGCCTTCTAATTAAGCTGCGCTTTCTGCTGTCGAACATTGCAGTGTCAGAAGAAAGCACAGCTTGGGAAAACCGATCTTCGAAGTAGGAAGGAGTCATCAGCATCAAATGGTTCTCATCAAGACCTGGGAGTACTACAAGCTCTTGGGACTGTAGAGCCTGACGCATACGCGATGGAAGCAGTATTCTGCCTTTCTCATCCACGTTCGTACTATATATCCCAGTTATCATCTTCATAAGCTCACCACTTTATGGGAAATGCCACCACTTCTTGAAACTAAGTTACACTAACATCATTAAATTTGCAACATTTATTTGAAAAAAACTGCTCTCTGAAAGCCGGAAAATATTTGAATTCAGCTGAAAAAATTACATAATTACTTGCAAATAAAGAAATTAAAAATTTTGCAGATTTATTGTTCCCATAAAGTGGGGGAAAATGGGACACCATAAAACAAAAATCCCCATTTCTGGGGATCTTTTCAGTGCTCTGGGCGGAATATATTGTAGTCTATATGCGGGAAAATCGCATTACGCCTCTCAGCTTTTATCAGCCATTCAGTATTCACCGTATTCTTGCACATCGATGAATATACGACGTTGAACGAGCCTAAATGGTTCCTCAGCCGCTTCTCTGCATATGTGACACTCGTCTTGTCATGCATTATATAAGGCCAGTCTGAACTCATTGCAAGAAGCACTTCCCTGCTTGCCTGATTGAGGAACCTGCCCTTCAGGGATCCCTGATCAGGGAAACGCTCAGTAAGCTCCTCCATCCTTTCTATTGCCTGATGTATATGGCGGTAGATCCATACATTGGAATCGTCAAGCCAGACATCGGAATATCCTCCACGGCCCCAGGAGCAGCCATTGATATAAAGCTTCTCACTCCTGATTCCAGGATCATCAAGGCATTCAGCTGGACTTGTAAGGCTGATCTTTGAATCCTCTTTTGCACACTTCCTGATAAGCTCCTCCAGAAAGCTGATTCCCTCATACCATCTGTGTCCGAAAAGCTCAGCATCATAGCAGAGATTGAATAATGGATTGCTAAGGCCGAAACTTGAGAGCATTATGCCCTTGCGTTCTATATGGTATATGTAATTATCCACATGGAGGCGGACTTTCTCCAATGCCTTATCAGGGTCATAAAGGTCCTTTTCATCCGTCTTTCCAGTTATCCTGTAATACTTGAAGCCTGTGAAAACCCTGACTTCCGGTTCATGGATGTAAGGGCGGATGTAATCCATATTCAGATCGTAACCGATATCCCTGTAGAATTCACGGTAGTCTGTATCGCATGGATAGCCGCTTAGGCTGTTCCAGATCAGGCTTGTAATTCCCCAGTCGCGTACGAATGCCCTGACACCGCTTGGAAGCTCTACAGGGCTGTAGCCGCCATTTCTGCTCTTATCCCTGCTGGAGATAATTGAATGGCTCGGAAGCTGGCAGTACCTGATACCGTATTTCCTGAGCACATCATCCAGTCCTGGATAATATCCGCATTCAGGAAGCCAGAAACCATCGGTTGAAAAACCGAATGTTTCCTTGAACGTCTCAATTCCAAGGCTTACCTGGGCATTAATAGCTGTCGGATATTCCCTGTAAAGCGGGAGGTAGGCATGTGTTGCAGCCGTTGTCATCAAATCTATCTTTCCGCTCTTCTTGAGCTTCTTGAGTACAGGAATAATGCTTTTTCCATTCTCCTCATAGAACTGCCAGTTATCCTCAAGGCTCCTGAGGTACATCGAAGCAAGGCGCTGTGTCTTCTTATCTCCTTTCAGGCGCTGGACTTCCTTCTTGCCAAGCTCCATATGCATCTTCATGTAGTTCTCGAATCTCTTTCCGAGCTCCGCATCCTCAAGCATTGTAAGGAGGGTCGGAGAGAAACAGAAAGTAATCTTGAAATCAAGACCTTCTTCATCCAGGCGGTCAAGAAGGGAGAGCAAGGGAATATAGCTTTCATTCAGGCTCTCAAAAAGCCAGTCTTCCTCAAGGAATCTTGGATATTCCAGATGGCGCACATAAGGAAGATGCGCATGCAAGATAAAATTGACTTTATACTGATTACCCATCTACACCCTCCTTAGCGGCAGCAAGAATCTCTTCCACCAGAGGACTTTCCGCTAAATAGCCCTCTTTTGTTGTCAATAATGATAAGTAGATCTTGAAAAGGTTATCATTTTCGGGAATTTCAGATGCATGCTCAAGCCAGTATGACTCAATAAGCTTGACGCTGGCTGATCTTGTAAGCTCCCTCTCCTCATCTTTCAGCTCCACAATAAGGGAAACATAGCAGCTGCCTCCTTCGGATGGAAGGCTCAGCGTCCATTCCACATCCTCCAGAGAGACAGGTATATCAAATGATTCAGTATTGCCGTTCTTTTCCACATTAACCCTGAGCCTGAGTTCCTTTACCCTGCATTCCTCAAGCTTTGCCAGATCCTGGGGAGAAATGCTCCAATAGACATATGCCCAGTTAGGGTTCTTATACAGCATGTGGATTTCTGTTGTAGGATAGCTTTCAGGAAGCTCCTCGACACCTGGAAGTTCGACCACATCCTTGTCAATATCCCTGTAATCGGTTATTCCATAGAGAAATCGCCTGTTAACGTCTCCCCTGTCCTGGACATCATCATCCTCTTCATATATTTCCCTAAGTGTTTGAATGAGATCTTCCCTGGAAAGTGTTTCATAGTTTTCTACGTTTTCAGTTTGGGCAATGTTCCTCAGTTCCTGTGTCGATAATGAATCAATTTTTATTAATATCATTTAAGTCCCTTTGCTATAACCAATTTACCCAAATATTCCCTTTTAAGTCAAGTTTTGAAACATTAAGCAAAGAAATTGTCAAAAAAAGTAATAAATAAATATGAATTATATGATAAAATCGTAACGATGAGCGAGAAAGAAGAGAACTACAACCTTTGCCTGCATGCACATTTCTATCAGCCGCAGAGGGAGAATCCACTTACAGGGATAATAGGGAGACAGGAATCAGCAGCCCCGTATCTGAACTGGAATGAGAGGATAGACAATGACTGCTACAGCGCAAATGCATATTCCAGGTATCTCAACGAAAACGGAAAGATCATAAGCATATCGAACAACTATGAAAACCTTTCATTCGATTTTGCCCCGACATTGCTGCATTACCTTGAAAAGCACAGTCCGAACACTTATGAACTGATCCTGGATGCCGACAGGAAATCCAGGCAGCGCCTTGGACATGGAAATGCGGTATGCCATCCTTTCACGCATGCTATTCTTGCTCTTGAGGCTCCAAAAGACCAGAAAGTGCTTATCGACTGGGGTGTAACGGATTTTGAGAACCGGTTTGGAAGGGATCCTGAAGGGCTCTGGCTTCCAGAGACTGCAATAAATCCTGATGTAATAGACAGCGTTGCTGAGTTCGGCATAAAATTCGTGATTCTCTCTCCCAAGCAGTGCAAGGCAATTGGAGAGAGGACATTCAGGGATGGCAATGATGTGCCAACAGACAGGCCTTTCATCCTAGAGGGAAGGAAAGGAAGGAGGATATCATGCTTCTTCTATAACCAGAAGATAGCCAATGACATCTCTTTCAACCATATCCTGAAAAGTGCTGACAACCTTTATGCGAGCCTTCTTTCTGAGAAAAAGAGCGGGCTGAGGTTCATACAGACAGCAACTGATGGAGAGATATACGGGCACTTTGAGCCATATGCCGACATGGCAGTTGCAGCGCTCATAAAAAAAGTGGAAGAGAGGAAGGATTTCAGGTTCACCAATTATGCCAGATTCCTGGAAGACAATCCGGCAAAGGAAATTGCAGAACTCTACCGTGGTTCTGATGGTGTCGGCTCAAGCTGGTCTTCAACTGACGGTCTTGAAAGATGGTATAAGAACATTGACCAGAATATTCAGGAAAAAGATGTACTGACACTGAGCAGGATGGCCTTAAGGACAGCAATCAACAGGCTGACAATAAAGGAAAAGGATACTTTTGGAAAAGAGGTGAACAGGATATTCCGCTCAAGGCTTGACCAGTATGCCCTGCTCCACCTTGCATCGCGCCTTGCAACAAGGAATGAAGGCATGGACCATTTCATAGAAAGGCTCCATGAGAACTATGACTTTGACAGCAAAGAGGACCTTAACATCGCATCCCTGGTAACAGCAATGCTCATGAATAAGTTCAGCCTCTCTTCATCCGGCTTTTATTTTTGCGATGTAACAGATATTGATCCTGAACAGAACATACGTTTTGCACTGTATTCCATCGAGCTTCTGCAGCCATATACAAATGGAGACCTGCTGCTGCCTTTCCTCTCAGACCTGAGGAAAGTGAAGAGCGTGAAAGGGAGTGTAGGAAGCGCAATGGATATTGCTCTCAGGCAGCTTACGTGCCTGAACGGTGAGACAGAGGCGGCACTTGGCTTTTTCCTCAACCTTTCATTCGCAAAGGAAGCCGACACTAACAGCAGGTATGGAAAATTCAGCCTGCTATCCTATGAAATGATAGATGGACAGGTTAAGAAGATCTCCCTGTTCGACAACCGCCTGCTGCTGAAATTTGACTTTGAGATAGCCTCGACTTCCTCCATTGAGTGGGGAATAGACCTTTATATAACAAAACACAGCGAAAAAAGCACAAATCCAAGACATTACAGGATAAGGAGCAAGGACATTCCAGAATACCTGACTATCGTAACCTCAAAGTGGATAGACAGTGAACTTAACGATGTTGCCTATTCAGAAAGCGACAGCCTGATAAGGAACCTGTTCAACTACTCACTGCTTGCAAAGAACAACAGCTACCTGCCTCTGCTTGCAGAGACAAGGGAGAATCTTGGGCTTGCACAGAAAATCATAAAGTCTTCATTCGCATTTTCCCTGCGAAGGGAGATGGAGGAAGGTGCCCGCGTAAAACTTGATACCCTTATCGAGTTTGTGACAAGAAATGGCGGCCAGGAAGAGATTTCGACATTGAAGGAACTCTTTTCGTCCTATATAAACACGATTGCAGGGAGAATCCATAATGAAGGGCTCAGCAGGGAAAATGCCAGAGCTCTGATCGGAGCACTGCGCCTTGCAAGGCGTAATGGATATGAGCCGAACACAACAAAGGCACAGAACGAAGTATATCCATATTACAAAGGATATAAGGCAATTCCTGAAGAGATAGGGAAAGACAGGGCTGAAGACATATTCCTTGAACTCAATTTCAGCCGATAAAAGGTTAGCTGCCTATCAGAGTCTTGGCGTGTTCAAGTGATATCTCAGATTCATCTCCGGATAGCAGCCTGGCTATTTCCCTTACCTTCTCATCCCCTTCTATGTACCTGAGGCTTGAGACTGTCCTTCCTTTCTTAAGTGATTTTGACACAAGCAGGTGGCTGTCTGCCTTGCTTGCAATCTGGGCCAGATGGGTTATTGCTATTATCTGTGACTTGCTGCTCAGTTCCTTCATTACAGCAGCCACATTGCTTGCAGCATGGCCGCTTATCCCCGTATCCACTTCATCAAATATCAGTGTCTCCGTATCATCAGAGAGGAAGAAGCTGCTCTTGACTGCGAGCATAATCCTTGAAAGCTCACCACCGGATGCAGCACTCTCAAGATCACTCATCTTCTCTCCCTTGTTCGCCTCAATGAGGAAAGATACCACGTCAGCTCCGTAGGGGCCAGGCTCAGTTTTCGCAACATCTATCACAAAGCGCGCACTTTCCATGCTCAGGCGGCGGAGGGTCTCCGTTATGCTTGCTGAGAGTTTCTGAGCCCTCTTAAGCCTCGCGCTATGAAGATCGTCAGAATTCAGGATGACCTCCCTCTCCTTCTTTGCAATCTCATCAGAAAGCTTATCAAGTGCTGCTAGATCCTCATCACCCGAAAGCAGAAGGCTTTTCATCTCATCCCTTTTCTGGATAGCAGATTCAATTGAGCCTCCATACTTTTTCCTTATCCTCTGCAGCAGTGCGAGACGACTGTTCATTTCCTCCATCTCATACTCATCAAAGGAATATGTGCTGATCTTTGATGCAATTGTCTCAAGAAGGTCATCAGTCTCAATAGATGCAGACTCAAGCCTTGTATAGTACTCATCAAGGCTTGCATCCTTGTTTCTTGCCTTGCCAAGTGCCATTAATGCCTGGGAAAGTGTCCTAGATGAAGAATCAAGGGCATCACGCACACTGCCAAGATTTTCCACCAGGTATTCAGACTCTGAAGCAATCTTCAGCTTCTCTTTTATCTCATCATCCTCTCCAGCTTTTAGCTCTGCTTTCTCAAGCTCTTCAAGGGAGTATTCGATAAATGCCCTATCCTCTTCCACCTTCCTGATCTTCTCTTCTGCCTCCTCCCTTTTCCTTTTCAGTTCAAGGAGTTCTGAATATGACTGCTGGTAGCGTGAAAGGATCCTTGCTATATCTTCCGCACTGTCAAGCAGAGAACGCTGCATCTCCCTCTTTTTCAGAAACATGGAAGAATTCTGGCTTGTAAGGTCAACCAGCATGCGCCCTATCTCCTGCCCTTCTGAAAGCGTTATGGATGATCCATTTACGCTGTATAGGCTCCTTCCGCTGCTTCTTATCTGGCGCCTGATAATTATATGCCCGCCATCAGGATCAATACCTTTTTCATCAAGATAATCAATAAGGCTCTTTCTCTTAGTGAAAAAGACAGCTTCAAGCTCTGCCTTATCCTCCCCGGCTCTGATCTCTTCCCT
Organism: uncultured Spirochaetales bacterium; assembly: GCA_949295125.1. Taxonomy (GTDB): domain Bacteria; phylum Spirochaetota; class Spirochaetia; order Sphaerochaetales; family Sphaerochaetaceae; genus Ornithospirochaeta. Next base: position 22,723 of record CASFJV010000045.1, read on the forward strand.
GTCTGCCTTTGCTCCAAGGATTAATGATATTGCCCCAAGAAGTATTGATTTGCCAGAACCCGTCTCGCCTGTTATTACAGTCATTCCGCTCTCAAGATCGATTTCAAGCTCCGGAATAAGGACAAAATTGCTTATCTTCAATCTCTCAAGCATGCATCTCTCCCGACCAGTTGAGCTTATCACGGATGACTTCAACGTAATTCCTCTTATGGCTTAGCACAAGAAGGGCCTTGCTGCGTGATTTCTCAATATTCACTTCATCCCCCTCTTCCAGCTCAATTGAAGCCTGCCCGTCCACAGAGAGCACGATATTCGTCCTCTGCCCTTCTTTCACCTTAATGGTGCAGTATGTCTCGCTTCCTGTCACAAGAGGTCTGTTTGAAAGCGTGAAAGGGCAGATAGGCGTAATTATGAATGCAGAGATATCTGCCATGAGAATCGGGCCTCCGGCAGCAAGGGAATACCCTGTGGAACCTGTTGGGGTCGCAACAATCAGCCCGTCAGCCTTGAAAAGACCGGCATAAGTATTATCAAGATCAAGCTCAAGCTTGACAACTTTGCTTGTGCCGCTTGAGGAGATAGTCGCTTCATTAAGTGCATAGGAAGAGAAAATCTTCTTCCTTTTCCTCATGACACTCACTTTCAGCATCAGGCGCCTGGAAAGGTTATCGCCATAATCGACATAGCGCTCAAAAGCTTCCTTCCATTCATCCTTTCCAACTTCTGTTATGAACCCGAAAGATCCAAGATTCACAGGGAGAATAGGAAGCCCCATCTCATGAACTTTCCTGGCTACATAAAGTACAGTCCCGTCTCCGCCAAGGCTGATGACGAAATCTGCTGAGTATGGGATTGTTATGTCATCTGAGTCACTCATGGTGACCAGTGACGTACATCTTATGCCTTTTTCCTTCATGTATTCTCCGATGCTGAGGGCAAGCACTCCCGCTTCCTTCTTCACACCGTTTGAAATAATCAGAACTTCTTCTGGTTTCAATTCATATCTCCTTTTCCACACTCAAAGAGAATAATAGCATAAGAAAGGGAAAATGGATATCAACTAATATGCCTTAAAACTTTTTCGATGGTATCAACATCAGTGCTTTTCAAAAATGGATAGAGAGGAAATGAAATGCACCTTGCAAGGGGCCCGACAGCATTTGGAAACCTGTCATACTTATCAAGGAAACGCTGCCCTATGCTCTGCGAGAATGACTTCTTGACTTCAATTCCCATCTTCTCTGCAAACTGAAGTGCCTCTTCAAGCATTGTCTCGATAACAACAGGAAAAGCATAGCCGTTTGAAACATAGTTTTTGTTTCCTGTAAGGAATGGTTTTCCTTCACCTTTAAGAAGGCTCTGGTAGAATGCTGTGAAGATCTCCCGGCGCCTCTCTATAGTTGCATCAAGCTTTGAAAGCTGAATTATTCCTAGTGATGCATTCATATCCGGAAGATCTGAATACTTCTTGAGCTTCTCATCTTCCTTTTTCAAGGCATCAATATAGTCATCCCTTCTTGAGACAGCTATTGCACCGCCTGCAGTGGATATTATACCATCCTCTTCAAAAGAACAGATGACAATATCCCCAAGTTCACCAGCCCTTACCTCTCCAAATTCGCTTGCAAGGGACTCTGATACATCCTCGATTATAGGAATTCCAAGATCCCTGTACTCTTCAGTGCTCCTATATAATGAGCCAAGTGGAGAAAAAACGATAAGAGCCTTTACGCTGTGCTCAACTACAGCTTTCTTCACATCATCAAAAAGTGGCTGTCCATATTCATCTACATCGGTAAGATATATTTCATAGCCAAGCTCTTTAAGCACTATCTCATAAATCTTCGGAGAAAAAACAGAAAGAGCAACAGCACTTCCCCCTTCCAGTCCAAGTGCATTCAGTGAATATGCTATGATATCAACAAATGTTCTCAGAGCAATACCGTCTTTAGCTTTGACGTAAGCAGAAAAGAGTTTTATGAACTCCCTTTTTTTCTCCCCCGGCCCGATCTTCTCATCAACCATTGTCTGGAGAACGGCATCCATATCTTTCCTTGTTAAAGTAGGTTTTGTATAACGAATCGTAATAGCCATAGCTAAAGCTTAGCACAAATAGGAAGAATTAACATTAAATAGGAACAGTAAATTATAATATTAAAATGATATAATAAATAGATAGTAACAGTATCATAAGAATATCAGGGGAATATGGAACTGTATAGTTTTAAGGCAAAAAAAATAGCTCTACAAAAGAGAGCCATCAATATATAGAAACCCCAAAGGGGAGAAAATTAAAAAGAAACCCTGGCAGCTACCTACTCTCCCACGGACGGGCCGCAGTACCATCGGCGTATGGGCGTTTTACTTACGTGTTCGGGATGGGAACGTGTATTTCCACCCAGCCATGGCCAC
>CASFJV010000046.1 GCA_949295125.1 uncultured Spirochaetales bacterium
GAAGCCAGGAAGAGCTTGAGAATGCCCTAAAAAACAATCCTTTCTGATCCCCTATTTTGCGGAAAACCTCAGATGGGAAACCAGTTATTATTCCTTCTTTTTATCGATAAATAATTATCGACTTATTAATTATTGCCATAATAACAAATAGGAAAAATAAAATCATAGTCCATAAAACATACAGAATTTTGCATATTTTTTGCATAAAAATCCAAATTCAGTATTTCATAAAAACTGCAATAACTGTATCATAGAGCAAAATTGTTACTTTCTTACAACTTTAGGGAGGCTGAAATTGAGAAAAGTCCTATTTACACTTTTTGTACTCGTCATTGCTTCTTCTATGCTTTTTGCAGGTGGCTCCTCAGAAAGTGATGGAAACGTGATCAGGATTGGCGTATTTGAGCCGGCTAGCGGAGATAATGGTGCTGGCGGAAAGCAGGAGACGCTTGGAATACAGTACGCTAACTATCTTACCCCTACCCTGACACTCGGAGATACTGAATACCAGGTAGAACTGGTCATTGCAGACAACGAGAGCTCAAATGACAGGGCAGCAACAGCAGCAGCCACTTTGATAAACGCCGACATTTCTGTTGCTCTCGGTTCCTATGGCTCAGGTGTTTCCATTGCTGGAAGCGATACATTCCGTGCAGCTGGAGTTCCTATTATCGGAATCACATGCACAAATCCGCAGGTTACAGAGGGAAACACACACTACTTCAGGATCTGCTTCCTTGATCCGTTCCAGGGAACTGTTCTTGCAAACTATGCATATAACGTGCTTGGCGTAAGGAAGGCTTACTGCCTTGCAAAGCTCGGTGATGATTACTCTGGAGGGCTTGTAAACTACTTTATTGAGGCATTTGAATCACTTGGCGGAGAGTGTGTTTCAGAGACTTTCCCGGAAGGAAACAGTGATTTCACTTCATATATTGCAAATGCAAAGAACAGCGGATGCGAAGTATTCTTCTCCCCTGTCTCAACAGAAGCTGCACAGCTTATTATCAACCAGGCTGACAGCCAGAGCCTTGGAATGCCGATCCTTGCTGGTGACACATGGGATTCAAACGTAATACTGCAGGCTGCAATGGGAACTGATGTTGATGTCACAGTTACAACATTCTACCCGGAAGGCGCTGATGCTGACTTCGACAACGGCTTCAAGGAATGGGTTAATGCAGACTCTACAAGACTTAACAACAATGGTGGAGATGATACTGTCGCTGCTGTAACAGCTATGGGCTTTGATGCATACTACTTTGCACTTGAAGCTATAAAGAATGCCGGATCATCTGATCCAGCTGACGTTATGGAGGCACTCTGGGATACAGAACTTGATGGAATTTCTGGACACATTGCACTTGATGACGTCAACGGTGATGCAATCAGGAACACAGCATACGTCAAGCACTGCAACAACGAGACAGGAGCTTGGGATGCACTTCCATCAGTTACTATCGAGTAATTGGAATTAATACCCGTTATGGCGGTAGATAACCTTCTACCGCTATTTCTTTTAAAGGAGTTTAGATGATCGAGTTCCTACATGATAACCTGTCATATTTCCTCTCTGGCATATCTGTCGGAGGACAGTACGCACTTATTGCAATAGGCTATACGATGGTTTATGGAATACTGAGGCTTATAAACTTTGCCCACGGTGATGTTTTCATGTGCGCAGGGCTTGCAATGGTATATCTCTCGGCAAGCCTTCCATTCTACATCTCCATTCCTGTAACCATCATCCTTACAGTGCTTTTAGGATTTGTTATTGAGCGTGTGGCATACCGCCCATTGAGATCTGCTCCCCGCATGTCAGTCATGATAAGCGCTATAGGAGTCAGCTATCTGCTGCAGAACGCAGCGCTATATTTCACAGGTGGGCTTGCAAAGGTCTATCCTGCAATCCCGCTTTTAAGCGATACGGTCACTATCTGGGATTCTCCAACGAGAGCGGTTACAATCATCACACCGTTTCTCACTGTATTCCTTGTAATCGTACTTACACTTTTAATCAAGCATACAAAGATCGGCATGGCCATGAGGGCTGTTTCCAAGGATTTTGAGACAAGCCAGCTCATGGGCATCAAGATAAACAATATAATCAGCGTGACTTTCATCATCGGCTCATTCCTGGCAGCTGTCGGATCAATACTGTATTTCTCAAATTATTCTTCAGTTGTTCCAACAAGCGGAAGCATGCCCGGCCTCAAAGCCTTTGTTGCTGCAGTCTTTGGCGGTATAGGATCCATTCCGGGTGCGGTTATCGGAGCCTTCATAATTGGAATCTGCGAGAATATCATACGCGGAGGGGCAAGCATATTCGGCATTCCGGGAACAGGATGGACAACATTTTCAGATGCATTCACATTTGCACTGCTTATTGTGATCCTTGTTGTCAAGCCAACAGGACTCTTTGGTGAAAAGAGTGTTGATAAGGTCTAAGGGGGAATTATGGATAGGGAAAAGAGAAAAGAGAAGATTGCTTTATTCATCTTCATCGCTGCCATTTACATATTCGTTTTCATTCTCGAGCTGACACTTAGGAAGACAAGCATTGTGTTCACCGTCCTTAGAAAAGGGGCAATCTATTCGCTCGTTGCAGTTTCAATGAACCTTCTCAACGGCTTTACTGGCCTATTCAGCCTCGGCCAGGCAGGGTTCATGCTTCTTGGTGCATACACATACGGAATCCTTACGATGCCAACAAGTGTGAAGGAAGGAACAAGCGTTTACCGCTATTATGATGCCTTGATCAAATTCGATACCGGAGTGTTTACAGGCCTGATCGCAGCCGGTCTTGTAGCAGCACTCTTTGCTGCAGTAATCGGCCTTCCCGTTCTAAGGCTGAAAAGCGATTACCTTGCCATAGCAACCCTGGGATTTGCAGAGATCATAAGGGCTGTGTTCCAGTGGGACGTACTTGGGCCGCTGACAAACGGAGCAAACCTCATAAGGAACTACAAGGACCTGACAAACATAACAATTCCATTCACTGACATCCAGTTCCCTCCCACCCTCTTCATCTTCATAGTGGTCGGAATCTGCATTGCAATAATAGTTATGCTCATTAACTCCTCATATGGAAGGGCATTCAAGGCAATAAGGGATGATGAAGTGGCAGCCGAGGCAATGGGAATCAACCTCTTCAGGCATAAGGAGCTGAGTTTTGTGATATCGTCATTCTTTGCCGGAATTTCCGGAGCACTCCTTGCCATGTTCCAGTTCACGGTGCAGGCATCACAGTTCAGGACAAGCATGACATACGAACTCCTTCTTATTGTCGTGATCGGAGGAATTGGGTCAATAAGCGGATCCTGCATAGCATCTTTCCTTTACATCGCACTCTCCGAGTGGTGGCTCCGCGGCCTTGACATGGGTACATTCCTTGGCATCCATGCCCCCAACCTTTTCCGCTCTGGCTTCAGGAGGCTTGTCTTCTCCGTTGCCATAATGTGCATCGTCCTTTTCTTCAGCAAGGGAATCATGGGAGATAAGGAGCTTTCGCTGAAGAGAATGAAAGAAAGAATTGCTGCTGTTCCTTTATTCTTCAAGAGACTGAAAAAGAGGGAGGCCTGATATGGAGAGCATACTTAAGCTTGAGAACGTCACGATGCAGTTCGGCGGAGTTGTCGCTGTGAATAACCTGTCGCTGAATGTGAATAAGGGGGAAATCGTTGCCCTTATCGGTCCAAATGGAGCTGGAAAGACCACTGCATTCAACTGCATCACAGGGGTATATGAGCCTACAAACGGAAAGATCAGCTTTGAAGGCAATGTTATAATATCAAATACGCCAAGCGGGAAGATGAAGAAGATCTACGCAGGAGAAAACAGGACGCTATATGAACAAGACAAGGTTCTCAGCCCTACCCCTGACAGGATAACGGAACTTGGAATTGCAAGGACATTCCAGAACATAAGGCTTTTCAAGAGCATGACTGTCTTTGACAATGTCCTTACTGCAATGCATTTAAGGGCAAGGCAGAATGTTTTTTCCGCAACATTCAGGATAAGCCATGCTGAAGAAAAGAGGATGAGGGAAGAAACCGAAGAGCTCTTAAGGGAGCAGGATCTTTATTCTCTCAAGGATGAGATAGCAACCTCACTGCCGTACGGAAAACAGAGGCGTCTTGAAATAGCCAGGGCATTGGCTACGAAGCCAAAGCTGCTTCTTCTTGATGAGCCGGCTGCAGGAATGAATCCGCAGGAAACGCTTGAACTGGCTAATTTCATAAAAGAGATTAAAGACCGCTACAGCCTCTCAATATTCATGATTGAGCACCATATGGACCTTGTCATGAAGATCTCTGACCGGATTTATGTCCTTGATTTCGGTTCCCTGATTGCTGAAGGCAATCCTGAGGAAATACAGGGGAACCAGAGGGTAATTGATGCATATCTGGGGGTATCTGAAGATGTTTAGCATAAAGAATCTGAAAGTGAATTATGGCGGAATTGAAGCAGTAAGGGATATCTCCTTTGATGTTCCAGATGGTTCAATCGTATCGCTGATCGGCGCTAACGGCGCAGGCAAGAGCACTACGCTGAGAACCATAGCAGGGCTTGTAAAAGCCAGGAGCGGCAAAATAGAATTTAGCGGGGAAGATATCACGAACAGGGAGCCGGCCTACATCGTGCAGAAAGGAATAACGCTGGTGCCGGAAGGAAGGAAGATATTTGCCGATCTCACTGTCCTTGAGAACCTTAAAATCGGCGCTTACCTTAGAAGCGACAGCCTTGAGGAGGATCTTGAATGGGTTTACTCCCTTTTCCCGAGGCTCAAGGAGAGAAGCTGGCAGCTTGGAGGAACGCTCTCTGGAGGAGAGCAGCAGATGCTTGCTGTGGCAAGGGCACTGATGGCGAAACCGAAGATCATGATGATGGATGAGCCATCCCTTGGACTGGCTCCGCTTATCGTAAAGGATATTTTCTCCATCATAAAAGAGATAAACAGGCTTGGCGTTACAATACTGCTGATTGAACAGAATGCAAATATGGCACTCCAGGTTGCAGATATGGCATATGTAATGGAAACCGGACAGATAGCCCTTTCCGGAAAAGGTTCAGAACTGCTGAAGAATGAAGATGTGAAGAAAGCATATCTTGGTTCTTGAAGAATTTATTTAATCTTTTTTAGGCCTGTCAGCAATGGCAGGCCATTAAACTAGCCAAGTGGCACAAAATTGTTTACAGGTATAGTAAAGAGGATTCCCATGCCTTTCTTCTTGAGGCATTCAAGGCCCTTTACAGCCTCAACCACCCTTTCTGAAACATCACTTTTTGCAACAATCAGGAGGATTTCCTTTTCTGGAACGATTGAGATGCCGAAGAATTTAGCATCCTCTTCACTTGCAGTTCCATGTGCATTTATTATTGTTCCGCCGCTTGCTCCCGCTTTCCTGGCAGTTGCCATGACATCTTCGCTATATCCTTTCTCAACGATAATTTCTATCATTTCCCATTCTCTGCTCATACTTCTGTCCTCACTGTTTGCATCCATTATGAATGCAATGCCATTCTTGCTTTTCGCCCTCTTTGCTGCTAAGAGCACGCTATCAAGTATCTCATCGCTAAGAAGGCTCATTATAACCTCCTTGCGGCTGTCTCCAATGCCAAGCAGCGCAAGCACTGAAGATGATGCGCTTCCGCGTGCATAGCATATTGTTCCACCCGTTGCACCGGCATCCCTCATCGCCTTCATTACCCTTGAGCCATCGCCTTTCTGGACTACAGCAATTAAAAGATAATTTCTCATACTCTACTCTCCATCTCTTTCTTCTTCAGAGCCCTGCTATAGATTATACCAAGAATTTCAATGCACAGTATCGGAGTCATGGCAATAAGGCCAATCATGCCAAAACTTGCTGTTGCCATATTTCCTCCCATGCTTGCTGCTGCGCCAATGGCAAAAGGCAGGAGGAATGTTGAACTCATCGGACCTGTTGCAACACCGCCAGAATCAAATGCAATTCCAACAAACAGTGTTGGCGTTTTCAGCATGAGAAGAAGTATTATTGCATATCCGGGTAAAAGGAAAGTCCATATCGAAAGGGAGAAAATGATCCTGATCATTGCAAGAAGCACTGCGCATGCCACTCCGATGCACATTGCACTCAGCATGACCTTCCTCTGGATATGTCCCTGTGTAACCTCTTCAACCTGACGTGTAAGAACCCATATTGCAGGTTCTGCAAGAACTACGGATGCTCCGAGGAAAAATCCCACCAGGCAAAGCAGTATCCTGCTTGCAGAAGCCAGGGAAGCACCGATACTTGAAGCAGTCGGCATGAAGAATCCCTTTACGGCAAAGAGAAATACTATAAGTCCGATATAAGTATAGAAGAATCCTATGAACATCCTGGCTGTCTGCATCTTAGGCATCTTGAGAAGGACAAGCTGCATCAGGATGAATACCAGGACAAGGGGAAGGAGTGCTGATGTGACTTCCTTCAGCACATCTATAAACTGCTCAAGCATTCCAAGGCTTTCACTGGCACTTTCAATATCAGTATTCAGGTTTCCACTGAATATCAGGCCAAGGATAAGCACAAAGAGCACAGGTCCGATCGAAGCAATTCCAGTATAGCCGAAAGATGAATCTTCCCCATCATTCTTGCTTTCGCTGATTCCAAGTCCAAGTGCCATGATGAAGGGAACAGCCATAGGCCCAGTAGTTGCACCTCCTGAGTCAAAGCCCACAGAGACAAAGAACTCATCCACAAAGAATGCAACAGCGAAAGTAACTGCCACACAGAGAGCAAGGGTGAGCTTCAATGACAGGTTCAGTATGCTCCTTAAGAAGGATATTGCTACAAAAATCCCTACTCCAAGGCTTATGGCAATTATCAGGACCATAGGGCTTATAAGTGGATTTATGGCTGTAACCTGGTCAGCAAGCACCCTGACATCCGGTTCTGCCACGGTAATGATTGTTCCCAGGAAAAATCCTACCAGAAGAAGCAGTCCGATATTCTTTTTCTGTGTGACCCTGGATCCGATAAGGCTTCCAACTGGAGTTAGCCCTATATCCACGCCAACAAGGAATACAGTAAGCCCAATTATTACAAGGACTACAGAAAAAATGAACTCAACGAATGAAATCTCACCCGTTGAGAATACTCCTAAAATTAGTCCTGCCACTGCAGCAATCACTGCAATAGGCAGAACGGATATAACAGTTTCTTTAAGTTGCTTTACAAATCCCATTAACTAGATTCTCACTCTTTATCCTTTTTCTTGCCTGTAAGTGCATTAAGAACAATAAGAACGAGAAACAGGATACCCATAGCTGCAGCCAGCAGACCCCAGCGGGAAAATGCAACAACTGTTACGTTTCCAGCATTGTAATTCTCCTCCATCATAGCGGAAACGATTTCTGAAGTTGAATTGCCGTTTTCCATCATAGCTGCAATCTCACTGATCTGATCTACAGTTAATTCTCCATTAGTCTGAGCAATAAGCTGATCGATTGTTGTATTATCCATGTCCATCCTCCTTAGCTTAATGCTGAAATAACAGTTGTGACGTTATTCACATGCGGTAATAAGTAAGATAACAGCAGTCCGCCTGCAAGAACAGATCCAATCTGTCCTGAAACGTTTGCACCAAGTGCAAATGGAAGGAGGTGATTCTGCTTATCTGCCTCAATACCGACCTTCTGCACAACACGGCTTGACATCGGGAATGCAGAGATTCCAGCTCCTCCGATAAGCGGATTGATCTTCTTTCCCTTTGGAAGGAAGATATTTGCTATCTTGAGGAATACGACTCCACATGCTGTGTCAAATGCGAATGCAACAAGTCCGAATGCCATGATCATGATTGTCTCCGGCCTTAAAAGTGCAGGACCTGACATCATTGGAGAAATTGCAAGTCCGAGAAGGAGTGTGATAAGCGGGCTCAGCATGTTCTGTGCAGCAAGAGAGAGGCTGTCGAGAACTCCGCACTCCCTCAGGAGGTTTCCGAACATGAGCATACCAACGAGAGCTGCTGAATCTGGTGCAAGCCAAGCACACACGATTGTTGTGAGGATTGGGAACAGGATCCTTGTTGTCCTGCTCACAGCCTTTGCGCTGTAGTGCATCCTGATCTGCCTTTCCTTCTTTGTTGTGCATGCCTTCAGGACTATAGGCTGGATCATAGGGACCAGAGCCATATAACAGTATGCAACAACAAGAATTGCAGCAACGTAGTTGGACTGCAGTCGCTGTGATACAAGGATTGCTGTAGGACCGTCGGCAGCACCGATGATACCAATTGAAGCAGCATCATTCAGTGGGAAGCCGAGAAGAGCTGCTACTATCATGGAAATGAAGATACCGCCCTGCCCTGCTGCTCCGATGAAGATGAGCCAAGGCTTCGAAATAAGTGGTCCGAAGTCAATCATTGCTCCTATACCGATAAAGAGAAGAAGCGGGAATGCTTCTGCGCTTTCAATACCAACATTGAACAGCCACTGAAGGATTGCATTGTCCTGCAGCATGACAGAACCTGGAATGTTGACCAGAATAGCGCCAAAACCCATAGGAAGGAGTAAAGTCGGCTCCATCTCTTTCTTGATAGCAAGATAGATTAGGATGAGACCTACGCCTATCATAATAATTTGACTGGTTAATTCGTTCATAAGCTCCAATATAAACGAAAAAAAAAACAATATAAAGCGGAAAAAGGCTTAGTTGTCTGTTTTGCTTCAAAAGTTAATGGATTTTTGTCTGTATTGCCCTTCATATCCTTATGTGATAATGTACCTCAGGATATGGAGGATGGGAAAAATGGAAAAGAAAAATAACTTCATCACTTCCCCGCTGGCAATATTCCTCTTAGCAGGAATAAGCTGTTTTCTCTGGGGAAGCGCTACGCCATCAATAAAAACAGGATATGCACTATTTGGCATTGAGTCATCTGCCACTCTTGATATAATCCTTTTTGCTGGAATCAGGTTCTTCCTGGCTGGAATACTTGTAATCCTGATACAGTCAGCAATTTCAGGGAAATTCATAGTACCGGAAAAGGGATCATTGCCTTCAATAATAAAGCTTGCATTGGCACAGACAGTCATACAGTATTTCTGTTTCTATATTGGGCTTGCACATACATCCGGAGTTGCAGGAACAATAGTATCAGGGGCAAGCGGTTTTTTCTCAATCCTCATTGCCTCCCTGATCTTCAAATATGAAAAGCTGACTTCAGCAAAGATTATAGGATGCGTCCTGGGCCTTGGCGGAATAATAATAATGAATGTTCATCCAGGAAGCGATACAGCAATCACTTTCTCATTCCTTGGAGAGGGGCTTGTGCTGCTTTCAACAATATCCCTTGCCGTGTCTGGAATACTATGCAAGAAATACGGCCAGCGTTTCAATGTCGTTATGCTTTCCGGCTACCAGTTCATATTCGGCGGACTTGTCATGATAATAGTATCCCTTATTCTCGGAGGAAGGATTGGAGCCCCATCAAGCGCTTCTGGATATATCCTGATGCTCTATATGGCTTTTATTTCTGCTGTGGCATACTCACTCTGGGGAACGCTTCTTAAATACAATGATGTAAGCAAAGTGACTATCTACAGCTTTATGACACCACTTTTCGGTGTTCTTCTTTCAGCCATCTTCCTTGGAGAGACAGAAGAGGCACTGCAGCTGAACAAGCTTCTGGCCCTTATTCTGGTCTGTGGTGGCATATATATAGTGAACAGGAAGAACAAATAGGAAGCAAAAAGGCAGGAAGGCGGAGCAATCCGCCTCTTTTTTCAAAAACTATTGACACTGTTGCTGATGAAATGCTATCTTAATCGAGCTTGGGCGGTTAACTCAGCGGGAGAGTGCCACCTTGACGTGGTGGAAGTCACAGGTTCAAACCCTGTACCGCCCAAAGACCTATCTGGTTTCTATATGAAGGAATTGGATAGGTCTTTTTTTTCGCAGATCACTTCATTGCAAGCAGAGATCTTTTCACGGCAAAAAACTCCTAGATACTATCTCCTTTTTTTAAGTTCGCTATTGAGCTTCCTGTCAAAAGATATTACTTCTGCACCCTCTGACAGCGCATTTGCTATAATGAGGCAATCCACATAATCCAGCCTCGTCTCCCCGTAGATTGCGAGCGCACTGCGGATTTCCTCCTCTCTTTCAACCGTAACATCGTCAAGCAGATCGATGAGAATTTTCGATGCCTCTCTTCTGGGAATATCATAGAGAACCTTGCTTGTAAGCACATACAGGGCTTCAGGAATCTCCTCTGGAAGGATTTCCACGCCTTCGCTGATGATGTCACGGGCTTTTTCTGCAAGCTCTCTGCTGTCGCAGACAAGATAACGTATGAGTATGTTCGTATCAGCTATCTTTCTCATTCCAGCTCCTTTCTGCCACATCTGCCCATGCAAGGCTCATTTCCTCGTCGCTTATGAACCGCTTCGCATATTTTTTCAGAGCCCCATAAGCCTTCAGCTTCTTGGGACGTTTTTCACTTTTCTGGATCAGTATACCATTCTTTGTAGCCGTGACTGAAACCTCATCTCCAGCTGAGTATCCAGTCTCGCTTAGTATTTCGCTTGAAAGGCGTATGCCTTGGGAATTTCCCCATTTCGATATTTTCGTAACCATTTGCAGCCTCCTATGTATATACATAGTATATACTATTATTTTTAAACCGTCAATTCAGGCCCTATGAATAATCGTAAAGTGATGCAGAACAGAGATGGAAACTTATAGGAAAAGTCAGAGAATGCACAAAATAGTTTTTACTCATGGAGAGATGGTGTTTCTTCAAGCCATCTTTCCGGAGAAATTATCTTCTAAAAGAATTGCCATCTGCAGGCTGAATGCTCCCTATGGGGCTTCCTCCCCTGTGCATTCATTCCTTCTTTTCTGTATAATCAGCGTTATGGAAGAAGAAATATTCAAAGCTGCAGATTTCCTTGTCTACTGCATCATCACAGCATACACTCCAGGACCTAACAACCTGCTTTCAATGAGCTATGCGTCATCCTTGGGACTGAGGAAAAGTTTCCATTTCAACCTTGGAATTTCCATGGGATTCTTCATTGTGATGAGTGCATGCGCTGTATTCACTTCGGCCCTGAGCACACTGATTCCAAAAATAGAGCTTCCACTGAAGATCCTCGGAGCCGCATATATGCTGTATCTTGGATGGAAGATATTTAAAAGCACTGAAGCAGGCCCTGTAGACGGGAAGCATGGCGCAACGTTCCTTTCTGGAATGATGCTGCAGTTTGTGAATGTAAAGATTTACATCTATGCAATAACTGCATTCTCTCTTTACGTTCTTCCTGTCTACAGTTCAGTCCCTATGCTGTTTCTATTTGTAATCATCCTTACCCTGATCGGAGCATCCGGAAACTATATCTGGGCATTTTTTGGCAACGCACTCTGCTCTTTTACTAAGCGGCACGGTAAAGCGGTGAACACAGTAATGGCACTTCTTCTTGCCTACTGCGCCATATCCCTGTTCTTATGAGAAAAAAGGCTTGCCATCTTTTTCAGGCAAGCCAGTACAATTGGGTTTATTACACTATTTAATTAATGCTTCCTGGTATCTGAGAAGATTATCTACAGTAAGCTCAAGGTCGCTTTTTGCCCTGACTCTTGCCTCCTTATAAGGAACAGCAACCCTGTTTATGCTGAAAATGCCCGTAACACCTTCATCATAGGCTTTCTCAACGCTGTCCCCGATATCCCCGACAAAAGCAATTACCTTGACGTTCTTTTTCTTTGCCTTCCTTGAGACTCCTATGACAACCTTTCCCCTGAGGCTCTGTCCATCTATCTTGCCCTCTCCTGTATAAACGAAATCTGCATTATCAAGGAGCTCATCAAAATGGACAGTATCAAGAACTGTTTCAATTCCCATCTGCAGTCTGGATCCGAAATATGCAGCCATTCCTCCACCCATACCTCCTGCAGCTCCAGAGCCCGGGATGGACTGAACATCAACACCGCAATCCCTTTTCATCACTTCAGCAAGCACTCTCATCTTGCCATCAAGCATCTTCACCATAGCCTCATCAGCACCCTTCTGGGGGCCATATACAGCCGGAGCCCCTTCCGGGCCATAGAACGGATTGTCGATATCACACATAGTGACTATTTCAATGTTCCTGAGGCTTTCATCAATTGTGGAGGTATCTATCCTTGCTACTTCATCCATGCTCTCCCCTAAAGGAGTGAACTTCTTTCCATCCTTACTGTAGAAGGAAATTCCGCAGGCAGAAGCAAGGCCGCATGCTGCATCATTCGTTGCAGATCCTCCAAGCCCAAGGATGATCTTGCTTACCCCTTTCCTGGCAGCATCAATCATAAGCTCCCCAACTCCATATGTCGTTGTCTTGGACGGGTCTTTCCTGTCTCCAACCATGGGAAGTGCAGCGGCTGCTGCCATCTCTATTACGGCAATATTTCCAGGAAGAAGTCCATAATAGCCTTTCACCTTCTCTCCAGGATATGGCCCTGTAACTTCCTTATATATCTTTTCTCCACCGACTGCCTCAAGGAATGCATCAACACTTCCTTCCCCTCCATCTGCAACCGGTATGCTTACTACTTCACATTCTGGATAGTGCCTCAGCACTACGGTTTTCATAATCTGGCAGATTTCTGCGGAACTCATCGTACCTTTGAATGAATCTGGAATAAGGATGACTTTCTTCATTTTTCCTCCATTTGCTTTTTTTAACTTAGTTTATCATATATACGGAAAAAGGGGAGAAAAAATCCTCCCCTAAAGCTTTTTTATCTAAACATAAATAAAGGACTATTTAACGATAGTGGTATCACTGATCTTCTCATAGTACTTGGCAAGTGCGCTGTGATCATCCTTTTCGCAGCCGTAAGCCTTGAGAGACTGCATCATCTCCATAACCTCACCTGTCAGTGGAACAGGAGCATTTACTGCATGTGCTGCATTAAGCGCATTTGTAAGATCCTTGATGTGAAGCTCAATCCTGAATCCCGGCTTGTAGTTTCCAGCAATCATCATAGGAGCCTTTGCATCCATTACAGTTGATCCTGCAAGGCCTCCGCGGATTGCCTGGTAAACGAGCTCAGGGTCTGCACCTACTTTCTTGCTGAAAGTGAGAGCTTCTGCAACAGCTGCAATGTTGCATGCAACAACGATCTGGTTTGCAAGCTTTGCGATGTTTCCGGCTCCCAGTGCTCCAACATATGTTACGGATCCAGCCATAGCCTTCAGCACTGGAAGGAACTTATCAAAATCTTCTTTCTCTCCGCCAACCATGACAGAAAGTGTTCCATCAATAGCCTTTGGCTCTCCGCCGCTGACAGGAGCATCAAGCATCTTGCATCCCTTCTTTGCAAGCTCCTCTCCTATTTTCCTGCTTTCAACCGGATCAATTGAGGACATGTCAATCAGAGTGAATCCTGGCTTTGCAGTCTCAATAACTCCGCCTTCTCCAAGAACAGCAGACCTTACCTGCGGACTGTTCTGTACCATTGTGATAATTACATCAACATCTTTAGCCATTTCGGAGCCGTTTTTAGCGCTCTTTGCACCACAGGAAACAAGATCATCAACTGCTTCCTTCTTGAAATCACATACTACAAGTTCATGTCCTGCCTTGATCAGGTTCTTTGCCATTGGGCGGCCCATGATACCAAGTCCGATAAATCCAATTTTCACTTTATTACTCTCCTTATTAAATTTCGTATCCGTTATCAGATAAAGCCTTTTTCAATCCCTCAACCTGCGCATCTGTTGATGGCTTGTTTGGTAAAAATGGCTTTCCAAGATCCCTTCCAAGGATGTTTGCATAATCCTTCATTGCTACAGGGAATGAAGACTTATCCATCTGAAGCCTTATCGGGTTGAGCCTGTACTGTGCCTCGAGGGCTCCCTTCAGGTCTCCTTTGATGAACTTATCATAAATTGAAACTACAAGATCAGGGATGAAGTTTGCAGTGCAGCATACAGCACCTACAGCACCTACAGCAAGAGAAGGGAATATCATGGTGTCCTTTCCGCACATGACACGGAAGTTCACATCCCTGTTTCTCCTGATGAACTCTTCAAGCTGAGTCATATCTCCGGAGCTGTCCTTCATGCCGATGACATTCTCCTTTTCATGTGCCAGGCGGTATACAATATCCTGTGACACTCCATAGCCAATGCGCCCTGGATTATTATAGATAAGCATCGGAGTATCTCCCAGCTCGTCTGCAATTGCTGCAAAGTGCGTATAAAGCTCATCCTCACTTGGCTTAATGAACATAGGCTGGAGAACAGATACGGCATCTGCTCCCTCATCCTTAGCCATCCTTGCAAGCTTTATGCATTTTTTTGTCCTTATCTCGCCAATTCCCATATATACGGGAACCCTCCCCTTTGCCTGATCGATAATCACATGAAGTGCCCTTTTATGCTCCTCATAATCCATCATGTAGAACTCTGAGTTTGAAGCCGATGCCAGGATGCCGCTGATCCCGTTTTCAATCATCCAGTCAACATGCTCGCGAAGTTTGGATTCCACCAGGCATTCGTTATCGTCTATTGGTGTCGCAATCGGTGGTACGATACCGCGGAAAAAACTTGAATCCATAATCTCTCCTATCTGTTTTTATTATAAATCACTTGCCAAAATCCGTCAAACCTTATTTGATATTTTCAACAAAAATTCAAATTTTTATAATACAATTTGATTTTATCGCACAAGCGCCGGTCTCTTATGGTCAAAAGTCCATCCAGGAATCAGGTACTGCATATACTCAGCATCATCCCTGTCATGGCTTTGTAGGCTGTTATAGAGCCTGTTAGCCTCCTCCAGCCTCCTGTGGTTCAGGTGCACTCCAAGCCCCGGTGCATCAGGAAGGATGATCTTTCCGTTCCTTATCTGCGGAGTGTCATCAAGCAGGTTCTGTCCATCCTGCCAGATCCAGTGCGTGTCGATCGGAGCAATATTTCCGACAGCGGCGGCTGCAGTCTGTGCAAAGGCAGCAAGGGTTATATCAAAATGGTTATTTGAGTGGATTCCCCAAGTAAGCCCCCATTCCTTGAGCAGCTGGCTCATGCGTATTGCACCGTCAAATCCCCAGAAATGAGGATCTGCAAGGATTATGTCGCAGGCTGTGAGCGTCACTGTATGGTAGAACTGCCTCCAGTTGGTGGCAATCATGTTTGTTGCTACCGGAAGGTTTGTCGCGTTCTTGAATTCCCTCATGATTTCGCGTCCAGAATATCCTCCCTCAGGTCCGCAGGGATCCTCAACATAAGTTACCAGTCCTTTCATCTCCTTTGCCAGCTCTTTAGCCTCATCAAGCGTCCATGCCCCATTTGGATCTATATTGATCCTTGCATCGCTGAACCTCTTTCTCAGAGCCTTGAGGGCCTTTATTTCCTCACATCCAGCAAGCACTCCGCCTTTGAGCTTGAAGTTGCTTACCCCGTATTTTTCCTTCACAGCCTCTGCTTCCTCAACGATGCGCTCAGGGGTGAGGATTTCCTCCCTTCTCAGGCGGAACCATGGATCAGGTGAGGAAGACTCATCAATGTATTTAAGTGGAGCGCCTTCTGCCTTGTTCTTGTCAGAAACATAGAAAAGGTAGCCGAGGATCTCAACTTCATCGCGCTGCTTTCCCTCTCCAAGCAGATCTGCCATCGGAACGCTCAGAAACTGCCCGAATAGGTCAAGAAGCGCACATTCAAGGGCCCACTCGCTCTTTACGACATGCTTCATCTTCTTGAAATCAAGCGTCTGAAGGTCATCAAGCCCCTTATGCACATTCTCATAGATCTTATGGATTTCCTGCAGTATGCTCCTGTATTTTCCAATCTCCTTTCCCTCAACGAGAGGCTTTATTTCATTGAGGAATGCGCATGCATAGTCCCCTCCGTGGATCTCCCCTATCCCCTCGTTTCCAAGGGAATCTGTAAGTATTACTATATTTCTCGTAAAAAGTGGAGCATGAGTGCCGCTTAAGGTCATAAGCATGCTGTCATAGCCAGCAACAGGCACAACTTCCATCTTCTTGATTACCGGAGTCTCAGCCATAAATCACCTCACCATGCATGGTCTCTTATTGTCAAATTTCCATCCTGGAATCAGGTACTGCATCCCTTTTGCATCATCCCTGGCTCCAAGGCAGTTTTTCTCAAATATTTCAGCAGCTTTCTCAACCTGCTTCCTGTCAACTTCAATTCCAAGTCCCGGTTTCTTAGGCAGTTCAATGCACCCATTCACTATTTCAAGAGGTTCCTTTGTCAGCCTCTCCCTTCCTTCCTGCCAGATCCAGTGCGTGTCAATTCCGTTCATCTTTCCAGGGATTGCGGCTGCACACTGCACAACCATTGCAAGAGATATGTCGAAATGGTTGTTTGAATGGCATCCCCACATAAGGCCGAAGTCATTGCAGAGCTGGCCAACCCTTACAGAGCCTTCCATTGTCCAGAAATGAGGATCAGCCAAAGGTATGTCAACACTGTTAAGTGCAATGCAGTGTGCCATCTGCCTCCAGTCGGTATCTATCATATTTGTAGCAGTCGGCATTCCGGATCCCCTCCTGAATTCTGCCATTATCTCACGTCCTGAAAATCCATCCTCAGCTCCGCATGGATCCTCGCAGTAGGCAAGCACTTTCTTCAGCTCTGGAGCAATCTCAAGAGATTCCTTAAGTGACCAGCAGCCATTAGGATCAAGATCAACCCTTGCATCAGGGAAATCCCTCTTTATAAGCTTTACAGCCTCAAGCTCCTGACGTGGGGAGAACACTCCACCCTTGAGCTTGAAATCCTGGAATCCATATTTTTCATGTGTTGCATGGGCAAGCTTAAGCACTGCTTCCGCGGTGAGGGCCTCCTCATTTCTCAGCCTGTACCACTCACAGCTGCTTGAGGACTCATCCATATAGTCAAGATCTGTCTTCTTCCTGTCCCCAATATAGAAAAGGTATGAAAGGAACTGAACCTTGTCCCTCTGTATTCCATCACCCATCAATGCAGCAGCAGGAACACCAAGGAACTTGCCAAGCAGGTCAAGCATCGGAGCCTCAATTGCAGTCACAACGTGCACACCGGTTCTCAGGTCAAATGTCTGAAGCCCCCTGACATCGTCCTTTATATTGGAACTGAGCCATGCCCTTACCTTATTGAGCGTCTGCTTATAGTCAGCTATTGATGTGCCGATGACAAAATCCCTGACATCCTCAAGGGCCTTTGCGATTTTCTGTCCGCCTGGAACTTCCCCCACTCCCTCTGCTCCTGTGCTGTCTGTAAGGATAACAACATTCCTTGTGAAATAAGGAGCATGTGCTCCAGAAAGATTCAGTTCCATGGAGTCATGTCCAGCTACCATGAATACTTCCATTTTCTCAATTGTCGGTGTCACGATAAATTCCTCCGTTTAATATTAAGCTAAGGATAGCACTGCTTTTTGCATAATGCAAGAAAAATATAATAGTATTATATAATTTTTAAATATTTACCGAATTATTATATTAGTAAATTAGAATTTAGATTAAATAACACGAAAAATAAGGGATTTTATCCATATTCTTCTCAAAATAACTCCATAATAATTATCAATAAAAGCACTGTTTTAAACCGTAAAAGGACCATATTATGGCAATATATGACAAAATATTGAATACTAATTGTATTTTTATAACAAATACTCTGATTTTTAGCCATTAATTACAAAAATTTCAAATGATTTTATATTTTTGTTGACAAATCCAGAAAATGATCCATAGAATTTACGTATAAACAAAACCGCAATATGCGGAAAAAGGAGATTATTTATGGATCTTTACATTACATTAGCCGTTACAGTAGTCATGATGGCAATGTTCATCTGGGGAAAATATCCTTATGGACTAATCACAATGGCTTGCTGTGTTATCCTGGCGGGAACTGGAGTTCTTACACTTTCAGAAGCATTCTCCGGCTTTGCTGACCAGATCGTTGTTCTTATCGCTCCGACGCTTGCTCTTTCTGCAGCTTTGACAAAAACAAACCTTGTTGGTTCCTTTGGAAAGCTCCTGGACAAGATGAAGGGCAGCCATGGAACGCTTTTAATCCTCGCATTCTATGCAGTTGGAATCATCATGGCACAGTTCATTCCTACAACTGGAAGCATTGCCATCCTCATCGTATTCCTTGCTACGCTTGGAAATACAGGAGACATCACAACAAAGAGGATCATGATGCCACTGCTTGGTGTCATGGTTGCATGGAAGTTCAGGACTCCAATTGGGCTTGGAGCTACAACATTTGCAATGGTAAATGGATTTGCTGGCGACATCCTTACAAACAACAACCTTCCTGGACTCAGCCTGCTAGATCCATTCCTCTATGCAATTATCCCTTCCCTATGCCTTACAATTTACTGCATCTTCTGCTGGAAGCTCATGCCAAAAGACGATACAGCAATTGATGAGAGCAAGCTGAAGAAGCAGGCCCAGGTTGAGCTTCTTCCACTTAACAAGCAGTATATTGTTTACGGAGTATTCGTGGTTGTTGTTGTGCTGATGCTTTTCAACCTTTTCAACCTCCGCTATCTTGCTCCGGCAATTGGCGCTATCATCCTTATCTTCACAGGATGCCTTAAGGTTCCAGAGGCAGTTAAGAGCATGACAGGAGATATGATCTGGATGATCGCAGGCGTTCTTGCAGTTGCTGATGCACTTTCTGCATCAGGTGCCAGTGAGCTCATCGGATCTGCACTGCAGTCTGTGCTTTCCGGCGTTACGAACCCGTACCTCATCTGCCTGATCTTCTCAGCTGTAACAGTTATCATGACAACATTCCTTTCAAATACTGCAACACAGGCTGTTCTTATTCCTATTGCAGCAAGTATCTGTGCAGCAGCAGGATGGGATCCAAGAGGACTCATGCTCATTATCGGAACATGCAACTATTTTGCTATCGGCTTCCCTTCAGGATCCGGAGAAGCTGCAGTCACATTTGCAGCTGCTGGCTACAACCCGGTCAAAATCCTGAAATTCACAGGCCCTTACCTGCTGATTGCCATCGTAACCTGCGGCCTTATGGCTCAGATAATGTACCCGCTATACTGATTAAAAGGAGAAAAGAAAAATGGAGAAAAAGATTTATTACGCACAGGTTGTCCACCCCAGATTCGGAGATGACAAGAGTCATCCATGGAAGTACACTCTTCCTGCATTCAGATATGCTCCTCATGTATGGAATGTCGGCGGAAACGATGATGTATGCTGCTTCCTCCTCGACTCCGGCGAAGGCCTGATCCTCATTGATACTGGCTATACGGAATCTGTATATCTCACAGTAGACAGGATCTGGAGGGCAGGTTTTGATCCAAAGGACATCAAGAAGATCCTTCTTACGCACTGGCACTGGGATCACTGCAATGGAGCATCAATGTTCCAGCAGCTTGCAGGCGGGAAGGCAGAGATCTGGCTCAGCAGGGAAGATGAAGTGCTCCACCAGAAATGGAAGGATGACACATCTGAGATGCCAATGATCGACTATGAAGTTACAAACTTCTATGATGATAGTAAGCCAATCAAGCTTGGAAGGTTCACGATCGAGACATTCCTTACCCCGGGACACACTCCAGGCGTAACATCCTTCAGGTTTACGGATACCGATGAAGAGACAGGAAAGACATACCGCCTTGCACTTCATGGAGGTCTCGGTGTTCCGATGATGAGACCTGACCTGCGCGGAAAATGGGATGTGACAGAGGAGATGTGCTACCGCTTTGTTTCAGACTGTGAGAAAATGGCAGAATGGCCAATTGATATCGCACTTCAGAGCCATGTCAACCAGGGGAATATCAAGGCAAACATCCCTGAGGATACAAATGACTATTCAGTCTGGATTGCAGACTACGCATGGAAGGATGTCCTTTTAAACAGGGCTGAAGCTGTAAAAGCATTCTATCCAGAGAAATATGGCAAGTAAAGAGAGATAAATACCTCCTGGATCGGGCCTGAAAAACCCGGTCCTTTTTGTATAATGGAGACCGTATGGAAAAAAGACTCACAATAAAGGTAAACGAAAAGGACAATGTGGCAGTAGCCATAAGGGATCTTGAGAAAGGAGAGGATATAGGAAACGGAATCATCCTGCTCTCTGCCATTCCACAGGCCCATAAGATCGCTCTTGAAGACATTGAGAAAGGCGGAAAAATAATAAGATATGGTGTTACCCTTGGCTATGCAAAGGAGAAGATACTGAAAGGTTCCTGGATAAATGAGCACATGCTCGACCTTCCAAAGAGCCCATCTCTTGATAATCTCGAATGGGGAACGAATATCGTAACAGACCTTCCTGATCCTCCAAGAAAGACATGGATGGGCTACAGGAATGCAGAAGGCCCGGCAGGAACTAAGAACATGCTTGGCATTGTCACAACAGTCCAGTGCGCGGCTGGAGTGCTGAAAGTAGCTGTTGAGAGAATTAGGAAAGAGCTTCTGCCTCTCTATCCAAATGTGGATGACGTCGTTGCTGTAACGCACCCATATGGATGCGGAGTTGCAATCAACGCACCAATGGCAGTTATTCCAATCAGGGCAGTAACAAACCTTATTAAGCATCCGAATTTCGGGGGAGAGGTGATGGTTGTCGGCCTTGGATGTGAAAAGCTGACATATGACAGGGTCCTTCCTCCGGATCTCATTAATGATGAGAACGTCCTGACACTCCAGGATTATGCAGGGCATGATGAGATGATGAATGCCATTTTAAGCATGGCAAGAAGGAAACTTGAGAAACTAAACAGGAGGAAAAGGGAGGAACTGCCCCTTTCTGATCTGCTTATCGGCTTGCAGTGCGGAGGCTCTGATGCCTTTTCAGGAATCACGGCAAACCCAAGTGTCGGATATGCAGCTGACATGATAGTAAAAGGCGGAGGAACAGTACTCTTTTCTGAAGTGACCGAAGTGAGGGATGGAGTTAACTTCATAGCACACAGGTGCATATCAAAAGAAGTGTGTGACAAGCTTGCATCTGAAATGTCATGGTATGACAGCTACCTTGAAGAGGGAGGAGTTGATAGGGATGCAAACCCTACTCCGGGCAATAAGAAAGGGGGGCTTGCAAACATTGTGGAAAAGGCAATGGGATCTATCGCAAAAAGTGGAAGGAGCCCAATTACCCAGGTGCTGTCCCCGGCAGAAAAGCCGACAGAAAAAGGAATGATTTTTGCAGCAACTCCTGCAAGCGATATCGTATGCGGGCCATGCCAGGTTGCAAGCGGAATCGGACTGCAGGTATTCATGACGGGACGCGGAACTCCATACGGCCTTGAAATTGCTCCAGTTATAAAGGTATGCAGCAGGAATGAGCTGAAAAAGCACTGGTTCGACCTGATTGACATCTCAGCCGGTGATGTCGCAACAGGCGAAAAGACAATAGCAGAAGTCGGAACGGAGATTTTCAATTTCATTCTCGATGTTGCATCAGGAATAAAAAAACCGTATAGCGACGTATACGGATTCCATAACGATATGTGCATATTCAATCCAGCACCGATTACATAGCAGTTTTTTTAGTCATTCTCCTTTTTGGGCTGCCTCACGCAGCCCTTTTTCATACTGCATAATAGCCAAGCATGCTTGATATCCTGTTTGCCATCTCCTTGAGCTTTGGAATTGTCCCTTCAATCTCCTCGACGCTCATGTTCGGCTCCAGGGCTGATGCAGAAATTGCAGCCACTATCTCCCCTTTACCATTCATGATAGGGACGGCAGAACAGTTGTCGCCGCTGATGTATTCGTTCCTGTCACGCCCTACACCTTCCCTTCTTACCTTATCCAGCTCTTTCACAAGGCTATCCCTGTCTGTAATTGTATCGGGAGTAAAGGCTTTGAGCCCACCGCTTGCTTCTATCATCCTGTCAATCTCTTGCTCACCCATCTGGGAACACAGAACTTTTCCCAGCCCCGTGCAATGGAATGGTATGATCCTTCCCGGAGTGAAATACGTGCGCGGAAGGGACTGCCCGTCTATCCTGTCTATAATAAGGATGTCATAGCCGTTCCTTACCCCCATGTTGATATTTGCTTTCTGGAAATTAGTCCACAGTAGCTCGAGATAAGGCATCGTCAGCTTCCTGATTTCAAGAGACTGAAGTGCGACCCTTGAAAGGTTTAAGCACTTTAAGGACAGGGAGAAAAGGCCTGTCTGTGGATTTTTGTCAAGATAACCTGCCCCCTGAATGGAAGAAAGCAGCCTGAATGCCATATTGCTGTTGACATCAAGCTCATCACATACGTCCTGTATGCTGATCGGACCATTGTGCCTGCATGCAAGATCCATTATCCTGAAACAGCGTTCAACTACCTTTATATTATATTTTTCACTTTCACTCATTACCGCCATCCTTATGGAATATATACTCTTTATAAAATTATAGGGTATTTTTATAAAAATAGCAAAAATTTTAATAAGAATTTCACTGAAATCTAAAACGGTAAAACAATAATCAATCAATCTTGAAGATTCTTCACCGCTTAGGATAAGGGATGATGTACTTAGCCTCTTTCAGGAATTGCTTTTTACCACTTCCAAAGCTCCTGCATTTTCCTTATCATCCTATTGATAATCAATTCTAATAGGATAACGGATGCTTATAACAAAAAGAAACGGAAAACAGGAACAGTACAATTCAGAGAAAATCAGGAACGCTGCAAAAAAAGCATATTCGGCTTCCGGCGAACCTTATTCAGAGGAATCACTTACAAATCTCATTAATATGGTTGAAAGCCATCTGGGAGAAAAAGATGATAATGACGTTGAGACGATACAGAATCTGGTAGAACAGGCCCTTATGGAAATGGGCTCATATAAGACTGCAAAGCACTACATACTCTTCAGAAGCGAAAGGACAAGGCTCAGGGATGAGAGAAAGAGCCTGCTTAGCGCCCTCAATGAAGAGAAAATGGAAGAAATCCTAATAGGCATACAGAAGGAATTCAGCGCCCCTGAATACTCATTGAGCATACTGGAGAACAAGTTCAATTCATTTTTCAAGGAAGGAATGAATAAAAGTGAGAAGCTTTCAGCCCTGATAAAAGCGAGTGTCGAGCTCACGAAGGCAGAATCTCCGAAGTGGGAGATAATTGCAGCAAGGTTCCTCTCCTACAAGACTCATGGCGAAATAAGGAAGAATGAGGAGAAAAGGAATATCACATCTTTTTACGGGAAGATCAGATACCTTGTGGAAGAAGGGCTTTACGGCAAGTATATCCTGGACAGCTATTCAAAATCTGAAATAGAGACTGCCTATTCATTCATTGATCCAAAAAGGGAAGATCTTTTCACTTATTCAGGACTTGAACTGCTGATCAAGCGCTATGTGATAAGAAGTCATCAGGGAGAGATACTTGAAAGCGTCGAGGAGATGTTCCTTTCTATCGCTCTGCATCTTGCAATGAATGAGAAAAAAGAGGTAAGGCTTGGCTATGCAAGGAAATTCTATGACATGCTCTCTACGCTGAAAGTCACAATGGCCACCCCCACCCTTTCAAATGCCAGGAAACCATTCCACCAGCTCTCCTCATGTTTCATAGACACGGTTCCAGACAGCCTTAATGGGATTTACAGGAGCCTCGACAATTTTGCAAAAGTATCGAAATTCGGAGGCGGCATGGGGCTCTACTTTGGAAAAGTGAGGGCAAACGGCTCTCCGATCAGAGGCTTTGAAGGGGCCGCAGGAGGGATCATAAGGTGGATCAGGCTCGTAAATGACACCGCGGTTGCTGTTGACCAGCTTGGCGTAAGGAGCGGTGCTGTAGCTGTATTTCTTGACGTATGGCACAGGGATCTTCCGGAGTTCCTGAATTTAAGGACAAATAACGGAGATGACAGGATGAAAGCCCATGACGTCTTCCCGGCAATCTGCTACCCGGATTATTTCTGGCGTCTTGCAAAAGAAAACCTCGATGAGCCGTGGTATATGATGTGCCCATATGAAATCCTCAGGATAAAGGGCTATGCACTGGAAGATTACTTTGGAGAGGAATGGGAGAAAAGATACCTTGACTGCGTGAATGACTCACGCATCAGGAAGAGGGTGATGAGCATAAAGGAGATCGTCAGGCTGATCCTCAAGAGTGCTGTTGAAACCGGAACGCCGTTTGCTTTCAACAGGGATACTGTAAACAGGGCAAATCCCAATAAGCATGCCGGAGTCATTTACTCCTCAAACCTCTGTACAGAAATTGCCCAGAACATGAGTGCAATCGAAGAGCTTTCAATCAGGATGGAAAGCGAGGATGGAGATCCGATTGTCGTCACAAAGACAAAACCTGGGGATTTCGTTGTATGCAACCTGGCTTCATTAAGCCTTGGAAACATCGATGTCAATAACAGGGATGAGCTCATTGACATCACAAAGACTGTCGTAAGGGCACTTGATAACGTCATAGATCTGAATTTCTACCCTCTTGAGTATGCCAGGTATACAAATAAGAGATACAGGTCAATAGGCCTTGGCGTATCAGGATACCACCACATGCTTGCAAAGAACCATATCAAGTGGGAAAGCCAGGAACACCTGGAGTTCGTCGATAAGGTTTTTGAGACAATAAACTATGCTGCAATTGAGGCATCCTGTGAAATTGCAGGAGAGAAAGGATCATACGAATTCTTCAGCGGTTCAGACTGGGATAATGGAAACTATTTCACCATGCGCGGCTACAGTTCAGGAAAATGGGAAGAGCTGAAGAGGAAAGTGCATGAATGCGGGATGAGGAATGCCTACCTGCTTGCGGTTGCACCGACAAGCAGCACAAGCATCATTGCCGGAACAAGTGCAGGTGTTGATCCAGTCATGAAGCGCTTCTTCTATGAGGAGAAGAAGGGTGAGATGCTTGCCAGGATTGCCCCTGAGCTATCGCCATCAACATGGTGGTATTATAAGAATGCCCATGAAATAGACCAGAGCTGGTCTGTCAGGGCAGCAGGAATCAGGCAGCGCCACATAGACCAGGCACAGTCAATGAATCTATATATAACGAATGACTACACCATGAAGCAGGTGCTGAATCTCTATATCCTTGCATGGGAGTCAGGCGTTAAGTCAATTTATTACATCAGAAGCAAGTCACTCGAAGTTGAAGAGTGCGAATCATGTTCATCTTAGGAGGAAGCATGGAAGAACTTAAAAAGAAACCGCTATTCAATCCCAATGGGGATACGGATGTTAGGCTGCGCCGCATGATCGGCGGCAATACCACCAACCTCAACGATTTCAACAATCTCAAATATGCATGGACCAGCGACTGGTACAGGCAGGCAATGAACAATTTCTGGATACCTGAAGAGATAAACCTCAACCAGGACCTGAAAGATTACCATAAGCTCCTTGCTCCAGAAAGGACTGCTTATGACAAGATCCTTTCATTTCTTGTGTTCCTGGACTCCCTTCAGACCGCAAACCTTCCGAATGTCGGAGAATACATAACGGCAAACGAAGTGAACCTGTGCCTGCATATCCAGACATTCCAGGAATGCATCCACTCCCAGAGCTATTCATACATGCTCGATACCATATGCTCTCCCAATGAAAGGGACAGCATCCTTTTCCAGTGGAAGGATGACGAGCATCTGCTGAGAAGGAACACATTCATTGGAAACTGCTATAACGATTTCCTTGAGAACAGGGATCTTTTCCACCTGATGAAGGTGCTTTTTGCAAACTACATCCTTGAAGGGATCTATTTCTATTCAGGATTCATGTTCTTCTACAACCTCTCAAGGAATGGGAAAATGCCAGGGTCTGCACAGGAGATAAGATACATAAACAGGGATGAGAACACCCATCTCTGGCTTTTCAGGAACATTATCCTGGAGCTTAAGAAGGAAGAGCCTGAGATGTTCTCTCCAGATAAAGTGGAAACGTACAAGGCAATGCTTGAAGAAGGTGTAAGGCAGGAAATAGCATGGGGTGAATATGTTATTGGCGACAAGATTCCAGGCCTGAGTTCAAAAATGGTCAGGGATTACATCACATACCTTGGAAACCTCAGATGGACAAGCCTTGGCTTTGACACCCTCTATCCGGGATATGAGGATGAGCCTGAGGACATGGCATGGGTAAGCCAGTACTCAAATGCCAACATGGTGAAGACAGACTTCTTTGAAGCAAGAAGCACCGCTTACGCAAAATCCACTGCTCTTGTTGATGATCTTTAAAAATGTTTGCATGTTTCCTTTCTCCAGGCATTAAATATGCATGGATGAAATTGAAAAAGCCTTATCTGAGGCATTTGGCATCCACTACCTGATGCCATGCCAGGAAACAGTTATTCAGAGAATACTGGAAAACAGCAGGAAGAAGGAAAGGTCTGGTAGCATCACCATACTTCCGACCGGGACTGGGAAAAGCCTCTGCTTCCTCCTTCCTGCATACCTTATGAAAGAAAGGTACTCAATCCTGCTCTACCCTCTTCTTTCCCTGATGAACGACCAGGCAAGGAAACTTGAAAGCCTCGGCATTCCATACGCAATGATCAGAGGTGGAATGGATCATGCGGCAAGAAAAGCAGAGCTTTCAAAGCTCCGGAAGAAGGAAGCAGGCATACTCATAACTAACATTGAGAGCCTCATAGTCTCAGTTGAACGGAAAGAGATTTGTTTCATGAAAGGAAATACAGAGCTCCTTGTAATTGATGAGGCACATACTGCAGTGCAGTGGGCAGAAAGCTTCAGGCCTTCCTTTTCAAGGCTTAAGGAGATTTCTGGAATAATAATGCCACATCAGATGCTCTGCTTTACCGCAACGGCTGATGAAAGCATAATAAGCAAGCTCAGGATGGATGTGCTCTCCGGCTTATCCACTTCCATACTCCGCCTCTCTGCAGACAGGCAGAATATCTTCTACAGCGCAAGGCGCAGCCTTAGCAGGAGAGCTGACGTGATAGACATCCTCTCTGATCCCTCTTCCCGCCCTGCACTTGTTTTCTGCTCATATAGAAGCGAGACAGAAGAATTCTACAGCAGGATAAGGGGCATCTACCCTTCATTCTACTACCATGCAGGACTTCCAAAGAAGGAGAAGATAGAAATAGAGAACAGGTTCTTCATCAGCACTGATGCTGTCATGTTTGCCACAAATGCATATGGAATGGGGGTGGACAAGAAAAACATAAGGACAGTAATACACCTGCATGCTCCAGATGACGTTGCATCCTTCCTGCAGGAAGCTGGAAGGGGCGGGAGGGATAACATGGAGATGAGGAGCATAGTGCTCTACTCTGCAAAAGACAGGGGGAGGCTTAAATACGTTTTCAGCGGGAAAAGCTGCATCAGGTCTTCCCTTTTATCGCTGATGGGAGAAGAAACGGATCCAAGGTGCACATCGTGCTCAAAATGCCTTGATGAAGATGAATCTGCATCAGGAGAGAGGGAAATCATGGATAAAGTGAAAAGGCACCGTTTCATTTTTTCCATCCCCCTTCTCTCCTGGGTTCTTAAACTTGGAAAGCTCAGGCCATGGTCAGGACAGGAAATTAGGGATGCAGTGAAAGTCCTTATTGAAGAAGGGAAAATAAGGAAGCTGCTCAACCGCCTCTACTGAATTACTTTTTTCTTTCTTTTTGCTTCCTTAATTGATATCATTGTTCCTGAAGGAGAGAATATGCTAGAAGAGCTTCACAAAGTTTATCCAAGCCTATATGGAAGGACTTTTGACGAGAGGGATATGGATGATCGCTTTTCCTCGCTTGCTGAAAAACATAAGGATCTTTTTTCAAGGGATGATATCATGCTTTTTTCAGCCGCAGGAAGAACTGAGATTGCCGGAAACCACACAGACCATAACCTTGGACTGGTTATAGGCGCTGCCATCAATCTTGATACAATAGCATGCGTTTCAAAGCGTGATGATATGCGTGTTATCATTGCAAGCGAGGGATTTCCTGTTGTAGATGTTGATATTTCCGATCTTGAAATAAAGGAGGAAGAGAAAAATACGACACATGCCCTCATAAGAGGCATTGCCAAGGCATTCAGGGACAGGGGATTCAATGTAAGGGGATACCAGGCAAATACAACAACAAGGGTTCTTAAAGGCTCAGGGCTTTCAAGTTCCGCAGCAATAGAGGTGCTTGCAGCAGAGATATTCAATAATATCTATGCCGGTGACAGCCTTGATCCTGTTGAGATAGCAAAGATCGGACAGTATGCGGAGAATGTTTATTTTGGAAAGCCAAGCGGACTTCTGGACCAGATAAGCTGCGCACACGGAGGAATCGTAGGAATAGACTTCAAGGATCCGAAGAATCCTGAAATAACCCCTCTTGATATCGACTTTGAGGAGCATGGCTATGCCCTTATAATCACGGATACAAAAGGAAACCATGCAGACCTCACGCCAGAATATGCAGCAGTTCCGCCTGAGATGTGGAAAGTCGCATCATTCTTCGGCAAAGAGAACCTGAGGGAAGTTGAGTTTGATGATTTTCTGGCAAATATTGCAGAAATAAGGGAGTATGCAAAAAATGACAGGGCACTTCTCAGGGCTTTCCATTTCTTCAAGGAGAATGAAAGGGTTCTCATGATGCTCAAAGCGCTTGAAGAGGACTCAATAGATGCATTCCTGATGCTTGTGGAGGAATCAGGAAACTCATCATATAAGTATCTTCAGAACGTATACCCATCCAGCCATCCGGAAGATCAGGGATTATCCATAGCACTTGCCATAAGCGAGAATATTCTTGAAGGAGACGGGGCTGCAAGAGTTCACGGAGGAGGATTTGCCGGCACAATACAGGCATATGTTCCTCATTACCTTCTGGACACTTACATTAAAGCCATGGAAGGCATTTTCGGCAAGGGATGCTCAACAAGGATAGAAATAAGGAAACGTCCGGTCTCAAGAATTTACTGATTTTGAAGGTGCCCAGACCGGGCACCTGTTTTATGCAAGCCTGTTTTAATAATTAAATGAATATGCTTCCGATTTAAGAATGAAACCCATGTCAGACGAGAAGAATCTGGCAGGGGAAAAGTCAAATTGCTTTTTTTAAGGTTTCGAGAGCATTATTAAACCTGCAGTTTAAAGTGCGGGAACTAATGCAGAGTTCCCTGGAGAGAACGTTTTTCTTTTTCTTTTCCTCTCCAAAGGCTCCATAGATGCTGTTGACTATATACCTGTCCTCAGCCTTAAGCTCATTCATCTTCTCCTCCAGGAACATCCTGAATATGTTTTTTTCAATCATCTCATATCCGTCTGAGACAAGATCCAGCAAGCTTGATCCTTCATCATCTTTAAGCTTTGAGTCAAGATAGAGCGGCACCTCCTCAGCCATAATGCGTTTTGAAACCGCGATATCCTTTACATTCAGTCCAGTCCTTTCGGAAAGCTCACAGTCCGTAAGCTCCCCTTCCCTTTCCTCCCTGCTGATCCTGCTGATCATTTCAATCCTGTATTTCGGTATCCTTACAAGCCTTGATTTCTCATTGAGCATTTTCCTCAGTACCATCCTGATTCCGTTTTCAACATATGAGCTGAATGCCCTGCCCTTCTCCTCTTTGAACGTCCTTAGTGAGCTGATGAAGCCCAGCCTTGCCTCCTGCATGAAATCCTCAAGCTCAAGGGAT
This sequence comes from uncultured Spirochaetales bacterium, assembly GCA_949295125.1. Classification (GTDB taxonomy): domain Bacteria; phylum Spirochaetota; class Spirochaetia; order Sphaerochaetales; family Sphaerochaetaceae; genus Ornithospirochaeta. The sequence goes on from CASFJV010000046.1 coordinate 29,560, forward strand.
GCAGACCTTGAATACCTGAAATATTCAGATGCAAGTTTCCTTATAAGGGGCTCATAATCATTCAAAAGCTTTTTTTCGTCCATTTCCTTTCACCTTATGCGTATTTTTGCACATCTAAGTGGACCTATGATGTCCACATAAAAAATTTTCCCTGTAATTCCGTTTTTTCCTTCAAAGCTTCCGCTTTTTCCTATAATCTGGATAAAGGAGTGTTTCGTGCTTAGTATTGAAGATCTTGAACTGCTTAATGTGATGCATATGACAAAGAGCCTGAAAGAATCTGCAAATAAGCTCAGGCTGAAGGAACAGAGCATAAGGAACAGGATCGAATCCATGGAAAGGAATATCGGACTTGATCTTGCTTCGTTCAATTCAGACAGCATCCTTTTCACAAAGGCAGGGCTTTCCCTGGCAAAGGATGCTGAGTTCATTATCAGGTACATCAACACATCAGTCAGCAATGCAAGGCTCATAGGCATTGAGGAGGCTATGGCACTAAGGGTTGGAACTGCAATGATTGCTCCTGAGAAGCTGCTTATTGAAAAGCTTGAGGAGAAAAAGGAGGAACTTAAGCCACTTAACTTCATGAAGTGCCACATTTTCTCAATTGAAGAGACGCTGAGGAGCCTTGAGTCGCACATAGACATACTTGCCACATACTATGATGAGCGACTGAGTGCAAAATACAGCCTTGAGAGCATTGAGCTGAGAAAGAGCAAGGTGATGCTTGCTTTTTCCGGGAATAAGAGCCTCATGGAAGTCCCGATGCTTGATATCGAAGACATTTATGGAAAGAAACTGTATATATACAGGAAAGGATACCTGAAGGCATTTGACGCTGTCAGGGCAGATATCAAGGAGTACCACAAGGAAATTGAAATAGTTTCTTTTGACAGCTACAGCCCAAAGCTCGTGGAAGAAGTTGAAAGGGAAAACGCATTCCTCGTCGCATTCAGGGAGATGGAGGAAAGCCTGGCAGGCCTTACCCTGAAACCGGTTTTATGGAAATACAGCTCCTTATTTGGAATCCTTTACAAAAAGGATCCAAGCGACAAGGTGAGAAAGGTGCTGAAGGCACTTTGACACTGCCCTTTCCCATTGCGGCAAAAAACCTGTATTATATAGCCATGGAAAAAAATAACGCACTGGAAGAACTGCTGAATGAGGAAGGGATAAGGATTACTCTTGAAAAGATCAGGGCATACGGCAAGTATGAGGAGAATGAAGAGTATGCAATACTCCTTACCCTCGCTTTTTTAGAGAATGGGAGCAGCGAGGCTCTGAATGTTATCCGCCCCCTTTATGAGAAATACAGGAATGAGAAAGAGATGGCATACTGGTATGCCTCTTCCCTGCTCTTTGCATCACGTACGCTTGAAGAGTATATCGAGGCTAAAGGAGCGCTGCTTGATGCTCTTGAGATGTCCCTTGAAGGGGAAATGGAGAATGATGCGCTCAGAAAGCTTGCTTTTGCAGAAGATAAAATTAGCGGACTGATGACAAAGTGAAGTAAAACTATTATATTATGATGGTTTAAAAAGAAATAAATCGAAATCGATGATAAGGAAGGACAAACATGATTGTCAAACAGAGTACAGAAGCATTAGAGAATTCACAGCTTGCTCTAACAATTACAGTGGACAGCAAGAGCATTGAGGAAGCATACCAGGAGAGGCTCAAGAAGTACCAGAAGGAACTGACACTTCCTGGCTTCAGGAAGGGAAAGGCTCCGGTAAGCGTACTAGAGAACAAGTATGGCGATTCTATCAGGGAAGAGAGCACATTCGCCCTGCTCGAGTCATCACTTGAGGAAGCTTACAAGACAATGGATGACAAAGAGAAACCGCTTCCATACTCAACACCTGTTCTTCAGGATGAAGAGAAACTCATCCCATTCAAGAAGGATGAGGATATCACATTCACGGTACATTATGATGTACGCCCTCAAGTAAACGTTGAAAACTACAAGGGAAGGGAAATCGAAGTTGACGGAGTTACAGTAGAAGAGAGTGACGTAGATGCTGAGATAAATAAGCTCAGGGAGCAGAATGCGATCGTAAGGACAAAAGACGGCGCTCTTGAAAAAGGCGATATCGCAACAATCGACTATGTGGAGCTTGACGGAGATGGGAATGAAGTGGCATCAACAGAGAGGAAAGGATTCACATTCACACTCGGCTCTGGCTACAACTACTACATGATTGACGAAGATATCACAGGAATGAAGAAAGACGAAGAGAAAGTCATTGAAAAGACTTACTCAGAAGATGTCACAGGACCACTGAAGGGCAAGAGCGTAAAGCTTAAAGTGAAAGTCAATGAAGTCAAGATGAGGGAACTTCCTGAACTCGATGATGACTTTGCACAGGATGTGAAGGAAGAATACAAGAGTATGGCTGACCTCAGGAATGCAACAAGAGCAAAGCTTGAGAAAGAAGTTGAGGATGCCCTGAAGGAAATCAAGATCACATCTCTCATGAACAAGCTTGTCGAGGAGACAGCTATTGCAGTGCCAGCTTCAATGCTTAATGCACAGCTTGAGCAGAACTGGAGGCAGTTCATGCAGCAGTCCGGACTTGATGAGAAGACTTTGACAAAGTTCATGCAGATGCAGGGAGAGAGCAAGGAAAGCATCATTGAGCAGTGGAAGCCTGCAGCTGAGAATGAACTTAAGCAGCAGCTTATTCTTGATGCAATAAAGGATAAGGAGAATTTCGAAGTAAACGGGGAAGAGTTCAATAAGAGATGTGAAGAAGAGCTCAAGAACGTTCCAGAGGAGAGCAAGGACTTCTATAAGGATATGCTCAAGGATGACATGCAGTTTGCCATGGTCGTACCATTCCTTCTGGAGAACAATACATTCAAGAGCTCAGAAACAAAGAAAACATATAAGGAATTCTTTAATAAATAAGCTATATTCATACTTGGATTCTACAAATCGGAGGGGGTCCCTCCGATTTTGTCTTGGAGAGAGATTTGAAAGAAAGAATGCATAATCTTGTGCCATATGTTGTGGAACAGTCTGGTGCAGGAGAAAGACAGTACGATATTTTTTCCCGCCTTCTGAAGGACAGGATCATCTTTGTGGACGGGGAGATCAATGATCAGACAGCAGACCTTGTTGTCGCTCAGCTGCTCTTTCTTGAGGGGGAAAACCCTGAAAAAGAGATCAGCATGTATATCAACAGCCCGGGAGGCAGCGTTACTGCAGGCCTTTCGATCTACGATACGATGCAGTATATTGCATGCCCTATAAGGACTTTATGCATGGGGCAGGCATGTTCAATGGCAAGCCTTCTTCTTGCAGCAGGAAGCAAGGGAATGAGGTCAATCCTTCCAAACGCACGTGTCATGATCCATCAGCCATATGGCGGAGCTGAAGGACAGGCAACGGATATCATAGTTGCAAACAGGGAACTGCAGAGAATAAAGGATGTCACGACAAAGATACTTGCTGCCCACACAGGAAAGCAGGAAAGTGAGATTTTAAAGGACATCGACAGGGATTACTACATGAATGCCAATGAGGCAAAAGAGTATGGAATTGTAGATAATGTCATTACTGAGAGGAAAAATGGCTAAAGTTAGATATTGTTCATTCTGTGGACGCAGTTCAGATGAAGTTGGCCAGCTTATAACTGCAAGTGGTGTCGCAATCTGCCATGACTGTGCAAAGACATGCATGGATATGTTCAAAGGCCGCGAGTTTGAATCAGAGGAAGATCTGGATGTCGGGGAAATCCCTACTCCGAAAGAAATAAAAGCATACCTTGATGATTATGTAATTGGACAGGATCAGGCTAAGAGAGTCCTCTCTGTTGCAGTTTACAACCACTATAAGAGAGTCAAGAACAAGAAGGAAATTGAGAAGGAAGGAATTGAGCTGGATAAATCAAACATCCTTCTCATCGGACCAACCGGTACTGGAAAGACGCTTCTTGCCAGGACACTTGCCAAGAAACTCCGCGTTCCTTTTGCAATTGCAGATGCCACAACGCTCACAGAGGCTGGATATGTCGGAGAGGATGTCGAGAACATTCTCTTAAAGCTTATTGATGCGGCCGATTATGATATTGCAAAAGCCCAGAAAGGCATTATTTTCATTGATGAAATCGATAAGATTGCAAAAAAAGGGGAAAACGTATCCATCACACGTGATGTTTCCGGAGAAGGAGTGCAGCAGGCACTGCTGAAGATCATTGAGGGAACAGTTGCTTCTGTTCCGCCTCAGGGAGGAAGGAAGCATCCAAACCAGGAGATGATCAAGATAGATACAAAGGACATCCTTTTCATCTGTGGAGGAGCTTTTGTCGGGCTTGATAAGGTCATTGAGAGAAGGACCGCATCTTCCACATTCGGCTTTGGTACGACAGTATCAAAGAAAAGCAATGAAGAGCTGAAGGAAATCTATGCAGAACTTCATCCGGATGACCTTGTTAAATTCGGCCTTATTCCGGAGTTCATCGGAAGGCTTCCTATACATGTAACACTTGATGACCTGAAGCTTGAGGATCTCAAAAGGATCATAACGGAGCCGAAGAACTCAATCATCAAGCAGTACCAGGCATCATTCAAGCTTGACGGAATAGATCTTGTATTCACAGAGGATGCAGTCAATGCAATAGCAGAAAAAGCCATAAAGCAGAAGACAGGTGCAAGGGGCTTAAGATCAATTGTCGAAAACCTCATGCTTGACATTTCCTATGATATCCCATCAATTGAAAATGTAACTAAGGTTGTTGTGAGCAGGGATAATGTCGAGAACAACACAAGGCCAACGGTTCTGATCAATGGAAAAGAAGAAAAACTTATTTCCTCCGGTCTCTAAAGAGATCATAGAAGAAATTTCCAGAGCTGGGAGCATCGCCGTCATGGCACATGTAAATCCTGATGGTGATGCAATTTATTCCTGTCTTGCAATGAAAGGCATACTCTCTGCACTGGGTAAGGACGTGTATCTTTTAAATGACGGACCATTTAAAAGGCGTGAAATTGCAGGAGTTAAGGATCTTTTCCTTCAGCAAGTTCCAGAAAGCCTGAAAGAGAAGAATCCACTGCTCATCATCCTTGACTGCTCTACAGAAGACAGGCCTGGAAATGTCTACCAGAGCCTGAAAGGGAATGAGACAATAGTTATAGACCATCATTCTTCAGGAACTCCGTTTTACCGCAAAGAGCTCTCATACATAGTTCCAAGGTCTCCATCCACTACCCTCTTAGTTGATGAAATCAGGATTGCACTTTCAGTAAAACTCACAAAAGAGATTGCCGAGTGCTTGATGATAGGATTCCTGACAGATACAGGATTTTTCCATTTTATCAACCAGGACCAGGCAAAGGACAGCTTTTATAAGATTGCATCATTTGCTGAGACAGGAATTAATCCATACGAACTTTATGACAGGCTTCATGATGGCAAAAAGCTTGAAGACATCAAGATTGCTGCAAGGATAATAGCGGAGTCAAAAAGCCTTTTTGGCGGAAAACTCATACTGGCATATGAGAAAAAGGAGTATGAAACCGAGGAGCGGCCAGGAGATGCGGTTTATAGAAGCCTTCTTGAAGCTGAAAATGTGAAGGCTGTTGTTCTTGTGAAAGAGAAAGATGGGGCAATAGAATTCGGATTCAGGGCAAAACAGAATTCAAATGTTGATGTCGGCTCTCTAGCAGCAAGCATTGGCGGAGGCGGTCATGCACTGGCATCAGGGGCTACCGTAAAGGGGCTTAAGATAGAGGATGCAGAAGAATTCATAATTCGCCTTCTCATGCCACTTATTTAGTTTTTCCTTCCTGCAGATAGAATTATATCCTGCTATTCCATAAATATCATCCATTACCCTCCCCTTGCATGTAAAACGCAGGAGGGTATATGGACAATTCCATTTTCTCAAAATCAGAGGATGAAAGGCTTACAGAGCGCTTGTCCTGAGATACAACCGCCTTGAGTGCGGCTTGGAAAAGGAGGACCTTTACAGGCAGATATTCAAGAAGGTTGACGTACTGCTTTTCATGATCCCGCTCAAGGATGGCTATTTATCAGAATCAGAAATATCGGACTTTTACATGCAGCAGCGCCCCAAGATAAAAGAGATAGTTGAATGCTACGTAGTAAGCCATGTCCCATTCATCAGGTATCTTGGACAGGTGCTCAGGAAGCGTGCGCTGATCTACTCATTGCACCAGTACAGGAAAAAGGAAAAGGCAGCTGTGGACAGCTATACGGACATATCAATATTTTCCGATGAATCCTATATTGAAATGGAAAACGGAGAAGAGGAAGAGGAGGAAGAAGACCATTTTGCATTCACAGGCTGCTATGACGGTTTCACACTAACAGATATTAGCTATCACATAATATACGAACGCTCATATAAAGAGAGGAGAAGCCTGACTAGGATTGAAAAGGAGATGAAAAGCAACCTGCTTACGCTTGGATCCAGAAAAGCATTCGTAATACTCCTTCTTTCCATGCCAAGCACGACACTTGCCCATAAGAGCCTGACTCTTTCCAAGATGCTATGCTGCGATGAGGAGGCAATGCTGAAGCTCCTTGAGCTGAAAGAAGAGTTCCAGCAGGAGAAAAAGCTGAAAATTGAAGAGAACAGGGCTATAGCGATGAAGCACTTCAAGGCAATAATCAGGAATGGAATGAAAAAATCATTCTGCCTGATGGATGATGAGATGAAAACAGAGTTCGAGATAGCGGAAGAGAAATCCAGGAAGAGGTATAAGAGCAGGATCCACCAGATGAGGACAGCCTCAAAAGGATTAAGCCAGAGCGATATAGCAGCAATACTCTACAACTCAAGGAACAACATAAACAGGGAAATGAAAATTGCAAGGCAAATGCTTGAAAAAGTGACAATGCATGTTGGATAGCGCTTAAGGCTCAAATATACTGACAGTATGATGAAGAGAGCCAATAGGATTTCCATTTTTCTGCTTGCTTCCCTCTTGCTCCTTCCTTCGTGCATGACATCACCAAAAGTCATGAGCAGGGAAAAGGGCATGGAAAAGGACAGCCTTGCCATATCTTTTGTCATACCAGGCAGGTTCTATGCAGAACTGAGAAAAGAGGATGGATCATATATTCTCTCGGTTCCTGAACTCATCATAACAGGACTTGAACTGAGCGCATTCAGGAACAGCAGCGGAACCCTTTCATTTTCAAACACGGAAAAAGGCATAAACATAAAACTGTATGATGGATACCTCTTTTTCAGCATGGGCAGATGCAGTGCATATGCAGCCTATTATGAAATAGGAAAAATCTGGCATGATTATTATCCTTTTTCCTAGTTAGTGCTATATTTTTCCTATGAAACTTTATTTGGCAAGCAATAATGAACACAAAAGAAAGGAGTTCAGGGAATTCTTCAAGGATTATGAGATAGTCCTTCCCAAGGATGAGGGACTGGATTTCGATCCTGAAGAGACAGGATCAACATTCATAGAAAATGCCCTGATAAAAGCAGAAGCGCTGTATGCCCTGGTTCATAAGCCGTGCATTGCAGATGATTCAGGACTCTGCGTTAAGGCCTTTGGAGGAAAGCCAGGGATTCATACTGCGCGCTATGGAGAGGAAGGAGGGAAAAAGCTTAATGACAGGGAAAAATACGAGCTCCTGCTGAAGAACATGGAAGGGATTGAGGACAGGTCGGCAGAATTCGTATGCACGATGGTCCTGATAGTGGATGAGCACAACAAGTATGTTGTTGAGAAATCCTGCAGGGGACACATTGTGGAGAAAGCGGAAGGAAGCCATGGCTTTGGATATGATCCTGTATTTTTCAATGAGGAAGCAATGGATGTATCTGCAAACCTGACTATAGAAGAAAAGAACACATATTCACACAGGGCGAAAGCAGCATTCCAGATGAATTCCATTCTAGAAAAGGAGAAAGAGAGAATATGCAGCGAAATGAGCAGAAAGTAAGTGACACATGGGATTTGACAAGCCTTTCAAAAGATGATGCAAGCTTTTACAGGGATCTGAAGAAAGTATCCAAAAAGATAAAGGAACTTAAGGCACTCAAGGGAACGCTGGGAGGAAATGCAGACAGTTTCTATCATGCCCTGTCGCTCTTTTCTGATGTCTTCATGGATCTTGAGCGTCTTGGAAGCTATGCATTCCTGAAATACAGCGTGGACAGCGCAAATGCCGAGGTTATGAAACTCCTCGGAAGCTATGAAGATGTGGAAAACAGGGTGAATGAGGCTCTGTCATTCTTTGATCCTGAGTTCATGGCAATCGGAGATGACAGGATCCGGGAATTCCTCAGGGATCCAAGGGCAAAGGACTACAAGGCATATATAAGGAAGGCAAGGCGCTTTAAGGAGCACACGCTCAGCGAGAAGGAAGAGCATCTGCTTTCCCTTTACAGCCCTGTCTCATCATCATTCCAGGATACTTTCCAGGATCTGGACAATATAGATCTGGACTTCGGGGAGATTAACGGGGAAAAGCTTACGCATTCAAACTATACAAAGTTCATAAGAAGCGAGGATGAGAAGATCAGGAAAGAAGCATATACAAAGCTCTATGCCGCTTATGACAGGAACAAGCACTCCATTGCAAGAATTTATTCATCAAGCGTCAAGAACGATATTTTCCTTTCAAAGGCAAGGGGATATAGGTCATCCCTTGATAAGGCACTCTTTCCAGACAAGGTCAGTGAGAAGGTATACAGGAATCTCATAAAGGCTGTGCATAGTGCATTTCCACTTCTCCACCGCTACTATGCGCTGAAGGCAAAAAGCCAGGGAAAAGAGAAGATAAAGCATTATGATGTATACCTGAGCCTTGTAAAGGATGTGAAAGTCAACTACAGCTATGATGAGGCGGTAGGCATAATTGCTGAAGCTGTCAGCGTCCTTGGCACTGAGTACAGGGACACTTTGGTTAAAGGGCTTACCACCGAACGCTGGGTAGACAGGTATGAGAACTTTGGGAAGCGCAGCGGTGCATTCAGTGCCGGAGCTTATATAGGAAAGCCATACATAATGACAAACTATGAGAATGAAGTGCTTGACAGCGTTTTTACTCTGATTCATGAGGGCGGGCACAGCATGCACTCATACTACTCAGTGAAAAACAATCCGTTCATGAGCTACAGCTACTCAATATTTGAGGCAGAAGTCGCATCAACATTCAATGAATCCATCCTGACAGACTATTTCATCAAGAATAGTGAGGGGGATGTGAAAAGGTATATTGTTGCAAAACACCTGGATGACATTGTGGCAACACTCTTCAGGCAGACCATGTTTGCAGAATTTGAGCTTATTGTGCATGAAGAAGGTGAAAAAGGGACTCCCCTAACCCTCGATTTCTTCAGAAGCGTATACAGGAAGCTGCTTAATGAATACTTCGGACCATCTGTTGAGATGCTTGAAGAAAGTGATCTTGAAGGCCTGAGAATACCACATTTCTACAGGGCATTCTACGTATATAAATATGCTACAGGAATCAGTGCGGCACTTGCCCTCTCAGAAAAGGTTTTGAATGGCGGAAAAAAGGAAAGGGATGATTACCTCTCATTCCTGAAATCCGGCGGATCAAGATATCCAGTAGAGGCACTGAAGATGGCTGGTGTTGACATGTCAAAGCCAGAGCCGGTTGAAAGTGCGCTGAAGCATTTTGAAAGCATGCTTGATCTTTATGAAAGCCTCAGCTGAATGAGACTGCGTGGATCAAGCCGTCCTTGAACGTGAAGGAAACCACAGTGCCATCAGAAAGTGATATCACTCTGATGGCATTGTTTTTTTCCTCTTCCATCACAAAATTTTCAAAAGGCAGCAGAGAGGATAGCAGAGTGAATGTGGAATTGATGAGGATTGGATCATCTGTTGTATATTTCTCATACCATGAAAGGTCCAAAGAGTCCTTCAATGCCTTCTCAAGAAGGGCATAATTGCTTTCACTGCTGTATTTTATGATTAATCTTCCCCCATCATCCGCAATTGGCACAACAGCAGGAAGTGGAGATAGGCATAGCATTAAAGGAAGAATGACCAGAAGTTTCCTCATAAGAAGAGGATAGGATAAGAAAGAAAAAAAAGCAAACAATCAGATATTTATGCTACTCTTTCATGTATGAAACGAGATGACATACTCTCTTTGCTTTATAACGGTTTTACTCACTCTGTAAAAGATCCCCTTTGGGGCAATGTCCCCTTTTCCCTTCCATTCAAGGAACTTCTTGAGGTTGAAGATGTGCAAAAGCTTTCACGCATAAAGCAGAATGGCCCGACATACCATATATATCCGGGAAGCGTGCATACCCGCTTAAGCCACTCAATAGGCGTATATGCCCTTGGGCGCGAGATAATAATATCGATAGCAACAAAAAATGAGGATCTTCCCCTGACAAAGGAGGGCATACTGAGTTTCCTCTCAGCATGCCTGCTCCACGACATAGGGCATTTTCCATACGCGCACTCGCTGAAGGAACTTTCACTAAGGGAGCATGAAGAGATTGCCTCATCGCTTATCCTCAATAAGGAAAAGCTCAGGAAGGCAGTAACAAGGACTGGAGCCGATGCTCTCATGACAGCATCAATAATTGATGTCAGCATCAAGGAAGAGAGAGGGGAAATCCTTTTATACAGGAAGATCCTTTCCGGACCGCTTGATCCTGATAAGCTTGATTACCTTTCCAGGGATGCCTTCTTTGCAGGTGTTCCATACGGCAGCCAGAATACTGACTACATCATAAAAAGCCTTGATTACCGCAATGGAGCAATTGTGCTTGAGGAGGATGCACTGGTCTCAATTGAGCATATACTCTTTTCTAAATACCTGATGTACAAGACAGTTTACTGGCATAAAGGGGTCAGAAGCGCAACAGCCATGATAAAAAAAGCACTGCTAAGTGCATTGAATGACGGGGTAATCACATATGATGAGCTGTACCTGAAGGACGACAGCGAGTTTGCAGACCTTGCAAACAGGTTCTCTTGCTACGAACCATTTTCTCTCATCAGCATGGTTGAGCATAGCAGGCTTCTGGAAAAGAAAGCGGAATTCCCGCTTTCCGAGTATCCAGAGCTTACAGATCTCTCACTCAGCTTAAAGACGAGAGAAGAAGCAGAGAAAAAGATATTTAGCAGCCTGAAAGGTGAATATGCAAACTTAAAAGAATATGAATGCATAATAGATATTCCCGAGCCTATAAGCTTTGAAAGCGGAATGATGCTCTTAAGGAAGGATGGATCTGTGTCGGAAATAAGGGATGATGAAACAGCCTTGAGCAGGGAAGTTGGCAAGCTCTTTTCATCCAGGCTGAGAAAGCTATCGATCTTTCTTCCCCATTATGTTAGCCTCAATAGCCTGAAGAAGGCGGTTAAGGAGAATTTCCAGTGAACGAAGAAAAGCTCAGCTACAAGGACTTACTGAACGGATCAATTCCACCATGGGTGATGCGATTCATAAAGGATACGGGAAAAGGAATAAACCAGTTTGAGATGATCAAGGACAAGGATACTGTCCTGATATCTGCAAGCGGAGGGAAAGACAGCCTGGCCCTTTCCCTAGCCCTTTCAATCAGGCGCAAATGGCTTCCCATAGACTACAGGCTTAAAGCGCTCATGATAAACTGGATAGAGCATCCGATTGAGGAGGGATACAGGCAAAAGCTCTACCAGTTCTTTGAAGATCTTGATATCGAATTCGAGATGGTGGATGAGCATCAGTTCCCTGCATCATTTAAAGGGGAATTCAACTGCTACCTCTGTTCAAGGAACAGGAGGCGCATACTCTTTGACTATGCATCAAGGAATGACATCAGGCTGATTGCCATGGGGCACCATCTCGATGACTTGGTCGAGACAAGCCTTATGAACATGTGTTTCAGGGCAGAACAGGCTACAATGAAGCCAGTTCAGGAATTTTTTGGCGGAAAACTTTTCGTGATCAGGCCCATGATCCTCGTTCATGAGAATGTCACAAGAAGGCTGAAGGATATGTATGACATCCCTGCAATAAAGCCGGTCTGCCCTTATGACCAGACAAATGTGAGAGCGAGACTGAAGCCGATTGTAAAGGAACTATGCCACCTGGACAAGCTTGCAAGAGAACATATATATGCATCTTACGATTTTCCTTCCCCGTTAAAAAGCAGTAAGGAAAGTAAGTAATGCTGATATAAACTGCTGGTAGAATAATACCAACCAACAGAATATTTTTTAAAAACAATCAACAATAATAATGCTTAATCCAGGCCTTATTCACCTTGAATTTGAATTATGCCTCTGCTAATATTCTAAGCATGCAACGCAGAAGGAAGCTACAACCAGGGCTGCAGCTGGCCCTTGGTTTCATGCTAATAATTGCAATTGGGGCAGTTTTACTTTATTTACCAATTTCACATCAGGAAGGGGTTGAGTTATCATTTCTTGATTCACTGTTCGTTTCTACTTCAGCTGTCTGTGTAACGGGACTGACTCCGGTGGATATTTCAAAAACGCTTTCAGATTTCGGGTCGTTCATACTTATGCTGCTTATCCAGCTTGGAGGACTGGGATATGCAGTTATCGCGGTCATCATAATAATGATCGCAAGTGGGAAAATAGACGCATCATCTGGAAACCTTTTGAGGGATTCCCTTGGAGCAGACCATAAGATAGGGACCAAGAAGCTGCTTGCTCTGGCCCTTTCCGTAACAGGAATAATAGAAGCACTGGGTGCCATCATGCTCTTTTCATCGTTTTCTGAGCACTACAGCCTGGGAAGGGCAGTATACCTTTCGGTATTCCACTCTGTTTCTGCATTCAACAATGCAGGATTTGACCTTTTTTCAGACAGTCTTATGAAGTGGAACCAGGATCCGGTTGTACTGATCACGATTGCACTCTTAATCGCATTCGGAGGCCTTGGATTCATCCTTTACGGGGATCTTATCGATCACGTAAAGAACAAGAAGAAGATATCCGTGCATACAAAGATCGTTCTGAGCACAACGGTTTTCCTTATCATTTCAGGCACAGTCCTGTTCAAGATAATACTGCCTGGAGTTGACTGGAAGAACGCATTTTTCCAGTCCGTGACGACAAGGACAGCAGGATATTTCTCTTATGACCAGTCATCACTTCCTCCGGCAGGAGTTGTATTGACCATAATACTGATGTTCATAGGTGCATCCCCAGGATCCACAGGAGGCGGCGTAAAGACAACATCCTTCTTTACGGCAGTAAAAGCTTCATTCTTCCTTCTTTTGGGAAGAAGCCCGGTTGCTTTCAAGAGGGAGATAAGTTCAGAGTCCGTCCTCAAGGCGTTCTTTGTAATAATCATCTCTGTCCTGCTTGTCGCCATTGCAGCATTCCTGATTTCAATCACAGATCCTGAATTCACTTCAGACCAGATTCTGTATGAAACTGTTTCTGCATATGCGACTGTCGGCCTCACAATGGGTATAACGCCATATGTATCACCCGCAGGAAAGATAATCCTCATAATAATGATGTATCTCGGACGAGTCGGATTCATGACCATAATTTCAGCTTTTGCCCGCAGGAGAATCAGCGGTGCACGTTATATAGAAGAGAAGGTAATAATAGGATAAACATGAGAAAAAAAGACGAAAAAGAAGTATTTGGAGTAATAGGAACGGGAAGATTCGGCCTTGCAGTTGCAGAAGAGCTGCTTGCAAGGGGAAAATACGTTATTGTAGCAGATCATGACCAGCAGAGGCTCAAGCCACTTTATGAAACCGATGCTGAAGTTGTTGTGATAAACGATGTGTCAAAGGAATCACTGCTCGAGGCAGGCATGAAAGAGGCAGATACCGTTATTGTCGGAATTGGAAAGGATGTCGAGAGCTCTATCCTTGCAGCACTTAATGCCCTTGAGCTTGGAGTAAAGCATGTAATATGCAAGGTAATTAGCGAAGACCATTCAAAGATCCTGAAAAAGATTGGAGCAGATGTTGTTTTTCCTGAAACTGAAATCGGAAAGAGAACTGCAATCAGGCTCTGCGAGAAACTTGCAGAAGACATCCTGCCCCTTTCTGAAGAATTTTCGATCATCCAGGTCAGGACGCCGAAGGATCTTGACGGAAAGACAGTAAAGGAACTGAAGATCCGCGAGAAGTTCGGAATATCCATCATTGCAGTCGTTAAGGATGGAAAGGCAAATGGAAGTGTCGGACCAGAGACAATGCTCCATCTTGATGAAATCATGGTTCTCTCAGGCTCAAACAGGGATCTTGAGAAATTCAACAGGACATTTGCTGAATAAAAGCAGAAGCTGGAGCAATTTAGCTCCGGCTTTTTCTTTCATCATGCAATCACAGAATAAGGATTTTTCCCTCATTTCCCGATGCAAAAGAGAAGAAGAATTGTAATTTTTTATGTGGAATTACCTTTAATATATATGTTAGACTAGTGTAAGAGGTTCATATGAAGAGAATATTGACAGCCTTATTATTAGCATTATGCATTTTCAGTTTGCCAGCAGCAGATCTGGACATTACTGTATCAAATGGCAATTTCAAACTTTACGATGCCTATGGAGAGAGGATCGACATGAATGCCGGAGTATCCAATCTTGAAGGACTGATCGTACTAACAGAAGATGAAGAAGTCACATGCACAACCCCATACGGTGATGCAACACTTGGGCCAAACTCGATATTCTCCATCCTCTCACTGGATGTTGAAAACCCGACATTCTATCTTGTGAACGGATCTTTGGAGATCAAGCTTGAAGAAGATCTCTCCCTTGCTGTTTACACCCCTGTATCCCTTACAGCAGTATTTGAGAAAGGTGATTACAGGATTGTTACAACCGATGAGGAAGAAGGAATCTACAACTATTCAGAGACAGCAAGTGCACTGGCATTTGATGCCCTGACTGGAATCACATACATTATTGAGCCGAGATCATATTCTAGTTCTACTGCAAACATTCTCAACCAGCCAATAGATGAAGATTCAGAGGAAGTTATTGAGATAGCTGTTCCTGAAGCACCAAGCATGCTTGATGTAGTGCGCAGGCTGAACCTTCCATCAGCTCCGAAAGTGTATGTTGCAGATACGTACCTTCCAATAATTCCGGCAGTTCCAACCCTGTTTGTGGATATTGATTATGGTGTGCCATCACGCCCTGATATCGAAAGCATCACATATGAGTCAGGCCTGATCCCTCCAACGGTATCTGCACTGGAAGTCCAAAAAAAAACGTTAACAAATTAGATCTTCTCTTTAAGATAAGAGCATATTCCGACGGCACTGAGAGAGGATATTCACTCTCCAGTGCTGTTATCCCAACACTTGATGTTGGGAATTTTCATCTCTCACTGAGCTTCGATGTGAACCGCGTCGAAGAGTATTACGAAAGCCATAATCTCCTTCCATTCCTTACATCGTTCATTGAAGCTGTGAATTATCATGGCAGCACAGTCACTCTGGATCTAGATAGAAGCACCCCGCTTTCTGGAGATAACGCAGGACTTTTTCCTGGTGTTGTGCATGAGTGGGATGCCCTTACAGAGCGCCTCTCACTTAACTTTTCACTTGATACGGATTTCTTCAGTTTCAGGCTTTATGCAGATGACCTTTCATTTTCTGATGAATCAGATGATGCAGTAATCTTCAGTGGCAATGTCCTTTCATTCACCCTGTCAAGGGCATGGCCAGTGCAGATTGCATTCGAGCTCTTCAGTGCAGTAAGGTACAATGACATTAATTCAACATCACTCTACCCTTCCATCTTTTTCAACCTGCCGATCATCTCCCTTGAAGACATTTCCTTCGGCCTCAGGTTCGGCCTGCTCAAGGCTATTGATAATTTTGAGTTCAGTTCATTCCTTGACTCGGGAACGTCTTTCTTCTTCTATGTTCCGCTCAGGATTGAAGATGATGAAGTGAGGCTTGGCCTCTATCTTCAGAGGGATGGAGTCTACTACAACCTCTATAATGACAATTTCTCGCAGGAAGGTGATGAGCCAAGCTTTGCCATATTCCTCGATACCGACCTGAATTTTGAGCATTTCGGGCTCAACATTAATTCATTCATCAACTTCTCATCCTCAACGCTTGCAATCATTGAAGAGAATTCGTACTTCGATGCGTCCCTCTCCTTCAGCCTTGGCAAGCTTGATTTCATCCTTGGAGCAAGGAAGCAGGATCTTTTCACTTTCAATGATTTCATTGACACGTCTGATTTCTATCTAGGACTTGGAATTGACACGGACGGAATAAATACAAGGATGCTTGTAAGGTACCGAAACGGACAGCCGGAAATCGGATTTTCATCTTCGCTTGCATTCTTTGACGTTGAGAGCGTACAGAATGGCTATACAGAAGAAAGTTCCATTCCTCTCGATTTCAAGATCTCGCTTGGCTATGAGAACTATTATGGCCATGGCCTTTATTTCAGCATCATCCCTACCCTTTCATTCTTTTCAGACAGCTTTTCCCTTGCATTCCGCGTTCCGCTTTACCTTGAAATCGGGGAAAGGAAGCTTTCGCCCATCTCACTGAAAGCGGATCCATGGTTTGACATGTGGCAGGAGAACAGCACACTTTCAGATATCTATGATTCCATTACTGACATGTTCTCTCTCATAGAAGGGATAAGCATCGGAGGAAAGGATGAGTCAGTCTTCTTCATTGATGCAAGCAGGAACTACAGGAGAAACGACATATTCTTCGAAAACTATGCATCATTTGACGCCCTATCACTGAATCTCGGATTCAATTTCTACAATCTGGATTTTGGCATATATGTAGATGATCTGGAGGCAATAAAAATCATGGATCCATACGTTTCCTTCTTCCCCTTCAGCTATCTTGGCGGCTCAATGAGCATAAGCATCCCTACAGAGCTCAAGATCGAGGGACAGGGTGATTTCAGCCTGCATTCATTCATAGGCCTGACTTATCACCAGCCATTTCTTGAGCAGCGCCTCAGTTTATCATTCTTCCTTTATGGAGAGATGTTTGCAGACTATGCTGATGGCAGCCCTGTTTCAACTGGCGTGATATACGACTTTGAAAACAGCGAGCTTTATGGATACCTCCTGGGAGGGGAAGCTGAATGGAATGACGGGCATTTTTCCATCTCACTTAATGCAGGAATACACTCTGGCATGGTCTACCCAAACTATTTCAATTCCTTCACTTCCTTAAATCCTGATATGGACAGGAGGGGCTATGACATTGAAGGACTCAGCTACTATGCAATATTCGACTGCTCTTTCAGTTATGAGAATTTCAGTTTCCTATTCAAATACAGTGTTCCAAATATTGTTTCCCTCATTGAGGACAGGAAGGGATACGAGGGGGATATGCTGACTCTTGATATGGCTTTCATGCTTCCAAACGGATTTGGCTTCCATTTCGCAGTGTCAAGGAACAATTTTGCCTCAACGGCGGAAGATATAATAGATTTCTCAGACTACATAAACAGTGAGAATACGATCTATGCCGCTTCCATCATTAAGGAATTTGAAGATCTGACACTTGAAGTGGAACTGGGCACTGTGGCAATCTATGAGGAGGGGCAATTCATCAACTCATACAGGTTGAGTGCTGTTGCTCCGAGACTGAAGGTAAACGCAAAGGTTGGATTTTAATGGGAATTATCAACAGGTTGCCAGAGAAGCTGTCATCACGCATTGCAGCTGGCGAAGTTATTGAACGCCCTGAGAGCATTTTAAGGGAGCTCATTGACAACAGCATTGATGCAGGAGCCGATGAGATTGTCATAGAAATTGAGAATGGCGGAATAGACAGGGTCAGGGTCAGGGACAATGGAAAAGGCATTAAGGAAGATGACCTGGCAGTCATTGCCAACAGGCATGCAACAAGCAAGATTAAAAATGAAAATGATCTTGATAATCTGCACACCCTTGGCTTCAGGGGTGAGGCACTCTACTCCATTTCATCGGTAACTAAGCTTACTCTCACATCCTTTGACAGCGATCAGAAGAGGGGCTTTTCTATTGTGATAGACAATGGGGAGCGAAGTGAGATAGGAAAAGCTGCCATAAACACCGGAACCATAGCAGACGCTGAAAACCTCTTCATGGACATTCCCGCACGCAGGCAGTTTTTAAAAAAGCCCTCAACAGAAGCAAATGCATGCAGGGCCCTAGTCACTTCCAGAGCCCTTGCAAACCCCGGAATTTCATTCAAGTTCTATTCAGACGGCGCACTGAAGCTCAATTTTGACAAGGCATCAGGCCTCAAGGAAAGGGTTATGATGTACTACAGGCCGCTTTCAATTGAAAGTGCGGACGTGATGCATCTCAGTGCAAAGGCAGAAGATTACAGCATAGATATCATAGCAACTCAAAGCCTTGTCAAGAGAAGCGACAGGAAGGAAATAAGGATCTATGTCAATTCACGCCCTGTAGAGGAATACTCACTTGTGCAGGCTGTAACGTATGGCTATGGGGAACTCCTTCCAGGAGGATCATTCCCATATGCATGCGTCTTTATAAATGACAATCCTGAACTCGTTGATTTCAACATCCATCCGGCAAAAAAGGAAGTGAAGATAAGGAACATAAATGATATCCACCACTCCATTGTCGTGATGCTGCGTGACGGCATAGAGAGGAAGATTCCTGAAATAAAGCCAGATACTACTGGAAACCTGTTCGAAAATACTGCAGGGAGAAATCCTTCCTATACGCCATGGCAGCAGATTAAGACAGATTCTGACCGTGCTAAAGTGCCTGGAGGGTTTAGAAGCGGAGGAGGAATCAAAGTAAGCGAAAATGCAGTCCAGTATGCCTATTCATCACGGCCTCAGGATAATTCCTGGATTGAAAAGGCAAAGGAGATAAGAAGAGAGCGCGAGGAAAGGCAGGCAGAAAGGGAAAAGCAAGCTCTAAAGATGGAAGAGAATGCTGAAAAGCCTCTCTTCCGCTACGTTGGCCAGGCTTTCAACCTTTTCCTGATTGCAGAAGTGGATGATACGCTTTATTTTGTGGATCAGCATGCAGCACATGAGCGCATAATCTATGATGAGCTTATTTCAAAAAAGAATGTACAGCCTTTGATGGTGCCAATAGAACTGGATACGGAGGATGATGTTTCCTCATTCCTTGATGCCAATGCAGGAATATATTCACGCCTTGGCATAGAGCTGGAAAAGAGGGATGGCAGATGGTATATCACCAGCCTGCCCTCAGTTGCACGCGATATCGAAAAGGAAGTTGCGGCATTCATATCACTCAATACAGGGGATGAAAAGGAGCTTGAGAGCAATATTTTCGCAATCCTTGCATGCCGCCCGGCAATAAAGGCTGGAGACAGGATTGACCGCTACAGTGCAGAGGCAATCCTTGAAAAAGTGTTCAGGATGAAGGAACCGGCCTGCCCCCATGGGCGCACTTTCCTCATTAAGATGAGCGAAAAGGATCTGAGGATGATGGTTGGAAGGACAAATTAGAGAGTGATGGTGTATGTGTTGAAAAAGGCATCCCTGACTGTCACAGTATCGCCGCTTTCAACACTCTCTCCTATCTCAACAGGGCTTTCATCCATTTCCGCTTCCCCTTCAAAGTTTCCGGAAAGAATTCCGTTTTCTTCATAAATATCCGGATCGTTGCGTCTGAAGTTCACAGCTCCAGACACCTCTGTTCCGCCAGAGCCGAATATGGAAAAAGCATATTCGCCTGGAACAAATGATGCACCATCCGTTATTTCCAGCAGAATGGAATACCTTCCGTCCCTCTCTTCAAGGCTGCCAGTCCAAGAAAGCTTTCCTGAAGGATCCTTTACTGTTATGTTGTAGCTCTCATCCTCTCCGTCTATCAAAGTGGAGAATTCAAGCGTCTCAGCCTCATCGGCCTTATTCAGCCTGAGTCGGGCTATGGAATAATCAAAACTGCTCTTCTCACAAGAGAAAAGCAGTATCAGCGAAAAAAGGAAAATGCTAATTACCTTCATCTATTTTCAGGAATTCCCTTACGGGATTTGCATAGCTGTTGAGTACGAAGGCTTTGACATCATCATGGAGATGGGCAATCCTAGAGAGGAACTTTTCCGTATCAAAATCCTTGTAGTGCTCCTTGAACCTGACTGTCCTTTCAAGATAGTCATATGCAAAGTAGTTGGTGTCCCAGAGCTTGTATATCCTGTGAATTTCCCTGTCAATTGCTTTTGCAACTTCCTCCGGTGTCTCATAGTGCCCTTCAAGAGGCTTTCCAAATGACACATGGATGCCGCCCTTGAATCCCCTGATTCCCTTGATCATGGAAATAGTATCTTCATACTTCTTCTTTTCATATGCGCCATCATGGATTGTCTTGACTTCCTCTCTTCCCATATTGATGTCGTTTGGATTGTACTGGTAGGAAACAGCGGTAGGAACTATCCTGAGCTTGCTGATCAGCTCAGGGAATTTCATCTTGTTCCTTCTTGGAGCAAGATAGAGCATCTTGATGATTGCAGGATGGGTCTCATCTATTCCATCCTTGCTTCTTCCGCTGCGCTGTGCAAGCCAGACAGAGTATCCATCGCCAATGACTGTCTCTGCCATATAATCGCTGAGCCTGACAGTCTCAATGTATTTTTCCTTCATAGGAAGGTTTCTTCTGACTATTATTCCCCCATTAAGGCGCAGCAGATCACCTATAAAGGGGTTCTGGATCAGGTTATCGCCGAAAGCCATCTGGCACATAGGCTTATTATGCCTGAAAAGTGAGTAGTCTATCAAAGTGCAGTCAAGCACTATATCACGGTGTGTTGAAATGTACAGGTATGCCTTATCATCTTCTATATTCTCAATCCCGCTTACATCATATCCTGTTGCCGTATTGCTTATCACGGCCGGGATGAAGACTCTCATTGTAAGCTCATTCTGGAAATCAGTATAGCTGTGGATCCTGTCCTTGACCTGGTCTATATAGCCTAGGAGGATCTTCTTTCCGTCCTCACCTTCAGAAACGAAGGAATCCGCGAATTTCGCTATCTTGTCTGTCTGGGAAAGGAAACGGAAAAAAGCCTCATCAAATTCCTGGCCAAAGAACGGAGTGATATCATGGTATTTTTCTTCTCTGTCTTTCATCTTACTGCCCTATAGTCTTAAGGAACTGGACGCGCTCCCAGGCATCCCCTTTCTCGTAATTCTCTTCTGCAAGCTTTCCAATGAAGGAAGATGTGTCACTGTAGCCTTTCTTCTCCATGAAATCTGCAATACCCCTGTTCATATCCCCGATTGCGGAAAAGCCTTTCTGCATGACAACAGAGCATACTTCAACTGCTTTTGCTCCAGAGAGCATCATCTTGACAGCTGTCTCTGCTGAGTGGATTCCCGTATTTGCAACCATATCAAGTCCGACTTCTGCACTCATCAGGGCTATCCAGCGCATTGCAACTCCGTACTCGCTCTCTCCTGAAACAGGAGATGATCCCCTTACTTCCAGGCTCTCAAGATCGATATCAGGCCTGAATGGCCTGTTAAAAAGTACAAGGCCATCGATCTTCAGGCTGTCAAGGGTCTTAACCACATTTGATATCGATGAGTAGAAAGATCCGATCTTCATTGACAGCTTTCCATCAATTTTTGCCCTGGCTGCTTTTGCAAAATCAAATAGTGCCTTATCCACTTCCCCGCTGCCTATCCTTGAATTGCTTGCAATCGGGAAGTAATTGAGCTCAATGGCATCAGCTCCGCTTGAAATGAAGCTTCTGCTGTAGTCAATCCATGTATTGATGCTCCTGCAGTTAACAGATGCAATAACAGGTATTCCAAGGCTTGCCTTTGCTTTTTCCAGCAGGTCAAGGTAACGGTCAACATAGTAATCCTTTGTCATCTCTGTGAAATAGAGATGGCTGTCGGAATGTGTCAGGTACTCACTATTTTTCTCAGCCTCAAGGCTTGCATCATTCTCAATCTGTTCCTCAAAAATGGATTTGAGCACTACAGCACCGCAGCCAGCATCTTCCGCTTTTTTCAGGTTATCAAGTGTGCTTGAAAGCGGACCGGAGGCCATGATTACCGGACTTTTGAGCTCAAGTCCCATATATTCTGTACTTATATTTGGCATACTAATCTCCTCTAAATTATTTCCATTATACCATCTAAATCATTCTTGGTTTAGATAATTTGACAAATCAGAGGACATATGGGACTAAAAGCTTGTTCGACTGATACACTACATAGGTCTCAACCTCAGATATCTCACTGATCTTCACAAGCTCATACTTGAAGAAGTCAAGCAGGGAAAGATCCTCATCATCGCACAATTCTATCTGAACTATCAGGTCATAGCGGCCTGTAACAACTGATGCGCTTATGACACCGCGCAGCATTGTAAACTCCTGTGCCTTTCTCACCAGATCCCTTGTCTTGAGCTTTATGCCCATCTCAATTACCTGCAGGCCCGGGATTTTCTCAGGATCCACCCTTCCCTCTATTTTGAGAACGCCATCATCGATCATCTTATTCACGCGGCTTCGGACTGTATTCTCTGTTATGTTGAGCTCCTCCGCTATTGCAGAAAATGGTTTTCTTCCATCCCTGAGCTGCTTGATTATCTGCTTGTTCGTCTCATCTATCTTCTTCATAAAAAACAATGGCAAGGGAAAGCCCCTTGCCTTAATCCTCCTAGCCGTTCTTCTTCTCGAAATCAAGCATGAAGTCCCTGAGGGCTACAACATCCTCCTCCTTAAGCGCATTATAGAGGCTTGCCCTGAGGCCGCCAACGCTCCTGTGCCCCTTAAGGCCAAGCATACCCTCTTCAGTTGCCTCTGCTACGAATTTCTTCTCAAGGTCCTCACTAGGAAGCCTGAAGACGATGTTCATCCTGCTCCTAAATGCCTTATCAACTGGAGAGCGGAAGAAAGAAGAGGAGTCAATCACATCATAGATAAGCTTGCTCTTCCTCTTTGCCCTTTCAAGCATTCCCTCCGGGCCCCCGTTCTTCTCAACCCAGTCAAGGACAAGCTTCACTGCCCAAATTGAGAATACAGGCGGAGTATTGTAAAGTCCCTTGTTCTTTGCATGCAGGCTGTAATCAAGATATGCAGGAAGGTTGTCATTGCGCCTTTCAAGCATGTCTTTCCTCATTATGATGAATGTTGCGCCTGCCGGTCCGAGATTCTTCTGAACTCCGCCATATATCATAGCGAATTTTGATACATCAACAGGGCGTGAAAGGATGTCCGATGACATATCTGCAATCAAAGGAACATTCCCTGTATCAGGAAAATCCTGCCACTCTATTCCACCTATCGTTTCATTTGAGCAGAGGTACAGGTAGCATGCATCCTCACTTGGCCTTATATCCTTCACGGATGGAAGTGTCGTATAGTTACTCTCCTTTCCATCAAAGAACACATTTACACATCCTATCTTGGCTGCATCGCTTGCTGCCTTGTTTGACCATGATCCTGTCTTGGCATAATCTGCACTCTTTCCAGGAAGGAGGAAGTTCATAGGAATCATTGCAAACTGAAGTGTTGCTCCGCCTCCAAGGAAATAGACATCATAATCTTCCGGAATGCCAAGAAGCCTCCTGAATGTTGCAAGGCACTCATCATACATCTCTTCAAACATTCCGCCACGGTGGCTTGCCTCGATCATTGAAAGCCCTTCACCGTTATAATCAACGATCTGATCCCTGATCTCTTCAAGAACTTCCAGTGGAAGAACTGAAGGGCCTGCAAAGAAATTCTTTTTCCTCATCAGATTGCTCCCTCCTTCTTGTATTTCCTGATAGTCTCAATCACCTCATCTCCGATCCTGAGAAGGTTCTCTACGCTGTTTGCCCCGACATGCGGAGTAAGCGTTACATTTTCACAGCCTAAAATCGGATTGTCACTCTCACACGGCTCTACAGAATAGACATCTGTTGCAAAATGTGATACCTTCCCGCTTTCCAGGGCTTCAGCCATTGCCTCTTCATCAACGCATTTTCCCCTTCCCGTATTTATGATCACAGGAGCCTTTTCCATATGCGATATGAGCTCACTGTTCATCATCCCTTTTGTCTCATCGGTAAGTGGAAGATGCATGCTGATGTAATCGGCTTGCCTTACAGCCTCCTCAGGACTTGCACACATCCTTGCAAGATCAGATTTCTCAACATATTTATCGTATGCGACAACATCCATGCCGAATGCTCTTGCCCTCTTTGCAACTTCCTTTGCAATGTTTCCCATGCCAAAGAGAGCCAGCGTCTTGCCATACAGCTCCGTCCTCTTGGTTTTCTTGTTCCATTCGCCCTTTTTCATTGTGCTGTCAAAATAGGTTATCTTATTTGGGACAGAAAGCATGAGGGCAAAAGCAAGTTCTGCTACTGCAATTGCACTGCTTTTTGGAGTGTTCGTAGCTATTATGCCTTTCTCCCTGCAGTAATCCCTGTCGATATTATCCATACCGACTCCGCCGCGGATGATCAATTTGAGATTTTTTGCCTCGTCAATATATTCTTTTGTTGCTTTCGTCTTGCTCCTGATGAGTACAACATCCGCTTCACTAAGCCTTGATGTGTCTTCCGTAACCTCTCCAAACTCTTCAAGCTTGCCAGGCAGGCTCTTGTCAAATGCGTCAGATATAAGAATAAGCATAATCTTTCTCCTTAACCTGATTATCTCATGGCATTATGTATAAGTCAAATTTTTAATGGGAAATTGCCAGAATAATAAAAAATTAAAATAATTGTTGAAGATTATAGATGAAATATAAGAAAAGCACCCGGTTTATGGGTGCCTTTGGATTAATAGTTCTTTGAGCTCTGATGCATCTTTCTGACTTTCTTCATCTGCTTTCGAGCCATAGCCTTATTCTTCCTGTTCTTGATTGTGGAAGGCTTTTCGTAGTATTCCCTTTTCTTCCATTCGCGGATGATACCTTCTTTCTCAACCATTCTCTTGAAGCGCTTGATTGACTTCTCCAGTGGTTCGTTATCATCAACCTTTACGTATGCCATTCTACATTCACCTCCCCGCGTCCATATGTGGATCAGCGAATGTATTATCTAAGTTTTATTGAATGCTTGTCAACAGATTTTCAAAATTTTCCCTCCAAGATTTCCTTTTCCTGGAGGGAATTAACAGAACAGTATGTCAGATGATGTAGTTTACATCCTGCTTGCTTGGAATCTCTATGTAGGAAACATCCGTTCCGCTTACGCTTTTTAGTGCGTTATGGACGTTCACGCAGTTTATTCTCCTGTCAGTATATGGAGAGAAATAGTAGTTGCCGCTCTCTGCGCACATAACTGTTATGCAGAGGCTCTGCTCATAATGGTCAGAATCTGCGCTCTCCCTCAGCAGCCCTTCTGGAATATCCACAACAGCAAAGTTATGGAACATCCTTGTCACAGAATCAAGCTCATCCGTTCCCTTAGGGGCAAAGTGCTTTGTGAAAGCCATTCTTGCAAAGCGTGCAGGGGATGAATATCCTCCAGGAAGGCCAAATGAGCCTCCAGTTCCATTTCCAAATGCCCTGAATTCCTCTCCGAGCATCTCAACAGGAGGGGTATCGACATTAGAAAGAGCAACATAATTCCTGAGATTTGTCTTCTGCCATTCATAGTTAGGTGAATTGGCCATGACACCGATGGTATTTCGGTGTACGCTTATTCCATCCTTATCCGGCTCAACGATCATTGCCTCACCAGTCTTATCAGAGATGATGTAGTGCACTCTCATCTCAGAACCGAAAATAAGCTCGTCTGTAAGGTTTATGTTCTCAATTGCCTCTGCAGCTTCCTCTACGGATGCACACTGTCCAAGAATGTAGCCAAGGAAGAATGAAGGATGGATGTCAGTTACTCCGTCTTTCTTGTTTGTCTCATAAGTTGCATAGCCTGGATAGTTAAGCAGGCAGGCCATCAGACCTTCCTCGTTCATTCCATCAATGATGATCGGACTTGCAAGGCCAAGCATTGACTGTGCGACAAAGCCATGCTTTACTGTGGCAGTCTCTGTACCCTCTGGGTTGAGGGCATAATCATATCCTTCAGGAACAATGCTGATCCTGTTAGCCTCCAATGTGCCAAAATAATCATATGTCCTTCCTAGAAAGTGGAGTGTTCCGTCCTGGTTTGACCAGCTATAGCTTGTGCAGTCTGCAGCTGCGGATAATGTACTTGCTACCATAATTAATGCCAGTATAAAAAATAATTTTTTCTTCATAATCTAAAGTTAATACATATTCAGGGAAATGCAAGGAATTATTTATTAAATCATGGAAAAAAGGGAATATCCGTGCTAATACATTGCATATATGATAAGAGAAATGGAAAACAAGGATAAAGACGGCGTCCTTTCAATATACTCAGAAGCAATTGAGGAAGGCAAAAGCACTTTTACAAAAGTCTGCCCCAAATGGCCGGATTTCAGCAATGCACACCTTCCCTATCTCAGGTATGTCTATGAAGAGGATGGGAAAATCATGGGATGGGTTGCAGTTTCTAGGGTGTATGGCGCACCTGCATATGATGGATACCTGGAGGAAAGCATTTACGTCAGGAAAGAATGCAGGGGAAAGGGAATTGGGAAAGCCCTTCTATCACACCTGATTAGAGAAAGCGAGAAAATGGGAATATGGTCGCTTTACGGCTGCATATTCAAGACCAATACGGCATCCATTGCCCTTCATGAGAAAATGGGATTCAGGATAATCGGGGAAAGGGACAGGCCGGCAAAAGACATATCTGGCAACTGGCTCTCCACTGTCCAGGTCGAAAGAAGGAGCAGCCTAGCCATTTTCAATTAGTGGATAGGATGAGAAATCGAAAGAATTGAAATAGATATCCTCAAGCGGCATCCATTCGTTTATGAACCGCTCAAGCTTCTTTTCCCCGCTTCTGGCTCTTATCCTGTCAAGCCTGGACTCATATGGCGCATCAAGGACATAGGCAAGGTCGTAGTATTCCCTGAATTCCGGACGGAGGCTGTATACACCTTCAATAATTATAAGGGGCTTATCAACCTCAACCAGAACAGGACTGAGTTCCATCGTGCTGCAGTCAAATGGCTTATAGGAAAAAGGCATGCCAGAGCTGAGGGGGATAAGCACATCGGAGATGAACCTTTCATAGTCCACATTTCCTCCCGCTTCCCTCAAGCGCTCCTCAGTCTTTTTTTCCTGAGGAAGGAAAAAGTCATCCATATGCACTGTACTTGCCCTGCAGCATGCTTCAATAAGCCTTGCCAGATGGCTCTTTCCTGTGCCGCTCTTCCCATCAATTGCTATTACAGCCCTCGTCTTGCCCTTAAGGAGCTTTTCAGCATCGCTTAAGATCATATTCAATGCGTCCATAAGGACACTATATCATAAAAGGCACTTAAGGAAAAAGGAAAATGCCGCCAGATGGCGGCAATGAAAGCTTAATCAGTTCCCCATATCTATGAAACCGATCATGTCATTTATGGATGCCCCTGGAGCAACCATCGGGAATACCTTGTCATCTGTCGGGATCTCACAGTCCACAACGACAGCCTTCCCAAGCTCAACGGCAGCCTTCATGACAACCTCAGGATCATCATCAAGGCCAAGTCGCATGCCTGCAACCCCGTAAGCCTCAGCAAGCTTTACCCAGTCAACAGGAGTGTCCAGAGTTGTTTCTGAGTAATGCTTGTCATAGAAAAGGGTCTGCCACTGCCTGACCATGCCAAGGCAATGGTTATTCATTACGAGGATAATGACAGGAAGGCTGTAGCGTGCAATTGTTGCAAGCTCTATTGCATTCATCCTGAAACATCCATCTCCAGCGATGTTCACAACCCTTGCATCCGGATGGGACATCTGGGCACCGATTGCAGCTCCGGTTCCAAAGCCCATGGTCCCGAGCCCCCCGGAGGTCAGGAACCTCTTAGGCCGCAGAGTTTTGAGGAACTGTGCCGCCCACATCTGATGCTGCCCGACTTCAGTTGCAATGATGTTATTCTCAGGAAGGGCCTTTTCAAGAGCCTTGAAGATTTCCTTTGCCCTCCTGCTTTCCGTAGTGATTTTCAGAGGATAGCGCATCCTGTTGCGCTCCACTTCTTCCATCCAGTCATTATGGTATGTTTTCTTCACCCTGTGCAGGATCTTCTCGAGGATAACCTTGACATCCCCAATTACATGGTGATGTGAATAGATGTTCTTATTGATTTCTGCAGGATCCACATCAAGCTGCAGTATCCTGGCCTGCCTTGCAAAAGTGCTTCCGTTTGATATCACACGGTCAGAGAACCTTGCTCCCACAACGACAAGGAGATCGCAGGAATTCACGCTGAGGTTGCTGAGCTTTGTTCCATGCATTCCAACCATTCCGGTAAAGCGGTGGCTTTCTGCACTGACAGCGCCAAGCCCCATAAGTGTTGAGCAGCAGGGAGCATCAATCTTGTCAAGCAGCTTATTAAGCTCTTCTGATGCATCTGACCTGATCACGCCTCCACCGATATAGAACATAGGGCGCTTGGACTGTTCAAGCATCTCAACAGCCTTATCCACATCCTTCTCTTCAAGGCGGTCAACACGGGGAAGCACCTTGAAAGGTTCCTTCCTTTCGTACTCAACAAACCCTACCTGTAGGTCCTTAGGCACATCGATAAGAACAGGACCTGGACGGCCTTCCTTTGCGATGCGGAATGCCTCCCTTACCGTATCTGCCAGCTCATTTATGTCCTTGACAATGAAATTATGCTTTGTAATCGGCATAGTGACGCCTGTGATATCCACTTCCTGGAAACTGTCACGCCCAAGCAGGCTTAAAGGGACATTTCCCGTAATGGCAACAATCGGGGAAGAGTCCATATATGCTGTAGCTATTCCCGTTACAAGATTCGTAGCTCCAGGACCGCTGGTAGCAATGCACACACCTACCTTTCCCGTGCTTCTTGCATAGCCGTCTGCAGCATGGCTTGCTGCCTGTTCATGAGCTGTAAGGACGTGCCTTATCTTACCCTTATACTTGTAAATTGCGTCATAAAGAGGGATTACCTGTCCTCCAGGATAGCCGAACACTGTCTCAACACCCTCTTCAATCAAGCATTCTATAATTACTTCTGCACCTGTTAACTGCATCACTCCTCCCTTAAAATTGCACCCTGGTCTGCAGACGAGACATGAAGGGAATACCTGTAGAGGTAACCGCTCTTTACAGGGCATTCCTTTAATTTGAGGTTTTCCCTCCTCTTTTTCAGTGTCTCATCATCCACAAGAAGATTGAGGCTGAGATTATCTATATCAATCTCGATCATATCACCCTCCTCAACAAGGGCAATAGGACCTCCGTCTGCCGCCTCAGGAGAGCAGTGTCCGATGGATGCTCCTCTTGTGGCACCAGAGAACCTTCCGTCTGTTATCAGCGCAACTTCCTTATCAAGCCCCATTCCAGCAATAGCTGATGTCGGAGAGAGCATCTCCCTCATTCCAGGTCCGCCCTTCGGCCCTTCGTAGCGGATTATCACAACATCGCCACTCTTGATCCTGCTCTTGTAGATAGCATCAATTGCCTCTTCCTCGCTGTTGAATACCCTGGCAGGCCCTGTATGCTTCATCATCTCAGGAGCAACTGCACTTCGCTTGACAACAGCGCCGTTCGGGGCAAGAGTTCCGGATAGTACTGCAAGTCCTCCTGTGGCTGAATATGGCCTTTCAAAAGGCCTTATGACCTCTTCATCATAGTTCCTTGCATTCTCAAAACTTTCGCCAATGGTCTTTCCTGTAACGGTTATCAGATCCTTATAGAGCAGTCCCCTGCTGCCAAGCTCATGCATGACAGCCATTACCCCGCCAGCCATTTCAAGGTCTTCCATATGATGAGGGCCGGCTGGTGCAAGATGGCATAAGTTAGGTACAGAAGCACTGTACTTATTGGCATCGAAAATATTGATTTTCACTCCAACTTCATTTGCAATTGCAGGAATATGGAGCATAGTATTTGTACTGCATCCTAAAGCCATATCAACTTTCAGAGCATTCTCAAATGCCTTTTCCGTCATGATGTCCCGTGGCCTGATATCCTTCTCAAGAAGTTCCATGATCTTGTATCCGGCCTCTTTTGCAAGCCTTATCCTTGCCGAATATACGGCAGGAACCGTTCCGTTGCCAGGAAGCCCCATTCCAATTGCCTCTGTAAGGCAGTTCATGCTGTTTGCCGTATACATTCCAGAACATGAACCGCAGCTTGGGCATGCTGAATTTTCCCAAGCCAGGAATTCCTCATCATCCATTGTCCCGGCTTTTTTCTTCCCGACAGCTTCAAACATGCTGCTCAGGCTCATTCCCCTCTTGTCCCCGCCTTTAACATGGCCTGCAAGCATCGGGCCGCCGGAGACAAAGATTGATGGCAGGTTCAGCCTTCCTGCTGCCATGAGCATTCCAGGAACTATCTTATCGCAGTTTGGAACGAACACCAGGGCATCAAAAGGATGTGCTGTTGCCATGACTTCAATGGAATCCCTGATCAGCTCCCTTGAGCAGAGGGAGTATTTCATTCCTGTGTGCCCCATTGCAATTCCATCACAGACTCCGATTACAGGGAAGGAAACCGGATTTCCCCCTGCCTCCCTTATTCCAGCCTTTACAGCATCAACAATCCTATTTAGCTCCATATGGCCCGGAATTATCTCATTGAAGCCGGAGACAACTCCGATGATAGGCATGCCTATTTCCCTGTCTGTCCAGCCAAGAGCTTTCATCAATGATCTATGAGGGGCTTTCTCATCCCCTTTTTTCATCTGGTCACTTCTCATTTAATAGCCTCCCTGATAGCCTTACCCATCTCCTCTGTGCCAACATATTTTTCACCTTTTCCTGCGATATCGAAAGTCCTGACTCCGCCGTTGATTACCTTTTCAACGGCATCCTCTATCGCCTTTGCCTCCGTATCAAGATCAAAGCTGTAACGGAGCATTGAAGCAGCTGAAAGTATTGTTGCAATAGGATTTGCGATATCCTTTCCTGCGATATCCGGAGCAGAACCGTGAATCGGCTCATACATTCCGCCCTTTCCTTCCCCAAGGGATGCAGAGGAAAGCATTCCGATTGAGCCGGTAATCATGCTTGCCTCATCTGAAAGGATATCACCGAACATGTTCTCTGTGACAATGACATCGAACTGTCCCGGATTCTTTACAAGCTGCATTGCCGCATTATCTACATAGAGATGGCTCAGCTCAACATCTGGATAGTCCTCTGCGACTTTGCTGACCACCTTCCTCCAAAGCCTTGATGTCTCCAGGACATTGGCCTTATCCACACTTGTAAGCTTATGCCTTCTCTTCCTGGCAGCCTCAAATGCCTTGCGGCTGATCCTTTCAATCTCGGCTGTGCTGTATTTCATGAGGTCAGATGCCCATGATCCGTCCTCAGCCTTTTTCTTCTCCCCGAAATAGATTCCTCCGGTAAGTTCACGGACGATCATGACATCGATGCCATCCCCAATTACTTCACTCTTTAAAGGGGAAGATGAAGAGAGAGCCTTATACATAAGGGCAGGACGGAGGTTGCAGTATAGTCCAAGTCCGCTCCTTAGAGCTAAAAGTGCCTTTTCCGGCCTCTTTGATCCTTCCATTCCATCCCACTTAGGGCCACCGACAGCACCAAGAAGAACGCTGTCTGAATCTTTTGCCTCCTTAAGAGTTTCCTCAGTGAGAGGAATGCCATACTCATCTATGGATGAGCCTCCTGCCAGCAGGTAATTGTACCTGAAAGTATGTCCATAGATGGAAGCAACCGTATCCAGAGTCTTAACAGCTTCCTTTATGATATCCGGTCCGATTCCATCTCCTGGAATTACAGCAATGTATTTCTCCATCAATACTTCTCCCTCATATACTCAGCAAGCCCTCCTGCATTGATCAGATCCTGCATGAATTCAGGAAACGGTTCTGCCTGGTATTCCTTGCCTGTAGTCCTGTCACAGATTTTCCCGCTTGAAAAATCAACCGTCAGCTCATCTCCTGCCTTAATCTCCCTGGAAGCCTCACTGCATTCAAGGATCGGCAGTCCAATATTGATGGAATTGCGGT
Source organism: uncultured Spirochaetales bacterium (assembly GCA_949295125.1). GTDB lineage: Bacteria > Spirochaetota > Spirochaetia > Sphaerochaetales > Sphaerochaetaceae > Ornithospirochaeta. The sequence goes on from CASFJV010000046.1 coordinate 61,489, forward strand.
AGAAGATGCGGGCAAATGACTCAGCAATGACACAGCTGATTCCGCTTGTCTTGATTGCAAGGGGTGCATGCTCCCTTGAGGAGCCGCAGCCAAAGTTCTTTCCGGCAACTATGATGTCTCCGTCATTTACCTTCTTCACGAACTCCGGATCGATATCTTCCATGCAGTGGGATGCCAGTTCCTTTGCATCACTTGTATTGAGATACCTGGCAGGAATGATAACATCAGTGTCCACATTGTCCTGGTATTTGAAAACTCTTCCTTCCCTGATCACCTTGCAGCCTCCTCTAGTGAATTCGGATCTGTGATATAGCCAGTCACAGCACTTGCAGCAGCTGCATACGGGCTTGCAAGGTAAACCTCGCTCTTCACATGTCCCATCCTTCCGACAAAATTCCTGTTTGTAGTGCTGATGCACCTCTCCCCTTCCGCAAGAATTCCCATATAGCCGCCAAGGCATGGTCCGCATGTGGGGGTGGATACGACGGCACCTGCGTCTATGAAGATGTCAAAAAGCCCTTCATCCATTGCCTCTTTCCAGATCTTCTGGGTGGCAGGGATTATGATGCACCTCACACCAGGATGTACTTTCCTTCCCTTAAGGATCTCTGCAGCAGCTCTCATATCGCTGATGCGTCCATTAGTGCAGGAGCCAATCACAACCTGGTCTATTTTTATTGAGGATGAATCCTTCACAAGGTGTGTGTTCTCAGGCAGATGAGGATAGCTCACAGTAAGATCGATTGAGCCCAGGTCAATATCAATTACTTCTGAATATTCTGCATCATCATCTGCATTAAAGATCTTCGGTTCCTTTGCCCCTGATTGCCTTAAATACTCCAGAGTCTTCCCATCAACTGGGAATATCCCTGCCTTTCCGCCTGCTTCTATGGCCATGTTGGAGATGGTGAACCTGTCATCCATTGAGAGCTCCTTAACACCCTCTCCAGAAAACTCCAGGCTCTTATAGAGTGCGCCATCAACTCCAATCATGCCGATCAGGTGGAGTATGACATCCTTTCCTGTAACATATTTTTTGAGTTTGCCGGTCAGGTTGACCTTAATTGTTTCAGGAACCTTGAACCAGGCCTTTCCCGTTGCCATTCCGCATGCCATGTCCGTTGATCCAACTCCGGTTGAGAAGGCTCCAAGGGCTCCATAGGTGCATGTATGGCTGTCTGCTCCGATTACGACATCTCCAGCTGTAACAAGCCCTTTTTCCGGCAAAAGTGCATGTTCTATGCCCATGCGCCCTACTTCAAAATAGTTTTTGATATCCTCTGATTTTGCAAAAGAACGCACACATGCGCACTGCTCTGCAGCCTTGATATCCTTGTTTGGAACAAAGTGATCCGGAACAAGTGCGATCTTTTCCTTATCAAAGACATGATCCTTCCCGAACTTCGGGAATTCCCTGATGGCCACAGGGCTTGTAATGTCATTGCCAAGGACCATATCCAGGTTAGCCATTATAAGCTGGCCTGGATGCACTTCACTTAAGCCTGCCCCATGGGCAAGGATCTTTTCTGTCATGTTCATCAGTTGAGCTCCTTCTGATCTGTATGATCCCTAAGCATATCGTTTTCAAAACTCATCTGGGCAGCAGTCTCCCTGCTTCCGATTGATTTTGACTCATCGTTAAGCATCTTGTTGATTGCATTGATGCAGGCAAGGATGCTTGCCTCAATGATGTCAGTTGATACACCGCGTCCCCTGTATACCCCGCTCTGGTCAGAGATCTTCACGAAAACCTCTCCCAGTGCGTCACGGTCCTCGGTAACAGCAGTGAGCTGGTACTCCTCAAGTGCGAACGGATGCCTGATGATCTTCTCCACACATCTTAAAGAGGCATATACCGGTCCTGTTCCGCTTGCAACATCCTGATAGATCTTTTCATTGTTTTTCTTCAGCGAAATGCAGGCTGTGCTTGTCATCTTGTTTCCGCTGTTCACGACGAAGGAATCAAGAGCCCATGTCTGCGTTGCAGGATTCTCCTGAGCCTCAACAAGGGCAATCAGGTCCTTGTCCGTGATATTCTTCTTCCTGTCACATGTCCTCTTGAATTCTGCAAAAAGCGCATCTTCCCTCTCTTTTGTGAGGTTATACCCAAGCTCAGCCATTTTCTTTGAGAAGGCATGCTGGCCTGAGTGCTTGCCAAGGACAAGGTTTGTCTTGACAACCCCTACGCTTTCTGGAGTCATGATCTCATAAGTGAGGCTGTTTGCCATCATTCCATGCTGGTGGATTCCAGATTCATGTGCAAAGGCATTATCTCCTACAATTGCCTTTGAAGGATTGATCTTAACACCTGTTGTGCTTGAAAGGAGGCGTGCAGTCCTTGCAATTTCCTCAGTAACTATTCCTGTGTAGAAACCGAACTTGTCCTGCCTGGTCTTCAACGCCATCACGATCTCTTCAAGAGCTGCGTTTCCTGCCCTTTCACCGATTCCGCAGATCGTGCATTCAACCTGCCTTGCACCTGCTTCAATGCCGGCAATCGTGTTAGCCACAGCCAGGCCCAGGTCATTGTGGTTGTGCATGCTCAGCACTGCCTTGTCTATGTCCTTCACATGCTGCTTTACATATGAAATCATGTTGGCAATCTCAGATGGAGTTGAATATCCTACTGTATCCGGAAGATTAATTGTAGTTGCTCCACACTCGATTGCTATCTCAACAGCCTTGCATAGGTAGTCAAGGTCTGTCCTGCTTGCATCCTCGCAGGAAAACTCTATGTCATCACAGAGGCTTTTTGCATATGAGACATTCTCCCTGATCCTCTCAAGTGCCTCTTCCCTGCTCATCTTGAGCTTATACTCAAGGTGAAGGTCACTGGTTGCCAGGAAGACATGGATCCTTGGATGCTTTGCATTCTTCACTGCATTCCATGCAGCATCGATATCCTTTTTCAGTGCGCGTGCAAGGGATGCGACAACTGGGCGCTCTACGGCAGAGGCAATTGCCTCAACCGATTCGAAATCGCCGGGGGAAGAGATGGCAAATCCAGCTTCAATAATATCTACGCCTAGAGCTTCGAGCTGGCGTGCCATCCTGATTTTCTCTTCCAGGTTCATACTGTAGCCCGGAGCCTGTTCTCCATCCCGGAGCGTGGTATCGAATATGTAAACTCTCTCTGCCATCTTTTTCCTCCAATCCTGTTTTTATTTCTTGAGCCAGCTCATGAGTGAGCGGAGCTTCTTTCCTGTCTCTGCAAGAAGTGTCTCCTGCTCCTGGCGGCGGCGTGCATTGAAATAAGGCCTGTTAACCTGGTTCTCAAGCAGCCAGTTCTTAGCAAATGTTCCATCCTGGATATCTGAAAGAACGCCTTTCATAGCCTTTTTGGTCTCATCTGTGATGATCTTGTTTTCTGTAATGTAATCTCCATATTCAGCAGTATCGGAAATTGAATATCTCATGAATTCCATACCGCCCTGGAAAATGAGGTCAACAATGAGCTTCATCTCATGGCAGCACTCAAAATAAGCCATCTCTGGCTGGTATCCAGCTTCTACGAGGGTGTCAAATCCTGCCTTGATCAGGGCTGTGACTCCTCCGCAGAGTACGGCCTGCTCTCCAAAGAGGTCTGTCTCTGTCTCTTCCTTGAATGTAGTCTCGAAGATTCCTGCCCTTCCAGCTCCGATTCCAGATGCGTATGCAAGTGCAACCTGGGTTGAATCCCCGCTTGGATCCTGGGCAACAGCAATCAGGGAAGGAACTCCCTTTCCTTCGAGATACTGGCTTCTTACCGTGTGTCCCGGCCCCTTAGGAGCGATCATGATGATGTTGATATCGTCATTTGGCTTGATCTGGCCAAAATGGATGTTAAAGCCGTGTGCGAATGCCAGATACTTGCCTTTTGTGAGGTATGGTTCAATTGACTTGTGGTACAGGGCTGCCTGCTTCTCATCATTTACGAGGATCATAATGACATCGGAGCACTTGACTGCCTCTTCAGTTGTCATGACTTTAAGCCCTGCTTCCTCTGCCTTTGCCCAGCTCTTTGAGCCTTCGTAGAGACCTACTACGACATCAATTCCGCTGTCGTGAAGGTTAAGTGCGTGTGCATGGCCCTGTGAGCCATATCCGATAATTGCGACCCTCTTATTCTTGAGTACTGAGAGATCACAATCTGAGTCGTAATACATCTTACTCATCTTTTCTCACTCCTTATCTAATTCTCTATTTCTCCATAGTCCTCTTCGTGTCCGATCTCTATCAGCGATCTGGAGCCGCGCTCGAGGGCTGTAATTCCTGTGCGGGACATCTCAACAATGCCATATGGCCTTATCAGGGCCATGAAAGAATCGAGCTTTTCCAGGCTGCCAGTCAGCATCATTGTGATTGTAGTCGGTGTCACATCGATTATCTTGCTCTTGAATATTTCTCCGATCTCAACGATCTCAGTCCTTGTCTTGTCACCTGCCTTGATCTTAACCAGCACAAGCTCCCTCTGCAGGGATCCATGCTCTGTCATCTCAAATACCCTGATGACATCCACAAGCTTCTCAACCTGCCTCTTTATCTGGTCAACGATCTGCCTGTCTGCTGTAACGACGATTGTAATGCGGCTTATCTTCTGGTTTTCAGTCTCCCCTACAGAAAGTGCATCAATGTTGTATCCCCTGCGTGAAAAGAGGCCGACAACGCGCATGAGGACTCCTGAACGGTTATTTACCAGTATAGCCAGAGTATAACGTTTTTTATCATCTTCCATTTTCCCACACCTCCTTCGATAAAAAAAATAGCCCATGGAATTCTCCTCCACGGGCCTATACAAAACATATACTGCAACCGTGGTTCAGCATGTAATGAGTAGGACTAGAACTAGCAGGGAAGAGAGAGATAATGTAAGATTGCAAATGCTTGTCATATTACTTATTTTCTCCTCCCTGTGATGATATCTGATGCTTCACTTTTACTCCAAAGAAATATCACGTGTCAACATCATTTTCTTAAATTTTTCATCCATTCTGAAACTTTTATGCTATAATTTGAATAATTATGCAGATTTCATCCATTCTATTTTCTTCTGGCAGAAAAGCATATTCAATATGAAGTTTCACGGATGAAAAACAATTGTTATTGATAAAGATATTTATGAAGTATTTTAGTCACTTATTCTCTATTTTCAAGGGAAAAAGCAGAAATAAGATTAATTCTTGATTGAAGTTTGGGAACCGTGGTGACCTACTCTCCAGCCTGTCTCACATTGCATGAACCTTGGTATGGTGCTTCTTCTCACTCAAGACACCTGATGGCGTCAGTATCAATGAGCTATCCCCGCTAGCCCAGCGGTTCAGGATGCTTTTACCCTCATCCAGCAGGTTTCTTGCTGCGTTTTTGTCCCTATTGTGATGCGTACCACAACTAATGCATGTCCACTCCCGGTCCGATAGCTTCAGCTCATGATTCACCTCATGGCACACCGAACATCTCTTGCTTGATGGAAAGAACTTATCGATCTTCACAAGAACCTTTCCTCGGCCATTCAGCTTATAGGCAAGCATGTCCCTAAGCATCCCATAGCCGTTATCATATACGCTTTTACCGTAATTCAAAGCCTTGGACATATGCTGAAGGTTTATATCCTCCACGATAACGGCATCGAAGTCTCTGGCAACATCATGGGACAGCTTGTGCAGGAAGTCCTTTCTCCTGTTCCTCGCCTTCTCATGAAGCTTCCCGATCCTGTGCTTCTGCTTCCAGTAGTTTGCTGAGCCATACATCATTCGTGAAAGCTTTCTCTGTTCCTTTGCAATTCTTCCCTCAAGATTGCGGTACCAGTGGATGTCTTCTTTCCTTATGTCATTCTCGCCTGATGCAGATACTGCAAGGGAAGGCATGGAGTAGTCAAAGGCTTCTAGCCTATCATACTTTTGGGCTTTCTCCTTTTGTTCCACTTCTACATCGAACACAAGTGATATGAAAAACTTACCGCTTGCCGTCTCCTTTATTGTCGCATGCTTCATCTTCCACTCATCCGGTATGCTACGGTGGAGTATGATGCGCACAAGTCCGAGCTTGGGCAGCTTGATGTAATTCTCAAAATCGCTTCTCGAAATTATCTTAAAACTTCTGTAATTGCAGTTTGTCGTATATGAACGCTTGTCCTTTCCCTTTTTCCTGAATTTAGGTGCCTTCCCTTTGGAAAACAGTATCCAGCACGACTTGTTCAGATCAAGCTGTGTGTTTGAAAGTGCCAATGAATCGACTTCCTTGAGAAAGGGATTATCTTTCTTCAGATGGGCAGGTGTCGTATTGATGATCTTCCCTTTATTATTCTTTTCATAGTTTATTCTCTCTTCAAGAAGACTGTTCCAGACAAAGCGGCAACAGCCGAAGGTTTTCCAGATCAGCACCTTCTGCTCCATTTCCGGTTTTATCCTGAACTCCATGCACTTGGAGATGATGTCATGTCCTTTTGGCATTATATGGCTCGCATTCATATTCATCTTAATAGTAATAAACCCCAGATTTGAGATTTCTAACGCACTTTTATCAAAAATATGACAATTTTTTATTCTGATTTTCCATTCATCTCCATATTTCTCTACTCTTAGAAAGTGGTGAATTCAGGAGTTTTATGCTTAATCTTTTATTTTGTGCTTTTTTATGGCAATATTGCAAAAGTCAATAATCTCCTTAGTTGAATTGTTGCAAAAACTACATATTTTGTTGCATTTTCCATTAATGGGTTTTCATGTATTTTGAAATATGTCTTTTTTCTTTCATTTTGCAACAGAAATACAACAGAAAATATCTATTCATGCAAAAGTTTTTCGTATATGTTTAGAACATACCATTACTTTGGAGAAGAAAGTTGAAAAAGGTTGCAATCATTATGGGAAGCGCTTCAGATAAGGAAGTGGCTGCCGTTGCAGTAGAGACTTTGAAAGCTCTTGGCGTGCCTTATACGGTACGGGTTCTCAGCGCACACCGAACTCCAGAAGAAGCCACAGAATTCGCAAAATCACTTGAAAAGGAAAACTACGGAGCAGCAATCACAATTGCTGGAAAAGCTGCACACCTTGGAGGTGTCGTAGCAGCCAATACACTTCTTCCTGTCATCGGAATACCTGTAAAAGGCTCAGATCTTGGAGGACTTGATGCCCTGCTCTCTACAGTGCAGATGCCGCCAGGAATTCCTGTTGCATCAATGGCAATCAACGGAGCCAGGAACGCAGCACTTTTTGCTGCTGAGATAATAGCTGTGGAAGACACAGAGCTTAGGGAGAAACTGGAAAAAGACCGCATAAGGATGAAAGAAAGCGTCCTTGAGGCAGATAAGGAAATTGAGGAGAGCTTATGAAACTGGAACAGATGTATGAGGGAAAAGCAAAGAAAGTGTTTGCAACCGATAATCCTGATGAATGCATTGTATCCTACAAGGATGATGCAACAGCATTCAATGGGCTAAAGAAGGGAACCATCAGGGGAAAGGGGGAGATCAACAACCGTCTTACAAACTACTTCATGAAGAAGCTTGAGGAGGAAGCGGGAGTTCCGACACATTTCATTGAAGAACTCTCTCCAACTGATACCCTTGTGAAGAAAGTCAGGATAGTCCCTCTTGAAGTCATTGTCAGGAATGTGATTGCAGGAAGCCTTTCAAAGAGGCTTGGAGCACCTGAGGGAACAGAACTTAAATGCCCTGTCCTTGAGTTCTGCTATAAGGATGACGAGCTTGGGGATCCGATGGTCAATGATTACCACATCCTTGCTATGGGATGGACAGATAAGGAGACACTTGAAAAGATCAAGGAATATGCATTCAAAGTTAATGACTATCTGAAGAATTTCTTCAGCAAAATAGGAATTGACCTGATCGATTTCAAGCTGGAATTTGGAATTACCAGCGGCGGAGAGCTAGTGCTTGCAGATGAAATCAGTCCGGACACATGCCGTTTCTGGGACAGCAAGACAAAGGAAAAGCTTGATAAGGACCGTTTCCGCCGTGATCTTGGAGATGTGGAGGGCGCTTACCAGGAAATAATAAAGCGTGTATTTTCACATGAATGAGATACATGAGGAATGCGGCCTTTTTGGAATTTCGCTGAGAAAGGAAAAGAAGATTGCGTACGATGCCTACTATGCCCTCTATGCACTTCAGCACAGGGGGCAGGAGGGAGCTGGAATTGCAATAAGGCATGATGGCGTAATAACACTGCATAAGGATGCAGGGCTTGTAAATGAGGTATTTACCCCGCCCGTTCTTGCAGGACTGAGCGAAGGAGATAGTGCAATAGCACATGTGCGCTACAGCACAACAGGAGCAGACAGAAGACTTAATGCGCAGCCCCTGATGATAAACCACCTCAAAGGGAGAATGGCAATAGCGCATAACGGGAACCTTACAAATGACAGTGAGCTCAGGGAGGAGCTTGAAAAAAAAGGTTCCATATTCCATACCACAAGCGATACAGAAGTAATAGCATACACAATCACGAAGCACCGCCTGACATCAAAAACGCTTGAAGAAGCTGTATCCAAGACCATGGATGACATCAAAGGGGCATATTCCCTTCTTGTGATGAGTCCGACTAAGCTCATAGCAGCCAGGGATCCATGGGGATTCAGGCCGCTTTGCATGGGAAGATTTGAAGGCGGAATCGTCTTCTCTTCTGAAAGCTGTGCCTTTGATGCAATAGGAGCTGAATTCATAAGGGATGTGGAACCTGGTGAGATCATCTGCGTGCATGAGGATGGGACAATAACGGAAGACAAATCCCATACGCATAAGGAGAAAAAGAGCTTCTGCGTATTTGAGTTCATTTACTTTGCACGCCCTGACAGCATTATTGACGGCTCATCAGTGCAGAGGGCAAGGCAGAGGGCAGGAGCATTCCTTGCTCTTGAAAGCCCTGTTCAGGCAGATATCGTTATAGGAGTGCCGGATTCAGGAATAGAGGCAGCTTTGGGCTATGCAAGGCAATCCGGAATTCCATATGGCATCGGCCTTATAAAGAACAAGTACATCGGACGCACGTTCATCAGTCCTGATCAGGATATCAGGGAAAACAGCGTGAGGATCAAGCTTAGCCCGGTCCGCTCTGCAGTTGAGGGAAAGCGCGTCGTATTAGTTGATGACTCGATTGTAAGGGGAACAACAAGCAAAAGGATTGTAAAGCTTTTAAGGGATGCCGGGGCAAAGGAAGTCCATTTCATGTCCTCAGCGCCGAAGTTCCTCTACCCATGCTATTTCGGGACGGACATCGACTCAAGCGAGAACCTTTTTGCATATAAGTATTCAGATGAGGAGATGAAAGAGATCCTTGATGTGGATTCCCTGCATTTCCTTTCTGTCGAATCTGCAAGGAAGCTTACAGATAATGGGGAGCGCGGATTCTGCACTGCATGCTTTTCATCAGAATACCCTACCCCGCCACCTAAGAGCGGAAGCAAGGACCGCTATAACCAGCCACTGAAGAAGGAGGGAAGAAGTGAGGAACAGCCATAGTGAGAGCTATAAGGAAAGCGGCGTGGATATCGAGGCAGGATACAGGGCCGTTGAACTTATGAAAGAGAGCGTACAGAAGACAAGGACCAGCCTCTCTTTTGATGAGATAGGAGGATTTGGCGGCGCTATAGACATCTCCGCAGTTGATGGCAATGTCCTTGTCAGCGGAACGGATGGAGTCGGCACAAAACTCAAAATTGCATTTCTTATGGACAGGCATGATACGGTTGGACGTGACTGCGTTGCAATGTGCGTAAATGATATCATATGCAGCGGAGCACGTCCCCTTCTCTTTTTAGACTACATCGCCTGCGGCAAGAACATACCGGAAAAGATAGCAACCATCGTAAAGGGTGTTGCAGATGGGTGCATAGATTCCATGTGTGCCCTTGTAGGGGGAGAGACTGCGGAGATGCCTGGCTTCTACAGCGAGGATGAATATGATCTTGCAGGGTTTTCAACCGGCATAGTAAGCAAGGAAAAGATGCTCAAGAAAGAGAACGTGAAGGAAAATGATGCAATCATTGCCCTATCCTCTTCCGGCGTCCACTCAAACGGTTTTTCCCTTATAAGGAAAGTCTTTGGCATAGATGGGAATCCGGATGTGCTGAAAAACAGGTATCCTGAGCTCTGCGGAAAAACTCTTGGAGAAGTTCTTCTTGAGCCTACAAGGATATATGTGCGCCCAGTTCTCAGCCTCCTTGAGAAGGTTAATGTCAAGGCAATAAGCCACATAACAGGCGGAGGGTTCTACGAGAACATTCCCAGAAGCATTCCAGACGGATTTTCTGCGGTTATAAGGAAGAAGGATGTCAGAGTGCATCCGATCTTCATACTTATAGCAGAGACTGGATCAATTGATGAGCGCGACATGTTCAACACATTACATTTGGGTGTCGGCATGACCGTAATTGTTGATAGTAAGGTTGTGGAGAAGGCATTATCCATAATCAGGTCAATGGGCTTTGACGCTTACCATCTGGGCTTCATTGAAAAAAGGAAAGAGAGTGTTGTCCTATGGTAAATATAGCAGTGCTTACAAGCGGAGGTGGAACAAACCTGGAAGCCATACTGAGATCTGAAGAATCAGGCAGGATAAAAAGCGGGAAGGTAGTCCTCGTAGTTGCAGACAGGGAGGGCTGCCAGTCTCTTAAGAGAGCTGAGAACCATAAGAGGAAGGCTGTTCTCCTTGATAAGAGAAAGCTCAGGAAAGCCTTTGAGGAAACACTGGTAAGGACACTTGAGGAAAACAGCATTGACCTTATAGTCCTTGCAGGATTTCTATCCATACTTTCAGAGGATTTCACAAGGCTTTACAGCGGAAGGATCATAAACATCCACCCTTCCCTCATCCCATCATTCTGCGGCAGGGGCTTTTATGGGCTTAAAGTGCATGAGGCAGCACTTGAAAGGGGTGTCAAGGTAACAGGGGCAACAGTCCATCTTGTGAATGAGATACCGGATGGAGGAAAGATCCTCCTGCAGAAGGCAGTTGAGGTGAAAGAAGGAGACAGCCCGGAAATCCTTCAGCGCCGTGTAATGGAAGAGGCTGAATGGATAATACTTCCAGAGGCAGTTGAATTGATGTCAAAAAAACTAAGTGAGGATAGAAATGACGATTAGAGAGTATTTGATGGGAAAGAAGTATCCGGGAAGATTCCTTCTTGCCGGACTTAGTTCAGAAGGCGAGGAAGTTCTTGCATATGCAATAATGGGAAGAAGTGAGAACAGCCGCAACCGCATCTTCGTAAAGGAAGATGGGATGCTGAAGACAAAAGCATATGATGAGTCACTCCTGGAAGACCCGAGCCTCATAATCTACAATGCAATGAGGGAAAATGAGAGCTTTACAGTCCTGACAAACGGGGACCAGACAGATACGGTTTTCGAAGCCATATCCAGCGGGAAAACACTTGAGGATGCACTTATAGAAAGGACATATGAGCCGGATGAGCCAAACTGCACTCCAAGAATTTCAGTACTCTTTGACAGGAAAGACTCTTCATACAGCCTCTCCATAATAAGGAAAGCGGAGAATTCAGATGCTCCTGAAAGGATAATCTACAGCTATAAGGGAGAGAGAGGCATGTGCCATGTGATCCATACATATATGGATGATGGGAATCCCCTTCCCCCATTCAACATAGATCCTCCCAAGTTCATCATTCCAGACAACATAACGCTTTTGAAGAATGCGATCTGGGAGAGCCTGGATGGCGATAACAGGATAAGCCTTTATGTGAGAGTCGGGGATAAGGAGGAGATCGTCAATAAGAATGAGAATTTCCTCAGGCTCAAGTATGGATGCAATCCAAACCAGGCAGAAAGCTCAATAAGCACGGACTTTCCTCTTCCTGTAAAGGCACTGAATGGAAAGCCTGGCTATATAAACCTGCTTGATGCCTTAAATGGCTACCAGCTTGTAAAGGAGCTGAAAGAAGCTACAGGGCTTTCTGCCGCCGCTTCATTCAAGCATGTCTCCCCTGCCGGGGCTGCTGTCTACAGCCCGCTCAGCAGCAAGGAGAAGAAGATGTACTTCGTAAATGATTCTGATGAGCTAAGCGAGCTTGCTGTTGCCTACATAAGGGCAAGGGGGGCTGACAGGATGAGTTCATTCGGGGATTTCATCGCGCTCTCAGATACCTGCGATAAGGCAACTGCAAAAGTGATTTCCAGGGAAGTCTCAGATGGTGTGATTGCCCCGGGCTATACAGAGGAGGCACTTTCAATACTCAAGAAGAAAAGGAAGGGATCCTACTGCGTCCTATCCATTGATCCGGACTATGTCCCAGCTAAGAAGGAGATCAAGACTGTATATGGAATCACATTCACACAGAATCATAATGACTATGTTCCAAGCAGTAAGGATTTTGAGAATATCGTGACAAGGAACAGGGAAATCACAGAAGAGGCAAAGAGGGATCTAACGGTTGCCCTCATTGCCCTGAAATACACTCAGTCAAACTCCGTATGCTATGCAAAAAACGGCCAGACAATAGGAGTTGGAGCCGGGCAGCAGTCCAGGATCCACTGCACAAGGCTTGCTGGTGGAAAGGCCGACCTATGGAACCTGAGGCAGTCAGATAACGTACTTAATCTTCCATTCAAGGAGGGGCTTTCCAGGAATGAGAAAGACAATGTGATTGAGCAGTATCTCTCTGATGATCCTGAAATAGATATCTTTTCAAACTGGCAGGACTACTTCACTTCCTGCCCATCTCCATTTTCAAGGGAAGAGAAGAAGGAATACCTTAAGCTAATAAGCGGCGTTGCACTTGCAAGCGATGCATTCTTTCCATTCAGGGATAATATCGACAGGGCTGCAAGAAGCGGAGTCAGCTATATATCAGAGCCTGGCGGATCTGTCAGGGATGATCTTGTGATAGAGGCAGCTGATGAGCATGGCATGACCATGTTCTTCACAAATGTAAGGCTGTTCCACCATTAAAGGAGATGAAGATGAATGTACTTGTACTGGGATCTGGAGGAAGGGAGGATGCAATATGCAGAAAGCTTGCTTCATCCCCTCTTCTTGATAAGCTTTATGCCCTTCCTGGAAACGGAGGGACAGATAAGGTTGCAATCCCCATAAGCGGATCTGTCATGGATAAGGAAAGGGTTCTCAGGGCATGCCATGACTTCCTGATAGACTACGTGGTCGTTACCCCTGATGATCCTCTTGCAATCGGCATGGTGGATTTCCTGAGCAGGAATGGGATCAAGTCATTCGGACCGGGAAAGGCAGCAGCAAGGATTGAATCAAGCAAGGCCTTTGCAAAGGATTTGATGAAGAAATACTCAATCCCGACTGCAGGCTATAAAGTGTTCATAGATGCAGATAAAGCCATTGACTATGTCAGGGGTGCAAGCTTTCCAGCCGTAATAAAGGCTGACGGGCTTGCCCTTGGAAAAGGAGTAACGATTGCAGGAAACTTCAATGAGGCTGAAAAGGCCATAAGGGATTCAATGCTTGAGCATAAGTTCGGTCTTTCGGGAGAGAAGATAGTGATAGAAGAATTCCTTGAAGGCCCAGAAATATCCGTACTTGCATTTACAGATGGGAAAGTGATCAGGCCAATGGTATCAAGCATGGACCATAAGAGGGCATTTGATGGCGATAGAGGTCCAAATACGGGTGGAATGGGAACAGTTGCCCCCAATCCGTACTATGATGAAGAGACAGAAAAAGAGGCAATGGAAAAGATCCTTATTCCAACCATAAGGGCAATGGCAAAAGAAGGATGTCCGTTCAAGGGCTGCCTGTACTTCGGACTGATGAAGACAGAAAATGGGCTGAAGGTCATTGAATACAACTCACGCTTTGGAGATCCGGAGACACAGGTTGTCCTTCCGCTTCTTGAGAGTGATCTTCTTGAGATAATGCTTGCAACCACTGATGGAAGCCTGGAAAGTGTGGATATAAGGTGGAAGAAGGGTTCTGCCTGCTGCATCACTATCGCGTCCTCCGGCTACCCCGGCCCATATGAGAAAGGGAAGCAGATAAGCATTGATGATGGCTTTGATGCAACCCTTTACATTGCAGGAGCAAAAGAGGAGGACGGAATTCTGAAGACAAGCGGCGGAAGGGTTCTCAACGTTGTCTCTACCGCACCACTTTTAAGGGATGCGGTGGAAAATGCATACCGCAATGCGGAAAAAATACATTTTGATGGAGCATTCTTCAGGAAGGATATCGGAAGAAAGGCTCTGGAGGTTCTCAATGGTTAGAAAACTCTTTGTGGAAAAGAAAAATGGAGTTACCAGGGAAGCGGAAAACCTGATGAATGACATCAGGGAAAGCCTCAAGATAGATCTTGACTGCCTGAGGGTGCTTAACCGCTATGATGTCGAGAATATAAGTGATGAGCTGTTTGAAAGATCCGTTACGGAGGTTTTCTCTGAGCCTCCTGTAGACAATGTCTATTTTGAGCTTCCAGAATCGGAAACGGCATTCCAGGTAAGCTATCTTCCCGGGCAGTTCGACCAGAGGGCAAGAAGCGCAGAGGAGTGCATCTCATTCATAGACCAGTCAAGCAGGGCAAAAGTGAAGTCCAGCAAGGTCTATCTTATGAGCCAAGTAAAAGAAGAGGACCTTGAGAGAATTGAAAGCTTCCTCATAAACCCTGTTGAATCTTTCCTCGACAGCCTTGATGATGTGGAGAGCCTGAGCGATGAGTATGAAGAAAGTGATGATGTTGCCATCCTCCATGGCTTCAGGGACAAAAGCGATGATGAGCTAAGAAAGGAGCTTGAAAACCTTTCTCTTGCAATGGATGAGGATGACCTGAGGCTTGTAAGGGATTATTTCAAGACAGCAGGAAGGGATCCAAGCATCAGCGAGATAAGGGTGCTTGACACTTACTGGTCTGATCACTGCAGGCATACCACATTCCTGACAGAGCTGAAGGATATTGAATTTGAATCAGATGAAGTGAAAGAAAGCTACGCCCGGTATCTTGAGCTGAGGAAAGAGGCAGGAGATGAAAAGGATATCTCACTTATGGATATTGCCACAATCGGGGCTAAAGTGCTGAAAAAGAGGAATCTCCTTACAGAGCTTGATGAATCTGAAGAGATAAACGCATGCTCAATAAACATAAACGCAAGAATTGACGGGAAAGATGTGCCATACCTTTTGATGTTCAAGAACGAGACGCACAACCACCCTACCGAAATTGAGCCGTTCGGAGGTGCTGCCACATGCATCGGCGGGGCAATCAGGGATCCCCTTTCAGGAAGGAGCTATGTATACCAGGCTGCAAGGATCACCGGAAGCGGAAACATACTCAAGCCTTTTGAAAAGACAAGGGAAGGGAAGCTCAGCCAGAAAAAGATCGGGACTGTCTCTGCCCAGGGCTACTCAAGCTATGGAAACCAGATCGGGCTTGCAACAGGCATTGTGGATGAAATCTACCACCCTGGATACGAAGCAAAGCACATGGAGCTTGGTGCTGTTGTGGCTGCAGTGAAAAAGGAAAACGTCGTAAGGCTTGAACCGGAAGAAGGAGACATTGTCATCCTTCTTGGCGGAAGGACAGGACGGGATGGAATCGGAGGCGCAACAGGAAGCAGCAAGAGCCATGGAATAAAGAGCGTTGAGAAATGCTCAAGTGAAGTGCAGAAAGGAAACGCACCTGAAGAGAGGAAGATACAGCGACTCTTTTTGAACAGCGAGGCATCAAGACTCATAAAGAGATGCAATGACTTTGGAGCTGGAGGGGTATCAGTTGCAATCGGAGAGCTTGCCAGGGGCCTTGAAATAGACCTGGATAAGGTCACAAAGAAATACCAGGGGCTTGATGGCACTGAACTTGCAATCTCTGAAAGCCAGGAGAGGATGGCAGCTGTAGTAAGGGCTGAGGATGCCGATAGGTTCATCAGATTGGCAGCAGAAGAGAACATAGAAGCTACTGCCGTTGCCTGCGTTACAGGAGATGAAAGGCTTGTAATGAAATGGAGAGGAAAGAGCATTGTAGATATTGAGAGGTCATTCCTGGACAGAAACGGAGCAAAAAAAGAGACCAAAGTGCTCGTAGAAATGGAAAAGGAAATTCCTTCAGCTTCCCCTGCTCCTTTGAAGGAAAGGCTTAAAAGCCTGAAGCACTGCTCAAGAGAGGGGCTCTCTGAACGCTTTGATTCCACAATTGGAGCATCAAGCCTTTTAATGCCATTTGGAGGAAAATACCAGAAAACTCCAGCCCTTTCCATGGCTGCCCTCATCCCTTCTGATAATCAGGATGTGGATACTGCAAGCGTCTTTTCATATGCCTATGATCCGTATCTGAGCAATCTAAGCCCCTATCTTGGCGCAAAGACTGCGGTTTTTGAATCCATAGCAAAACTCATTGCATCAGGTGCAAGAAGGAAAGGGACATACCTTAGCCTGCAGGAATACTTTGGAAAGCCTGGGAAAAGCAGGGAGAAATGGGGACGGCCACTTGCCAGCCTGCTTGGCGCACTTGATGCCCAGATTGAAAGTGAGTGTGCGGCAATCGGCGGAAAGGACAGCATGAGCGGAACGTTTGAGGATATTGACGTACCGAATACACTTGTTTCTTTCGCAGTCAGCACAATCGACAAGAAAGACCTGAAAACCCCTGAGCTGAAAGAAAGCGGAAGCCATATCTACCTCATAGAAAGGAAGGATGGAGAGGATATAAAAGAATACTTCAGCCGGGCTGAGGATATCATATCGAAAGAGTGCGTAATCTCCTCTTCAACAGTTCCGTATGGAGATATTGATGTGGCTCTTGCAAAGCTTGCTTTCGGCAATATGGTTGGCCTATCACTTTACAGCGGGCATAAGGAATTTACAGACAGCTATTCCATGATTGCTGAGTCCAGGGAAAAGCTCGATAACGCAATCCTCCTTGGCTATACAGTCAAGGCCCCATATTTCGGGAAATACAGCCTTATGGAACTCCTTGAATCATATGAGAGCACGCTTGAAGGCATTTATCCGATGAAGGATGGAAATAGAGCAAAGGCAGTCAAGACCCTCAGCTATGAAAGCATCAGGGAAAAGAGGTTCTCAATTACAAAGGCTTCCATGCCGAAGGTGCTTATTCCGGCATTCCCGGGAACCAACTGTGAGATAGACACGGCAAAGGCATTCAGGAAAGCCGGTGCAGAGGCTGAAGTCTTTGTAGTGAACAATATGGATGAAGAACGCCTCAAAGAAAGCATTGCAGGCTTTGCTGAAAGGCTTAAGGAGGCAAACATCCTCTTCATTCCCGGTGGCTTTTCCGGAGCAGATGAGCCTGACGGGTCTGGAAAATTTATCACAGCATTCCTGAAAAACGGGGCAGTAAGGGAGGAAATCGAGAATCTGCTTGGAAAAAGGGATGGACTTGCTGGCGGAATCTGCAACGGCTTCCAGGCCCTTATAAAGCTTGGGCTTATCACAAGCGGGAAATTTGAGAAGCTGAGTCAGGATAGCCCTACCCTCACCTATAACACCATAGGCAGGCACCAGAGCAGGATCATAAGATCAAGGATTGTCACCGCCACATCCCCATGGCTCATGCACTACAGTGTTGGTGATATAGAGAGCATTCCCGTAAGCCACGGGGAAGGAAGGCTCCTCTTATCTGAAAAGCAGGCTGAAGATCTCTTTAGGAACGGGCAGGTTGCATCTCAGTATGTTGACCTTGATGGCTATGCCACTATGGATATAGAGTACAACGTAAACGGATCTGTATATGCCATCGAAGGCCTTACAAGCCCGGATGGGAAAGTCTTTGGAAGAATGGGCCATATAGAGAGGGCAAAACCTGATCTCTACAGGAATGCCGTATCATACGACGGCATACGGTTCTTCCAGGGCGCTGTCGACTATTTCAAATGACATAAAGGGTGGCATCAGCTGCCCTTTTTTAAATGATCACCTTCAGTCTCCCCTATTCATTTTGCCCTTCTCCTCCATATTCCGTAAACATGGATTTCACACGGTATTAACTGGAGGCCGGTAATTAATTAATCTTTTATCGATAAGAAAATATTTTATGTGAAAATTGGTAAATTAATTCATTTCCATCTTTTCATTCCACTTCTTGAGTGGTAAATTATCTCTTGGAAAAACGCAAAGGAGATAAAAGAAAAATGGTTCATGTTATTGAAGAGGCAAACCGCTGCCTGCAGTGCAAGAAACCGCTGTGCAGGACAGGATGCCCTATTTCCACAAACATCCCGGAAATGATCAGGCTTTTCAAGGAAGGAAAGGTAAAGGATGCCGGATCAATGCTTTTTGAGAACAACCCGCTTTCTGTCGTCTGTTCCCTTGTCTGTGATCACAAGAAGCAGTGTGAAGGGCACTGCGTGCTTGCAAGAAGAGGTCAGGGAATACACATATCGAGCATTGAGAACTACATTTCAAATTCAGTGCTTGACAACATTGAGATTGAAACAGCACCAAGGAATGGAAAGATGGTGGCTGTAATCGGTGCCGGACCGGCAGGAATCACAATTGCAATTGAAATGACAAAGAAGGGCTATGATGTGACCATATTCGATTCAAGGGACAAGATCGGAGGAGTCCTCCAGTATGGCATTCCAGATTTCAGGCTGCCAAAAACAATCCTTGACCGCTACAAGAAAAAGCTGCTTTCTCTTGGAATAAAGATCAGGCCCAATACAACAATTGGAGGAGCTCTTGTCATTGATGACCTCTTCAGGGATGGCTACAAGGCAATCTTCATCGGAACAGGAGTATGGAGGCCTAAGAAGCTCGGAGTCCCTGGTGAAAGCCTTGGAAATGTGCATTTTGCAATAGACTTCCTGGTAAACCCTTCTGCATATGACCTTGGAGAGGATATTGCGATCATCGGAGCAGGAAACACAGCCATGGATGTGGCAAGGACAATCCTCAGGAGCGGAAAAAGGAATGTCACAATCTATGCAAGGCGCAACAGGATCGATGCATCCGAGGAAGAAAAGGATTACGCTGCCCTTGATGGAGCTAATTTCGAATACTGCATGAAAGTTGACCATATCACACCGGATGGACCTGTATTCAGGAAGAACATCGTAAATGAGGATGGAGAGATCATAGGAGAGAGCGATGAGCTGTATCCAGTGCATGCAGACAATACTTTCATAGCAATCTCCCAGGGACCGAAATCAAAGCTTGTGGATACTACAGAAGGCCTCAAGCCATCTAAGAACGGACTTCTCCTGACAAATGAAAAGGGAGAGACGACACACCCCGGCATTTTCGCAGCAGGAGATGTGGTTCTTGGAGCCAAAACGGTAGTTGAGGCTGTAAGCTATGCAAAGATCGTAGCAAACAACATGGATGAATATATAAAAGGCCTTAAAGACTGAGAAAAGGAAGTAAAACAATAACGGGAACAGCATCAAACTGTTCCCGTTTTCCATCACTCACCCTTTGCAAATTCTGCAATGGATTTAACGACACTGTCTATTCCGAGATGTGTCGAATAGACGAGATCGTAATTGTCACTTGTACCCCACTTCCTTCCAGTATAGTGGTTATAGTAATTGCCTCTCTGCTTATCGAGTTTCTTCAGGTATTTGGTATAGTCCTTTTCAATTTCGTGGTAAGTGTCGCGGACCCTTTCGATCCTCTCTTCAAGCGGTGCATGGATAAAGACATTCAGCACATCCTTCCTTTCCCTGAGGACATAGTCTGCGCAGCGCCCTACGATAACGCATGGACCCTTATCACTTAAATCCTTGATTACCTTTGACTGGGCAATATAGAGCTGGTCTTCAAGCGGAAGATTGCGGCTGTCGATATACATGCCATAGAAGAAGGACTGTATCTTCCTCATGTCAGTATCTTTCACGTACTCTTCTGCAAAACCGCTTTCCTTTGCAATGAGCTGGATAAGCAGCTTGTCATATAATGGAATCCCAAGTTCCTTTGCAACCTTTTCAGCTACGGTCCTTCCTCCTGATCCATGCTGCCTTCCAATTGTTATGATAGGATATCTCATTTTCAAACCTCCTCTCCTGTTTTTATTTTACCACCCCCGGTGCGCCTAACTCAACTTTTTTTGCATCATAATTCGATAAACATTATATACCTTGAAAGGCCGTTATACATTTCCTTTTGCAGTGCAGGGGAAAATCCTGCCCTTTCAAGGTTATTCCTTGAGGCCCTGTTTTCCGGATGAACGGTTGCATAGAGATACTTTATCCCCTCTTTCCTTGCATCCGCCATTGCCATTGCTGCAAGGCGCCCCATAAGCCCGTTTCCACGGTAGTCTTTACGGGTAACCGCGATCTTCAGCTGTCCAAGCTCACTCTCAGGGACATGGAGATCCTTTGCAGCAGGGTTATCAGGATGTGGAAAGGCAAGATATATGACTGCTGCAAGTGTCCCATCCCCTTTTACCCTGGCCTCATAGAGATATCCTTTCAGCTTCAAAAGGCCTGGACCGTCAGAGTCAGGATCAAAAGCGAAGAACTCTTTCCTTGCAAGCTCATCGTATGATTTCCTTATAAGTACAATTACATCATCCGGCAGAGCCAGATCAAGACGTTCAAATTCAAATTCCATGCCATGGATTCTAAAACTATGGAAAACTTTTTGAAACAGGGAAATTGAGCAAAGTGGAGAATATGCACATCTTCCAGATTATATGCTATTTTTATTTCTATGGATTATTTCGAATCTCTCAATGAGGAGCAGAAGGCTGCAGTCACTGCAGAAGATAAGCATATTCTCGTCCTTGCAGGGGCAGGAAGCGGAAAAACAAGAGTTATCATTGCCCGTGCCCTTTACCTTATAGAAAACGGAGTGAGGCCGGACAGGATACTGATCCTTTCCTTCACACGCAAAAACGCAAGGGAAATTGCAGAACGGATAAAGAGTGAGACAGACATAAGGGAAAAAAGCGGACTGAGCGGGCAAACCTTCCACTCATGGTGCTTTGAGCTTATAAAGAGCAATCCGTCAATATTCAGTGAGGCCTCCTATTCCCTTTTGGATGAGGATGATTCAGAAAGCATATTCCGCTACACTTTTGCCCATGATGAGAATAATCCCATTCCGGTAAAAGGTTCTGATATCCGTGACGTCTACTCATACATGGTCAACACGAAAAGGAGCCTTACAGATGCGATACGGACCAAGATGAAACGCACATATGCTGAAGCGGAACTGGATGAATACATAAAGAAATACGCAGTGCATTACAGGAATGCGATAGAAAGATATGTCCTTTACAAGAGAAGCCACAGGTATCTTGACTATGATGACCTCCTTTATACCGTTTCAAAGACGCTTAAGACAAATGGGAAAGCCAGGACATACATTACAAGAAGATATGAGCACATCCTCATTGATGAGATGCAGGATACAAATCCACTGCAATACGACCTGCTCTCATCATTCTATGAAAACTCCCATATCTATGCAGTCGGGGATGATGCCCAGAGCATATACGGCTTCAGGGGAGCAGACTTCAAGTCAATACACTCATTCACATCCCTTGTGCCAATGTCAAAAGCATATAAGCTGAGGACCAATTACAGGAGCTATTCGGAAATCCTTGCCCTCTCCAACTGGCTTTTGAGGGAGAGCCCGCTCAAATACGGGAAAGAGCTCATAGCCGCTAAGGGAGAAAGCGGAGAGAAGCCGAAACTTGTACATACGGATAACGGGTATGAGGAAGCAAACTTCATAGCAGAGAACATAATAAGGAGCCTTGGGGAGAAGAACTGCAGCTATAATGACCATATGGCCCTTTCAAGGACTGTACATGGACTGAGGAAAACGGAAACAGCATTCCTTGAAATGAATATCCCCTACCGCCTCTATGGCGGATCGTCGCTTATGGAATCAAAGCACATAAGGGACGTGCTTGCCCCGATACGGGTCACATTGAATGTAAGGGATGAGATTGCATGGATGCGCTTTCTCACCCTTTTCAGGGGAATCGGGGAAAAAAGCGCACAGAAATACATAGAAGCTGTAAGACAGGCAGTGTATGCAGATGATGCAATAAAGGCCCTCAAGCTTATGAAGACACCCAGGATCATTACAGATACGCTCTCATCAGTTAATGATAACAGGGGAAGTGCCCTGAGCGCTGTAAAGGCATCTTACAAGGCTCTCGAAGAACGGCTCAAGATAATCTACAAGGACGAGTGGGCTCACAGGAAAGATGATTTTGAAGTGCTCTTCTCCCTTGCAGAGCGGTCAAAAGGACTCGATTCATTCCTTTCGGATTTCGTCCTCTCCCCGCGCCTTGAAGAGACATTAAGGCGGGATGAGAGTACAGATGACTATGTTGTGCTCTCAACCATACATTCAGCAAAAGGGCTTGAAGCATCATGCGTATACTGCATTGATGTCTCCCCTTATTCCTTTCCAACAGAGCGTGCATATGCTGATGGCCCCGACGAAGTTGAGGAGGAGAGAAGATGCCTTTATGTTGCACTTACAAGGGCTGAGGATGAACTCTTCATACTGAGGAACAGCAAAAGCATAAGGGCCTATGAAATGGAGAGCAGGAGATGCCCATATTTCCTGAACAACCTTGATCTCAGCCTTGTGGATATAGTTAACGCAGAGCAGGAGGGCGCAATAGAAGGAGATTTCTTCTCCGGCTCCAAAAGCAATGTTGACATCCTGGAAGATCTTGATTTTTCATAAAGGAGTAATAAATGAACAGATACGCTTTCGTACTTGAATACAGGGATGAGAATACCAGCAGTGCTGAATACATGATGCAGGATGCCCTCTTTGACCTGATAAGGAAAGGGGAGAATCTCTCAGTAAGGACAGTTACAGAGCAGGCTGGCCTTGAAAGAAGTACGTTCTATGCATTCTATGAACGTGTTGATGACCTTATTGAACAGGCAGAGAACAGGATAATCTCAGAAACACTGGCATTTGATGAAGAGCAGGATCTTTCAGGATACCTTGATATGTTCCTCTCCTTTTTCAATGAGAACAGGAAGGAAATAGAGGCCCTCCTCTATATCAGGAACAGGTTCTCATTCATCAGGAAACTGAGGGACTCGGTAAAATACTACCTTGCCTCCCTCCTTCCAGAATTCAGCGTTGACAATGAAATCAGGCTGGATGCAGCAGCAGGGGCAATAATAAACCCTTTCCTCTCCTATGCAGAAGAAGAAAGGGATGTAGATCTTGCTCTGGTAGGGAAAATCGTTTCAGATCTTCTTCATCTCCCTTAAGATCTTTTCAGGCGTTATAGGCCAGCTTTTAACCCATACGCCTACAGCATCTGCTATTGCCATGCTGATTGCAGGTGCAGCTCCATTTGTAGCGATCTCAGAAATGGACTTTGCCCCGAATGGGCCATAGTCATCATTGACATCGATCAGCACAGACTTGAAGTCTTCCGGCGCTTCTTCAATCATCGGAGCCCCGTAGTCTGTAAAGTTAGCGCTTATGCAGCGTCCGCTCTTATCGAGAACCATATCCTCATAAAGGGTATGCCCAATGCTTTTCTGCACAGCCCCGTACATCTGGCAGAGTGCAAGCTCTGGATTTATAGGAGTTCCTGCATCCTGAAGGGCATAGAATTTGAGGACCTTGACCTTTCCTGTCTTCCTGTTAACTGCAACCTCTGCAAAATGTGCACCGTATGGAATGGCGAAATTCGGGGTAACGAACACACCCTTTCCAACGATGGCTCCCCTTCCATCCCCAGAGAGGGCAGTGTGTATCAGCTCTGCATAGCCAATCTCTTTTCCGCTCTTTTTCGAAACGACTTTTCCAGGGAATTCAAGATAGAGATCCTCCACATCCTCCTGCATCTGCAGGGAAGCTTCCTTCAGGACATTCTTCCTCAGGTCCTTTGCTGCACTTAAGGAGGCATTTCCGCTGAAGTATGTTCCGCTTGATGCATATGCACCGGTGTCAAAAAGGCATGCATCGGTATCTCCGGATACGACAGAGACTTTATCCAGAGGGCATTTCATTATCTCTGCACAGCACTTTGCGCTGATTGTATCAAGCCCAGTTCCGATATCTGCTCCGCCAGAGAGTACGAGGAAAGTGCCGTCACTTACAAGCTTTATCTCGCAGTTTGAATGGTCAAGGCCGGGAAGGCCTGAGCCCTGCTGTATCATTGCAAAGCCTTTTCCAATTGCCCAGTCAGGATCCTCACTCTTTTCCCTGACTCCCCAGTTTATCATCCTGGCACCCCTATCCAGGGCCTCTTCAAGTCCGCATGATCCTACAGGAACGACAGCTCCTTCCCTTCCCTCCCCAAGGCCTTTGAGGATCTCAAGCATGTAGCCTTTGTGCACTATATTCTTTTTTGCCATCATCAGAGGATCAATGCCGAGCTTCATCGCAAGCTCTCCAAGGGCACTGACAATTGCAAAGTAACCCTTCGGTGCTCCGTATCCCTGATAGGCGCCGGTAGGTGGAATGTTGGTGTAATACGTAAGGAGGTCGTAGTACATGTTATCCACCTTGAAGATTGGAAGGGTCTTGCTTGATGCGTTCATCGGCACTGTGAGGCAGTGGTTTCCGTATGGACCTGTGTTTGCCCTGACATCCATGTAGATGGCAGTAATGGTTCCATCCTTCCTGCCGCCCATCTTAACCCTCACTCTCATCGGATGCCTTGTGGAATTTGCCCAGAATTCCTCTTCCCTGCTGTTGCGGTAATATATCGGCTTGCCGGTTATCCATGTGGCATATCCTGTAAGGTCTTCCACAAGAATGTCCTGCTTGGAGCCGTAGCCGCCGCCAACACGCTCCTTTATTACATGGATCTTGTGTTCAGGAATCTGGCACACCCATGAGACAATGCGCCTTACATGGTATGGAACCTGCGTAGAGCAGTGCAGCACAAGACGCCCGTTCTCAAGGCGGCTGTAGCATACATGAGGCTCAAGGGGAGTGCACTGCACCTGGCTTGTCTGGTAGGTGGAATCCACAACTGCATCAGCTTCCCTGAATCCTTTCTCCACATCACCTATTCCGCCATGGGCACCGGCTGCTATATTGTGCCTTATATCCCCATGGAGAGGGAACTGGTATATCACTTTTCCATCAAGCTCATTGGCACTCTTATTGTATTCATCGAGATCATCAGGTGCTCCGGACCTGTATTCAACAACTCCGTTATGGACTAAAGGAGCACCTTCAGCCATGGCCTCCTCTACAGTGAACACAGCATCAAGAGGCTCATACTCAACCTTGATAAGCGAAAGGGCCTTTTCAGCTATCTCATCACTGTCAGCCACGACAGCTGCAACCCTGTCCCCTACATGCCTTACCTTCCTGTTTATAAGCCTCCTGTCATGCGGACTCGGCTCAGGATTGCCCTGGCCGGCCTGCATGTAATAGACATCAGGAACATTGAAGCACGTAAAGACAGCGCTTACTCCTTCAAGCTTTTCAGCTTCCTCTGTGTCTATGGATTTTATATATGCGTGTGCATATGGGCTTCTTAGTATTCTCAGAACAGAATAGCCTGGAAGGACCTTATCCTCAACAAACACTTTCTCTCCTGAGACAAGGGCCTCTCCATCTATCTTCCCCGTAGCCTTTCCCACATAGCTCAGGTTCTCCCTGAAAGATGGTGCGATCTTGCTTTTATACTCACCATACTTCCTCTTTTCCTGGCAAAGCTTCACAGCCAGGTAATAGTGCTCATATCCGGCATCACGGACAAACAGGCCGGAAAGCGCCTCTTTCACATCCTCTTTCCCAGCATCTGGCTTCTTCTCAAGAAGGTATGTGAGAATAAGTGCTGCAGATGGGCTGTTATATGCGCTCTGGACAATGCCAGAATCAATCATGGCACGCTGCACATCATTGATCTTGCGGCCAACAAGCAGCGATTCAGCTGTATATATCTCAGCCCCCTCTGCCCTGAACAGCGGTATGAGGTTTGAATACATCAGCCTGCCATTGAAGATGACAGTATCGCTTCCTGTAAAGCCTTCGCGGTCATCGCTGTCGCGGACGCTGCTGCATCCTGCAGAATATAAGGCGGATCTCAGATCTTTCAGCGGATCATCAGAAAACAGGACTCTGTTCTTTCCGTTTATCCTTGCATTCACTCTCATAATGAGCCTCCTATGAAAAGATCAACCAGGTACTTTTTGTATTCTGCTGAGCCATACATGTCGCTTGCATAACTAATATTCCTGTCAAAAAAGATTCCTGATCCTTTTACGGCATAGCAGAGAGAATCCCCTTCAGCCAGTGTAACGATTGCATGGGCATGGCTTGTCCTGCTCTCCCTGAACTGCCGCACCTCAGCATTGCAGTCAATCACAATGGAAGTGATCAAAGCCTTTTGAAGCTCCATGAATTCCCTTATGGAGCATACAGCCTCCCCATCCGGTGTCATGACGCTAAGCTTTGCGCCTGATGCAGCTAAAGTTGGGATAAGGTATGAGTCATCCCTTTTTGCCCCTATGTTTCCAGCTATTGTTGCAGCATTCCTGAGCTCAGGGGACTGCATATACCTTAATGCCCTTTTCAGGCACTCAGGAACCAGGGGACTTTCGATGAGATCTGCAAATGTGGCTCCTGCTCCGATTGAAACCTCTCTTCCATCCTTCCTTATGCCTGAATCAAGCAGGGGAAGGATATCTATCAGGGGCTCCTTTTCAGCCACACCAGAATTAAGGCGGAGGCATTCAGTTCCCCCTGAAAGGAATACTCCATCCATCTTCAGCGCATCCTGAAGTGTTCCAGGTCTCTTCAGCTCCCTCATAAATCCTCCTTTATTCAATTATTCCAGGTTCCCTGCCTCTGGCAATCTCTCCGATGAAATAGCTTAAGAGCCTCTTTGTTGTCGCCCTTCTGTACTTTGGCATTGCATGAGGACTTATGATCTTATCCCATGCTGATGTGAATTCATCAACAAGGGAAGGAAGCTCCCCTATCTGCTTTCCAATGAGCATGCTCTCCACTTCCCTCGATCTCTTGACCTTATCTCCGGCAGCTCCGCTTGATGCCCTGAAATCCTTTACAATTCCATCTTCAACTAATGCCATTGCAGAGAGCGAGAGCTTGCTTATGGCATTGGCCTTCCTTGTTCCGATCTTGTGGTATAAGAGATAGTTTGCCTCTACTGGCTTCACCCTTATTTCCTTAATAATCTCATCATCACGGAGTGCAGTCTTCTTGGCGCCGGTTATAAACTCATCAACTTTCATCACCCTCTCGCCGTTGATGCTTATAAGCACGATATCTGCATCCAGCATGATAAGAGGCTGCGGAAGATCACCTTTTGGAGATGCATTTGCTATGTTGCCTCCTATTGTGGCAGTGTTTCTCAGGGAGATAGCACCCATTTTGGAGGCAGCGGTCCTTATATGGTAAAACACCCTCTCATCGCCTGCAATCTCACTGCTTGTAGCAAGTGCTCCAAGAACCAGGGTTCCATCCTCTTCCACCCTTATTCCCTTAAGCTCAGCAAGATTCGATATTATCATCACAGGCTTTGGGAAAACAGGAGTAATACCTATTCCCTTTTTAGCCTGCACCATCAGGTCTGTGCCTCCTGCAAGTGGGATAGCTCCAGTCTTTGCCCTTATTTCTAGTGCTTCAGTAAGTGTTTCTGGAATATAACAAGATCTAGGCATTATTCCTCCTTCTGTCTGCTAACCTGATGCTCTCAACTATGAGGTCATAGCCAGTGCAGCGGCAGATATTCCCGCTGATGGCATTCCTTATCTCCTCTTCGCTCGGCTCTGACTTTGCACTGAGAAGGACATAGGAAGCAAGAACCATTCCGGGAATGCAGAATCCGCACTGCACAGCCCCTCCATCTGCAAACGCATCAATTATTATCCTGCCAAGCTCTGTATCCCTTATTCCCTCAATGGTGAAGATTTCAGATCCGTTTACAGATCCGACCGGGATGATGCAGCTGGTAACGAGCTTTCCATCCTTTATGATGGAACATGCTCCGCACTCTCCTTCTCCGCATCCTTCCTTTGTTCCTGTATATCCGAAGTCCTCCCTTATGACGTCAATAAGCCTTCTCAGCGGATCTCCGATATACTCAACCTTATTTCCATTGAGTGTGAATTCAATCCTGTCATTAAGCATTTTCAAGTGCCTCCTCAATATCTTCTACTGGCAGCGGTATCCTGAAAAGGTCCTTTCCAATAGCTCTTTCAAGTGCATCCACATATGCTGCATCTGCACCGTTGAATACCAGCTCTCCCATTCCTTTTGCACCAAAAGGCCCGAACTCATAAGGGTTATCCTGGATATGGTAATACTGCTTTGGGAAATCCATGCTTGTCGGGATAACATAGTCAGACATGCTCTTCTGCCTAAAGTGGCCATTCCTGTTTTCCATCTTCTCCATTGAAGCATATCCGAGGCTCTGTATTACCCCGCCGTTTATCTGCCCATGCACAATCAGCTCATCAATAGCCTTTCCAATCTCATGGCTGGTCCAGATCCCTTTCACGTTCACTTCATCCGTCCTTCTGTCTATCTCGACTTCAACAATGGCAGCTCCCCAGCCGTATCCGAGGTAGGCATCTCCCCTGAAAGTATTCTGATCCCATGGGAATCCCTCAGGATGCTCGTACTCTTTCTCAACAGAGAAGTCCCCTTCACTCCAGCGTTCTTTCATCTCTGCTGCACAGCGCTCTATAAGCTTTCCAACTATCATTGTGGAACGTGAAGCGGCAGTAGGGCCTGAATCTGGGACCACTGAGGTATCAGGATTCGGGTAATCTATGTTTTCAATTGGTATCTCAAGCACTGCGGCAGCAATCTTTCTCAATGCTGTCTGGAATCCCTGTCCCATCTCCGTAGATCCTACTTCAATCGTGACTTTCTCTCCCTCTTTCCTCAGCCTTGCATGTGCCTTTATGATTGCCTGCTCACCATTACCGGTGAAAGCGCCTCCGTGGTTATAGAAACTCACTCCTATTCCCTTTCCTGAGCCATAGCTATACTCCCTGCTCTTCCTGTAATAGTCAGATTCCCTTGCGATGTTATCAAACATCTCGTTCAGCATGACCTCTTCAACTATATGGCCATTCGTAACGGTCTCCCCTCCTTTCTTTATGAACATGCTCTTCTTGAAGTCAGCTGGATCCATCCCGAGAGCCCTTGCAATATGCGTCATATGCATTTCGATTGCAAACAGAGTCTGAGGTGCGCCAAAACCGCGGAATGCATCGCTTGGGAATGTGTTTGTTGCCATTCCATAGCCCGTCAGGAGTGTGTTTGGAATATCATAGACGCCATTTGCATGGAAAACTCCGCGCTGAAGGACAACATATGAAGCAGAAAGGTATGCGCCGTTATTGTAGTAGATGTCACCTTTTGTCCCAACGAGCCTTCCATCCTTTATGGCTGACTTGTAAATCACCTTTGAAGGATGCCTCTTTACTGAGAATTCCATATCCTCGCTTCTGTCGAAAATGAGCTTTATCGGCTTATGTATCCTGCTCTCTGCAACAAGCAGAGGTCCGGCAAGGACATCCGGGAAATGCTCCTTTCCTCCGAAAGCCCCTCCTGTAGTAGTCTGCCTTACAATAACCTTCTCAACCGGAATGCCTAGAAGGCCTGCTACGGACTTCCTTACATAGAACGGGCACTGGCATGAGATATAGAATACGTATGCGCCGTCTTCTTCCGTGACAATCGCACTGTTTGTCTCAAGGTGCACATGCTCCTGGAATCCTGTTTCAAAGACTTCCTCAATCACTTCATCAGCATCTTCCAGGACTTTGTCAATGTCCTCTCCCTTCTGGCAGTAGAGAGTGCACATGACATTGTCATCCTTGCCTTCAATGACTGGAGAGTCAACGATGGCAATTGCATCATCGATTGTCACTGTCGGCTTCCTGACGCTGTATTCAACTTCAGTGTTCCTTACAAGGCTCTCAAGCACTGCCCTGCTCTTTCCCACAAAAAGGCCTATTGTCTCACCGACATACTTCACGTCTTTCTCAGCAAAGCATTTCCAGTCTGAAGCAATCATGTTCAGCGCATTCTTTCCATTTTCAGGAATATCGGCTGCCGTGATGAAATAATAGCCTTCTGGAAGCTTAGGTGTCCTTATGCTCAGGATCTCTGCCCTGGCTTCCCGGCTCCTCAGCATTTTCGCATAGAGCATGCCATCAAAGAAGTAATCGGATGCGTATTTAGCTTCTCCCCTTGCTTTTGCAATGGCATCTGCACGCCTGATCTTGTCATCTATCTGAGTTACTGCCATATATGCACTCCATTGTGTTTTTCTTTATATAATGAGAAGTTACATTCCCACAACTCTTTAACTAGATTATACACCCGATAATTACCACTGAAAAGGCGGATAAATAGAAAAAAAGAGCTCCTTAAATTTAGCAGAAGCTCAAAAAAGCGGAGAAATCCAGCATGTTATACTGTTTACAAAATAATCAGTTAAAGATGGAAAAGCACTAAGCTAAGACAATCTCTTTTACGCTATCATCATCCAGGGCCATCAGCAGAGGCTCCCCAATGCCTTTCAGGAGAACGAATTTTATGCTTCCATTGCTTTTCTTCTTGTCCTTGGAGAGAGCAGACATGAATGATGGGATGCTTTCCCTGCTTATCCTGTAGCCGGTATCATAGCCATAATCATTGAGGAGCTTGATGCCAAGATTTTTCAGGCCGGATCCAATAAGGCCTTTCCTCCAGGATGCCTCAAGTGCCCTTCCAAGCCCCCAGGCCACAGCTTCCCCATGGCTTATCCTGTAGCCTTCCATGCTCTCAAGGGCGTGTGCAAACGTGTGTCCAAGATTCAGGAAGCTCCTTATTCCCCTTGTCTCAAGAGGATCGGCTTCTATGAATTCCTTCTTCACAAGAAGAGACCTGTAAACCATATCATGCAGGACTTGATCATCCTGCATAAGTATTTTCTCCCTGTTTTCTGATAGGAAGTTCATAAGACCGTCATCACTGGAGAGGAATGCATGCTTTATCACCTCCCCCAGCCCGCACTTATATTCACGGATTGGCAGTGTCGAGAGCGTATCTGCAGAGATTATCACCTCACCTGCCGGATAGAATGTGCCGACAAGGTTTTTCCCTCCCTTATAGTCTATTGCTGTCTTTCCTCCAAGCGTAGCATCGACCATGCATAAAAGCGTTGTCGGAATGAGGGTAAGACCGGCTCCCCTCATATAAAGGGATGATGCAAGTGCAGTCATATCACAGATTACTCCGCCGCCGAATGCTATGAACCTTGTATCCCTTGCAGAGCCGCAAGAGAGGGCTTCTGAGATGATTTTCTCAAGGCTTTCAATATTCTTATGTACCTCTCCCGGCTCAAGCACAATACTCTTTTTGGGAATGCTCTCAAGCAGTCTGGCGCTGTTTGAGTCAAGCACCCAGAAAACATTCTCCCCATAAGAGGCAGTCCACAATGAAACGTCTTTCAGGCTATCAGCAAAATAGACATCTGTAATATTTCCAGATGCAAGAGTCACGCTCATCTTCTTTTCCATCTTCATCCCCTTAAGGAAGAAAATAGCATGATTGAGAGACTTTGGGAAACCGGCAGAGTTGCAATTCTTCTTTATTCTTCATTAACATAGACGCATGCTTAATTATTTTGATAACGCAGCAACAAGGCCAATGAGCAGGAGAGCCTTGAGCAAATACATGGAAGCAGCTGAGAAGTTTGCTGCAAACCCGTCATCAATCTACAAAGCCGGTAAGGATGCAAAAAAGGCAATAGGGACTGCCCGCGAGGAGATTGCCAATCTTCTTGGCGTCAGGAGCAGCAGCCTTTTTTTCACAAGCGGGGCAACAGAATCCATCTCAATAGTCTTCCAGAGCCTCCTATGGTCAAAGGAACCTGGACGCGTAATACTCTCAAGGATCGAGCACGATGCCGTCAGGTCATTCATTCCGCTTCTTAAGGAGAAGGGATGGGATGTCGTAATACTGAAGGCCAAACATGGCTTTGTCTCTCCGGAGGATCTTAAGAATGCCCTGGATGAAAGGACAAGGCTTGTTGCCATCATGGCAGTGAACAATGTCAATGGAGCAATCGAGGACATTCCAGAACTCTGCAGGATAGTCCGTGAATATGAGGAAACACAGAAGCACGGCATCATTTTCTTTTCAGACTCAGTCCAGGCACTTGGCAAGGCAGAGCTGGATCTTGCCGGATCGGATATAGACGCAGCGTCCTTTTCCGCGCATAAGATCGCAGGACCCAGGGGAATCGGCCTGCTCTACCTAAAGAACAGGAATCTCATAAGGCCCCTTTCAAGTGCAGGAGGACAGGAAGATGGCATGAGGGGCGGCACGGAAAACACTGCCGCAATACTCTCTTTTGCAGAAGCACTGAAGGAAACATATGAAAACCGGAAAGAAAAGGAAGAGAGGATAAGAAAGCTTTCAGAAAAGATCAGAAGCGGCCTGGCTGAGGCAGGATGCGAAATCAACAGCATAGGAAACACAACTCCATACATCATAAATGCCTCTTCAAGGCTTCCTAGCGAAGTTATGGCCAGGATCCTTGATGATAAGGGGATTTCAGTCTCTTCTGGATCTGCATGTTCAAACAATGCAAAAAAAGGGGAGAATATCATTGATGCAATGGGTTTTGGATCAAAAAGGGCTATGGGTTCAATAAGGATATCCCTTTCTGATGACAACACTGAAGAAGAAACAGATTATCTTATAAGCACTGTAAGGGAGGCGTTAAGTGGCTTCTAAACTTTATCTCATAAAAGAAGGTGAAATATCGCTTAAAGGCGGCAACAGGGCACTCTTTGAAAAGAGGCTGAGGCACAATATAAAGGACAAGCTTGGAAAAGATGCCAACATAGAAAAGCAGAAAGGAAGGCTTTATCTCAGGATAAGCGAAGAGGTAAGCGATGAGAGGGTGAGCAAAGCACTCTCCACCACTTTCGGCATCACCGGCTTTGCCCGCTCATACCAGGCAGGAAAGAGCGTGGAGGAAATCCTTGAAAAAGCAAGGCAAGTGCTTAAGGAACATTCATTTGGCAGCACGGGAACCTTCAAGATAGATGCAAGGAGGGAAGATAAGTCATTTGAGCTTTCAAGCTATGAGCTTTCCATAAAGCTTGCTGAAGTTGTACATGAGCTCTTTCCCTCCCTTTCTGTCGACCTGAAGGATCCGGACTATACCCTGCATATAGAAGTCAGGAAGGATGTATATATCTACCTTGACAGCGAGAAGGGACCGGGAGGGCTTCCCGTGCAGAGCGCAGGAAGGGGAATGCTCCTCCTTTCCGGAGGAATAGACAGCCCTGTTGCAGCCATAAGGGCTGCCAAGAGGGGAATGAAGCTCGACTGCATATACTTCCATGCCTATCCATATACGAGTGATGAGGCACTAGAGAAAGTGAAGTCGCTTGCATCAATCATTGCTCCTTACCTTGGAGGAACAAGGCTCTATGTCGTTCCTTTCACAGATGGCCAGCTGAGGATAAAAAAGCTTGCTTACCAGGATGAGACTACGCTTATGTTCAGGGCAAGCATGGTTAAGACAGCAGAAAGGATTGCAAGAGAGAAGAGGGCATCTGCGATTGTCACAGGAGAAGCTCTTTCACAGGTTGCGTCCCAGACCCTTGAGGCAATGAGCTTTACAGACAGCATGACAGATCTCCTTGTCCTCCGCCCTCTTGTCGGAATGGATAAGGAAGAGATAATAAAGACTGCAAAGGAGATAGGGACATATGAGACATCCATTCTTCCATATGAGGACTGCTGCGTAATCTTTTCTCCAAAGCATCCGGTAACACATCCTGATAAGCAAGAGTCCAGGAAGCATTATATGGCCCTTGAGATGGATGAGGAGATAGATAAGGCCATTAGGAATATGGAAGTATTCTATTTCAACCCTATGGGAGAAGAGGAAAGGCTATAAGGCAAGGAACTCCTTCAGCCTGCTGTTATCCAGGTGGTACTCAAAGCATCTGATTCCCATGCTTTCTGCTGCCTGGATATTCTCACTCTTGTCATCTATGAAAAATGCATCCTTGGCATTTACCCCTTCCCTTTCAAGTATCATTCTCCAGAATGCGGTATATGGCTTTGACATATGCATGATATGGGAAGCATAGAGCGCATCAAAATGCCCTGCAAGCTCACTGTAGCGGCCATTGAGCATATCCCAGTGAGGCTTGAATGTGTTTGATCCGATCACGCACCTTTCCCCCCTGCTTCGAAGCTGGTCCACCATTTCAAGTACAGGATGGTTGTAAACCGGATCAAAGAAAGCGGCAAATGGATCATCTGCTATCCTTATCATGAACCTGTCCTCCAGATGCCTGTAATAGTCATTGGGATCCATATAGCCCTCATCAAGGGGACGGGCATAGTTTGCATAGTCCTTCCTGAATTCAGCATAGTCGAGGCCATATTCATCAGCTAGCCTTCCAAGTACATTCACACCTAGCAGAAGAACTTCTCCCATGTCAAAGATATATAGACTCATTTTCCTTCCCTTTCCATATATTCCTTAAGTTTTTCAAGGCTTTCCCTTGAGATGTAGTGTTCAATCAGGCAGGCATCCTTTTCAGCCTGGTCAATGCTTACTCCAAGAAACTCAGATAGGAATTTCTTGAGCATCGAATGCCTTGAGAACACATCCATGGCTTTCTTCCTTCCGCTTTCTGTCAGGTAGATATCGCCATAGTTCTCCTTTTCTATGTACCCCTCCTCCTGCAGGCTCTTCATAGCCTTGTTCGCACTGGGCTTCGTGACTTCAAGCTTATTTGCCAGGTCCGTGATCCTGACCCCCTTGCTCCGTGTCTCTCCCTCAAGCTGCAAAATCGCTTCCAGATAATCTTCCCCTGCCCTCAGCATTTTTTCTTTCATATTATCTCTCCATTCAGATTGTCCAATACCATGCCATCCTGCATTGACAGCTTTCCATTGACCAGAACCGTGTCAACCTTTCCAAGCACAGGATCAAAGAGGACGAGATCTGCTTTCATCCCTTCCTTTATATAGCCTCTTGATGAGAGCCTGAGCCTGTCAGCATTCTCCCCGCTCATCTTCCTCACAGCCTCTTCAATGCTCAGTACGTGCTTTCTGCTCACATACTCCCTGAAAAGGTGCATTGCAGCATCCTTTGTCCTTGGATGGGCTGGCTCTGATGAGAAAAGTGAGTCTGTGCCAAACCCCATAAGAGGATGCCTTAGTATCTTCAAAAGGTTGTCTTCAGTCTCTGTTATATCCATCATTACTGCTTTTCCAGTCTCTTCTGAAAGGATGTCAAGAAGGACATCAAGAGGATCCTCTCCCCTCTCACCTGCAATTTCGGAAAGAGTCTTTCCCTCAAGTTCCTTATTGCTGTCAAGCAGAAGCATCCTGATGTTCTCTGGGCCTACTAGGGAATAGATGCTGTCCCAGCCGGAAGGATTGAGCATCTCCTCCTTTATCTCCTCCCTCTCATTTTCTAGTGATACTGCAAGCCGCTGCTCAAGCCTTGTAAGCTTCTGGATATCCGGAGGAAGAAGGGAAAAGAGCGATGTTGAGCCATACTCATATGGATACTGGTCAAACTTGACATCAACACCATTCTTCCTTGCATTCTCAATCATTGAAAGCACTTCATCAACTTTCCCCTGGTTCCTCTTTCCAATAGCCTTCAGATGGGATATCTCAAGGCGTACCCCGCTCTTTCTGGCAAGAGAAAGCACTTCATCAACAGAAGGGATTATGTCATCACCCTCACACCTGTGATGCACAGCAAAAAGCTTATCATTGTCCTTTACCACTTCAAGCAGTGCAAGAAGCTCCTTCTCTTCTGCAAATAGGCATGGAGAATAGTACAGGCCTGTTGAGAATCCTATTGAACCATCTTTCAATTGACTGTCAAGGAGAGTGCACATCAGATCAATCTCCTTGTCAGTTGCCTTCCTCCTTACATCATTTTTCAAGGCGAATATCCTCAGTGCAGAATGCGATGTCAGGAAAGATACGTTAATGCCGACTCCAGTTCCAGAAAGCCTGCTGGCATATCCTTTGTAATCTTTCCAGTCCCAGGGGCCATCATATATCCCCAGTATGTCCTCAACAAGAGTTACAAGATCCTCCCTTGTCTCCTCAAGAAGGGGGAAAAGCCCTACCCCGCAGTTTCCGTTGATGTCAGTCGTTATGCCCTGTCCAATCTTATCTTCCATAGCCGGATGCATCAGGATTTCTGCATCATCATGGCTGTGGATATCTATGAATCCAGGGGAGAGCACGAGGTTTTCCTTCTCTATAACATGTTTTGCACCAAGGGTATTTGCTTTCCCTATAAGGCAGATGAGTCCTGCATAAACAGCTACATCGGCCCTGTATGGCTTATTGAGCGTTCCATCTGCTACTAATGCGTTCCTAAAAACATAATCATACATTTAAGCGGTAACTCCTTATGACCCTGCTTTCAATAAACGAAGTGAAATCCTTATAGTTTCCACGCTTGAGGGCAATGAAGTATGATCCATCAAACTCCCCTTTGTCGCCAATGGAGAACATTGGAGGCATGATGTTGTTCCTGATCATCTCACCAGAGAGCACCAGGTATGAGAAGAAGGATGGAAAGCGCTCAAAGGGACAGATCCTCTCAAGTTCCCCATAAAGCATTACGGCAGAAACTATTCCATTAAGGTTCTTCCAGGACTCATACTGTGCTAAGAGCGTTTCCATCTGGACATCCACCCTTACCTTGTCCTTACCCCTGACTTCCCTCCTGCTGTAGCCATCACGGTATGTTTTCGATGAAATGTCATCAATGCCCTGCATGAGGCGGCTGTAGATATCGCGCATGTCCTTATCAGTCCAGGCATCCTTGCTGTCAAGAAGGGAGAGGAAACAGGATCTGAAGTTAATAATGAGAAGATGGTTCTCAAGCGAAACAGATGGGACAAGGCGGCCGGAGAGAATCCTCTTGACATCCTTTTCATCCATGATGATCCCATCCTTATCCATAAGATACATGATGTTTGACAGTATTATGGCACTGATCCTCTTATCTGTCTTGAGCAGGCCTGAAACCGGCATATTGATCTGATAGGCAATAAGGCGGTCAACATCAACTCCGCCAGGCCTAATATCCATATTCTTGAATTGCCTCAGAACCCTTCCATCACGCGGTCGCGGAGTATCTTCAGGAATCGTCCAGGACCATCCCATCTTTATTGCTCCATCTATGCGCCCTTCGTTGCATAGGTATCTGACCCTCCTGTCGGAAAGCCCCCATTTTGCTGCTGCAGCAGTAACATCAATATATTTCATACTTTAATATTACTCCGAATTAGGATTATAAGCAAATATAATATTTTCTATCCATAATTTTCTGGCAAAAACAGATTATTTCTTATCTTATATAAATCCTTTATATATTATAAACTCTTTTTCTGGCGAGGTTAATATGGATAAATTCGACTTTATTATTGTTGGCTCAGGACCGGCAGGAATGGGAGCTGCATTTTCAATACTGAAAAGGAGGAAGGAGGCAAGCATACTCATGCTTGACAAGAGGCCATACAGCACAGGCGGCATGAGGAATGACTGCAAGATGAATTTCACATTCCCGATCGGATTCCCGCTTGAATACTGGAGCAAGGAAGAGGCTGAGAGGTATCTTGAAGAAGTCACAGCTTTCCTTAAGCCTGATATCCTTTCAAAAAGCAACATTGCAACTTACCAGGCAAGGGCAGAGCGTCTTGGATGCTCCCTTCTTGAGATACGGCAGACCCATCTTGGCACAGACGGAGGGCTTGAGCTGATAAAGAAACTCCTGAAGGAGCTTGATGAAGCTGGCGTCACACTTTCCCTTGGAGAGGAGATGCTCAGCATTGACAATAAGAATAAAGTCATCAGGACAGATAAGAGGGAAATTGGCTATAAGGCAATCCTGATAGCCCCCGGGCGCCAGGGTTTCCATTTCCTCCAGAGCGTCATGCAGGCTTTGGATGTTCCGTATGTTGACAACATAATTGATGTCGGAATCAGGGTTGAAACCAGGCTTGAGCACTATCCGATCGTAAAGGATTACTACGATCCCAAATTCTATTTCAAGGAAAAAGTGAGGACTTTCTGCACAAACAGCGGAAATGCGCATGTAGTAAAGGAAAAATATGCAACAAACCGTGGGGACATATGGTACAGCGTCAACGGACACGCATTCAAGGCTGACGAAAGCAGGAACAACGGGCTTGTGAACTTTGCCCTTTTAAAGACAGTCAGATTCACAGAGCCTCTTGCTTCCGGGCAGGACTTTGCTGAGCATCTAGGGCTTCTTGCCTCAATGATGGGAGGCGGAAAGCCTCTTATGCAGCGGGTTGGAGATTTCAGGCTGGGAAGAAGGAGCAAGGCAGCTACATTCAATGGGGATCTCTATGATTTCAGGCCTTCCCTTGATGCATGCCCTTCAGACATATCACTTGCAATGCCATCAAAGATACTCAGGTACATCTGGTCGGCAATGAAGAACCTTGACACTATCGTTCCCGGCATACTTCATCCATCGACGATCATGTACTACCCTGAAATCAAGCTGTATGCAAACAAGCCTGAATACCGCGACGACCATTTCCAGGTGAAGGAAGGCGTATTCTTCGCAGGCGATGGAGCTGGAACAAGCCGTGGAATCACAGGAGCATGGGCTAGCGGCATCAGGGCAAGCCTTGGAATGCTTGATTACCTCAAGTAAACGGAATCAAGGAATTTCAGCGCTTCATCAAGCCATGAGGAGACATAAGGAAGGTCAACTCCCGTCTCCTTTGTGGCAAGGGCTGAGCCATGCCTTCCATCTGGATAGATATGGAGCTCAGAATATATGTCCCTGGCAATAATGGCCTCATACATCATAAGGGAGTTTTCTACATCCACTGACCTGTCATTCCTTGTGCTCCATATGAAAGAAGGAGGAAAATCCTTTTCAACATGAAGCTCTGCGCTGTACAGGTTGCGCTTCTTCTCATCATTCTGTGTTATCATATCCCTCGATCCGGCATGAGCATGCTCAAGCATTGTAATTACTGGATATGAAAGGATTAACGCATTTAGTTTGGCATTATTACTAAAGTTCTTTCCATACTCTGCAAGCATAGCTGCAAGGTGTCCGCCTGCAGAAAAGCCGATAGCGCTCACCTTATCATCCTCAACAGATTCAAAAGACCTGAAAAGGCTGACTGCCTCAGCTGCTTCTGCTATTGGATCAGAATCCCTGATGCTCTCACCCACTGAGTAATCCAGCACGGCAGCCTCATAGCCTCTTGCATAGAAAGCAAGCGCAACAGGCTCTGCCTCCCTGTCTGACACGTGATTGTATCCACCACCCGGGATCACGAGGATTGCCCTGTGCTTTTTCGGTATCACTATCTCACTGTTTCCTTCATTGCCATAAGAAGGATGGATATAGTAACGCACTTTTGCATCTTTTTTCCCAACTTTCTTTTCTATTATGTTCATACTCCTATATTCTCATAAACGGAGAATATTTCATATAATCAGGGCCATGAAGTTCCTAATTTTTTCAGATATACACGGAGATGCATCGAGCGCAAGGTTCATAGCACGGAAATATGATGAGGTAAAACCCGACAAGATCATAATCCTTGGAGACATACTCTACCATGGACCGCGCAATGACCTTCCAGAGAACTACTATCCAAAAGAAGTCATAAAGGAGCTCAATGCGCTTGGCGATCACATAATTGCAGTTAGGGGAAACTGCGAGGCTGAAGTGGACCAGATGGTCCTGTCCTTTCCATGCCTGAGCGAAACAGGCACCATCTTTGCAGATGGCAATACCCTTTTTCTTACCCATGGACACATATACAGCAGGGAAAAAAGGCCAGGCTCAGGCTATACCCATTTCCTTTCAGGGCACACGCACATAAATGTACTTGAGAAGGAAGGCGGCATAGTGTTCCTGAATCCAGGATCCATAAGCATTCCAAAGAACGGATGCCCGAGAAGCTACGCAGCATACGAGGATGGAAGGATAAGGATCCTCAGGATGGAAGATGATTCAGTCATAAAAGAGCTTTCATGATGATGAAGTGCAGGAGGCTCAGTTTTTTTCTCCATGTGGGAAGAAAAGCCTGACTTCAACAAAACCGTCCAGTTCATCTATTTCGACAGAGCCATGATGGAGTTCCATTATCTGGTGCACTATAGGAAGCCCAAGGCCAGATCCTCCCTCATGCCTTGAAGCATCCCCCCTGGCCCATGGCTCAAAGAATGGCGGGCGTGGAGATGGGAGATGGCCACGGTTTGTGAAATAGACTGCTACCCCGTCTTTTTCCATCCTTACGGCTATTGATGTGGTGCCGCCTTTCTCTCCATATTCTTCTGAATTGTCAAGGATTTCAGAAAACGCACGCTTTACAAGGTCATAGTCAACATCAAGAGGCGGGATGCCATCATCCTTCTCAAGCGTGCAGCAGCTTCTTCCATATATTGCGGAGGCAAGGATTTCCGTAATATCTGCACTGACAGTATTGAGCTCCCTCTGGCTTAAAAGGGTTGAGTAGTAATTGACGCTTGCAATGCGGCCTGCAAGAATATCTGCTTCCTTCTTCAGTGCCTTGATCAGGTCACTGTTCAATGGGAAAAGGCCATCCTCTGCGCCAGAGAGAAGGATATTCATGCTTGTCAGCGGAGTATTGAGGTCATGGCTGATGTTCTTAAGCCACTCACGCCTGGATTTCCTGTGCCTGTCAAGATCATCTCCAAGCTGGTCAATGCTCTCTGCAATTACCTCAAAATCCTCATATGCAACAAGCTTCTTATCTATCTTGGCATGGTAGTTTCCGTTTGCAAGATCCCTCAGGGCCCTCTTTATTTCCCTGATCATCCTGACATTCCTTTTTGAAATGAAGTAACCGGCAACGAGGGAGAAGATCACTGCTATCGGAAGGAATATGAAGAACTTGCCTGCAACATCACGTATGAGCATCTCGGTCGGCCCATATACGTCGATATCGAAAACAAGTATGTCTATATAGCCATATACATTGCCATTGTTATACAGCACAATCGTTCCGGCAATGTCATTGTTCTTTATCACGGATGGTATCTTGATCTCATTTTTTCCGCTGAGTCCGGATTTCCTCACTTCAATCGAATCTATGATCAGGTTGCCGGCAATCGTCCGGCTGTGGATATCTATCTTGTACTCCGGAGCGCTGATCTCTTCCATGACATAGTCATCTGATGTGTTTACTGAGACGGAAAAAGTTTTTGGAATAGCCATCGAGGATGAGCGGTATGAGTCAAAAAGCTGCCCTCCATCAAATGGCTGAGGAATATAGTCTCCCCTTGCGGAGGCTCCAATTGATATGCTCACATCCCCCATCTCATCGCGTATCAGGAGACCAGATACCCTGTCAGGAGCACTGTC
The DNA here is from genome assembly GCA_949295125.1 of uncultured Spirochaetales bacterium. Classification (GTDB taxonomy): domain Bacteria; phylum Spirochaetota; class Spirochaetia; order Sphaerochaetales; family Sphaerochaetaceae; genus Ornithospirochaeta. The sequence continues at coordinate 102,736 of CASFJV010000046.1, forward strand.
TGCCAGAGTGTAGAGCATATCGGCAAATGACATTCCGGGATTATCACTGAAGTTTGCGGAAAGAGTGGAGACATAGTCATCAAAGACCTTCTCCTTCCATGTCCTTTCTGCAATATTGGTAGTGATGAAAAGAAGCGCTGTCTGCATTGCAAGGACGAGCACTGTCGTCCCTACAATGGAGAGAAGAAGCCTCAGGTAGATATTCCTTTTAATCATCAGGCCTCGATCTTCTTACCTGCAAAACGGTAGCCATAGCCCCTGACTGTCTCAATCCAGGACTCCTTCTTCAGTTTTGCCCTTATATTCTTTATGTGGGTGTCAACTACCCTCTCATAGCTCTCAAAGCTGTAGTCAAAGCACTCCTCAAGGATCTGTGCCCTTGAAATGAGGTTTGGAGAATTGGATGCAAGGTATGCAACGATCCTCCACTCAGCAGCAGTGAGTGAAATGTCTTCATTATCTATTGTGAGCTTATGCTCATCCTCATCAATTGTAAGTATGCTTCCACCAAGAGAATAGGAAGCGGAGTTCGATGTGCCTGAATGGCTGTCAGCCCTCCTGAAAAGTGCCTCAACCCTCAGCACCAGCTCTTTCGGACTGAATGGCTTGGTGATGTAATCCTCACATCCAAGCTCAAAGCCCATGATCTTGTCAGATTCATCTATCCTGGCTGTGAGGAATATGATCGGCAGCATCTGGTTCCTGTTCCTCACTTCCTTGACAAAAGAGAAACCATCCCCATCTGGAAGCATTACATCCTGAATGAGCATATCAGGAGTCTTTTCATTGAAAGCCGCCCTTGCCTCTTCAAGAGTTCCAAATCCCTTTGCTTCAAAACCAGAGAGTTCAAGGTACTGAACAACTCCGTTACGTATTACTTCATGATCCTCAACAATGTAAATTAGCTTCATAACCTAAATGATATAAATCTCTTTGCCGATTGGCAAACAAATAGAGGCAAATTCACAAAAAATACAAAGCAGGAAGCAAATGAGAAGAATTGTGTAGGCACAAAAAAAATGGGTTGAAATGAATCAACCCATGAAAATCCATAATTAAGAGATATGACGCTTTCCCTTTTGAGGGCAGCCGTTGGGAAAACGCGGAAAGAGGAGGTAAATCTGGAATGGACCTTTCCCCTTTCTCTCGCCCTTCTGTGGCAAGGACTGATCTCTCTACCTTACTTTGAGTAGAACTCAACTACGAGCTGGTCGTTAACTTCTACTGGAATCTCAGACCTTTCCGGCATCCTGATAAGCTTGCCAGAAAACTCTTCTTCATTCCTTTCGATGTAAGGAAGGTTGAATGATGGATGGCCAAGGAAGCATGTCTTGAACTGTTCGTTCTTTCTTGACTTTTCCTTCAGGCTGATTACGTCTCCAACCTGGATCTGGTATGAAGGGATATCAACCTTCTTTCCGTTTACCAGAATGTGACCGTGAGAAACGAGCTGGCGTGCAAGCCTGATAGAATTGCCGAAACCAATGCGGTATACAACGTTATCCAGCCTTCTCTCAAGAGAGATGACGAGAGCATCACCAGTCATCATTGAAGACTTGAGAGCCTTCTCATAATAGCGGTGAAGCTGCTTTTCCAGGATACCATAGTATGCCTTGAGCTTCTGCTTCTCAGTAAGCTGTCTGGAATAGTCTGTTGGCTTCTTCCTCTTTGCGAATGCAGGATTACCTGCTCTCTTCATTGCCTTAGGGTGACCACAATAATTAACCCCAAGCCTTCTGCACTGCTTGAATCTAGGACTCATGTTTCTTGCCATAGATTTTTACCCTCCAGTATTATTTAGTGCTTTGTTTTCACAACAGTTCGTAATTTATATTCAATCCCCTCGTCTTGTCAATAGAAAACGAGGGGAGGAAATCGATAAAACTAACAGTGCCAACAGCTTAGACAAGCATCATCTCAAGTGATGACTTGCTTCTTGCACCCACTGCCTGGGATACAGCCTTGCCGCCTTTGAAGTAGATGAGTGTCGGAATGCTCATTACCCCGAACTCTGCAGCGAGATTCTGGTTTTCATCAACATCCACCTTCACTATCTTCACATCACTTCTTTCACCTGCAATCTGATCCAGGATCGGAGACATCTGCCTGCACGGTCCGCACCATGTTGCGAAGAAATCAACAAGGACCGGTTTCTCTGAGTTAAGGACTTTCTCTGCAAAATCTTTTTCTGATATATGTTCAACTGCCATTTTCTTTTCTCCTTCTAGCTAAAAGATAACATCTGGGGGAAAAAAGGAAAGTGATAAAGTCACCTAATGCTGTCACCTGCCCTTTCTTCGAGCTTTTCCATGTCAGCAATAGTGATCTTTCCCCTCTTTACTTCGACTATTCCCTCTTTCTCAAGGTATGACAGGGTTCTTGTGATGACTTCCCTGCTTGAGCCTAAGGAGAAGGCTATCTCATCATGCTTCATCTCAAGCTCCGTGGACTTCCTGATTCCTGCCTGCTCAAGAAGAAATGCTGAAAGCCTTTTATCCAGGCGCTTGTTAAGTATCTGGTCAATAAGCCAGACAAGATCGCTCAGCGACTGTGAGAGGACCGAGCAAAGGTAATTTGACACTCCTATATTGTTTCTTCTCATCTCATCTATGAGGACTGTTGGAATAAGGATGGCATCCACATCCTCCTCAGCACGGATATGCACGGAAAAATCCAGATCGCGGAAGATGCAAGTGGCGGTAAAGAGTATCAGGTCCCGCTTAAAAAGCGTAAAGAGTGTTATATCACGCCCGCTTTCCATGGCAGAATAGACCTTGACATGACCGCTGGCAATTGCCAATATGCCAGAACACTCACTGCTCTTATTTATGATATCCCCCTTTTTGTAATGCACCCTTTTAGCCATGCGCTTAAGCTTTGCTTCCTCATCATGGCTGAGAGTGCTGCTAAATGGGATTATTTCAATCATTTCATCCATAGCAAAAGTTTAGCAGAAGCAATCCATTCCTGCTATAATTAATTCATGAAAAAAGTAAGGCCTGATCTAGAGCGTGAGAACACTGTCATTCTCAATGGCATATGGGAATACGGATTTAATGATGGAAGATGTGAGATCTTTGACAGGAAGATACTTGTCCCCTTTTCTCCGGAGACAGAAAAGAATGGGAAAATGCATACCCTCCTTCCTGGGGAGACTGCCTATTACCGTCTCATGGTTCCGCTGAAAAAGAAAGAGAATAAGCGCTATATCCTCACATTCCTTGCAGTGGACTACCAGGCAAGGCTTTTCATCAACTCAAGGGAATGCCTCAGGCATGAAGGAGGATACCTCCCTTCTTCACTTGACATCACTCCCTATATAGAGGACGGAGGCTTTGAGATAAAGCTTTATGTCAAGGATCCGACAGACTCTTCTTTCATTGAAAGGGGCAAACAGACTCTGAAGCCCCATAGGATCTGGTATCCTGCACAAAGCGGGATATGGAGCGATGTATACCTTGAAGAAGTCGAAGAAGACTACATAGAAAAACTTATCGTTACCCCCGATTACGATAACTCATCATTCTCGATACTGCCTGTGACAGACAAGAGGAAGGGAGGGAAAGTAACGGTGGAAATTGATGGCAGGGTGATAGAAGCAGAGGCTGACAGGATGAATACCATAAAGATTGAGAATCCCCATCCATGGTCACCCTCTGATCCCTACATCTACCACTTCAAGGTGAAATACGGAAGTGATGAGGTAAAGAGCTATACAGCACTCAGGAAGTTCTCAACCATCATTGATGGAAATGGAAGAAAGCGCCTTGCGCTGAACAACAGCGTCTTATTCCACCATGGCATACTTGACCAGGGCTATCTGAAGGAAAGCCTCATGACATACGCAAGTGAAGAGGAGATCATTGCGGATCTGCAGATGGTGAAGGATATGGGCTTTAATATGGTCAGGAAGCATATCAAGATAGAATCCCCCATATGGTATTACCATGCAACACGCATCGGCCTTCTGGTCTGGCAGGACATGGTCAGCGGAGGCTCAGGCTACAATGAACTGCTGGTCACACTTCCCCTTTTCCTTGGCTCATTCATGAAAGATACCAGGTCAAAGGCACTCTCAAGAAGGAATGAAGAGGAAAAAGCCAGGTACGTCAGTTTCATCAAGGAAAGCATAACATACCTTTATTCAGTGCCATGCATTGCCATGTGGTGCATATTCAATGAGGGATGGGGGCAGTTTGACTCAAAAAAGATACTGGATATTGTCCTTTCCTTAGACAGCACCAGGACAGTGGACATCACATCGGGCTGGCATGACCAGGGAGGAGGAGAGTTCCTGTCAAAGCATGTCTATTTCAGGCCATACAGGTTCCATAGCGATAAGTCAGGTCGCTCTGTCATCCTCTCAGAATTCGGAGGAATCGGAGTAAAGGAGGAAAAGGGAGGGAAAAGGAAATTCACCTACAGGAATGCAAGGAAAGAAGAGCTTGCAGATGAGATAGAGAAATACTATATGAGGGATGTAATTCCAAATATAGGAAAAGGCCTCTCTGCATCTGTCTACACCCAGCTCAGTGATGTGGAACAGGAAACAAACGGCCTTGTCACATATGACAGGAAAACTGTGAAAGTTCCCATCTCAAGAATGAAAAAGATAGCAGATGAGATCTTCAGACGTTGAACTTGAAGAACATTATATCTCCGTCCTGAACGACGTAGTCCCTGCCTTCAAGGCGGAGCTTGCCTGCTTCTTTGACTTTCTGCTCTGATCCGTATTCAAAGAGGTCCTCTGCATTATACACTTCGGCCTTGATGAACCCCTTCTCAAAATCCGAGTGGATGATTCCAGCACACTCCGGAGCTTTTGCCCCTTCCCTGAATGTCCATGCCCTGTCCTCATCCTTTCCTGCCGTAAAGAAAGTCCTGAGCCCGAGAGTCCTGTATGCAGCCCTTATCAGAGGATTGAGTCCGCTCTCCTTCAAACCGACAGATTCAAGGAACTCCATCCTCTCCTCAGCACTTTCAAGGGCAGCTATCTCACTTTCGATCTTTCCGCAGATCACAATGCACTCGCTCCCTTCCTTCCTGGCAATCTCCCTGACAGCGCTGACATAACCATTATCCTCACCTATTGAGTTTTCATCCACATTGCAGACATAGATTACAGGCTTCATTGTCAGCAGATGAAGATCATATACGCTCTCAATCTCATCCTCTGTCTCAAGAATTGACCTGGCACTCCTGCCATCTTCAAGGCCTTTCATGAGCTTTTCATAGATTGGAAGAAGGTGTTCAGTCTCTTTCTGCGCCTCCTTGCTAACCCTGCTCATCTTCCCCTGCTTCTGGTATCTCTTTTCCACCGTATCGTAATCTGCAAGGGCAAGCTCTATGTTGATTGTCTCAATGTCCCCTGCCGGATCGATCCTGTTATTCACGTGCACGATATCAGGATCATCAAAACATCTGACAACATGTGCAATCACGCCAACTTCCCTGATGGAAGCAAGGAACCTGTTTCCAAGCCCTTCACCTTTGCTTGCTCCTTTCACAAGACCTGCAATATCCACGAACTCAACTGTTGCGGGAATCTTCCTCTCTGGCGGAATAAGGCTTGCGATCCTATCAAGGCGTTCATCAGGAACGGCTACGATTCCGACATTAGGATCGATTGTGCAGAATGGATAGTTAGCAGCCTCTGCAGGAGCTGAAGTGACAGCTGAAAATATTGTCGATTTACCAACATTTGGCAATCCTACGATTCCACAATTTAAACTCATTTTTCTTCCTCAAGGCACTACTCTATCATAAAAAGGGGATTATGGCTAATATTAATGGCTATGAATGATGAGAGTGCACTCTTAATTACGCTTATAAAGCCTGGAGAGAATACGAGGAATGCCTATAACAGGGAAATGGAGATAAGATCCCTCCTTTCAACGCTGAAAGTCCGCGTAGTCTTCCATATTCCATTCACACTCAGGCAGGAAAATCCCAATACCCTCATAGGCCCGGGGCAGGCTGAGGAGGCTGCGCGCATTGCAGATGAGACGGGAGCTGAATGCGTGGTAATAAACGCATTTATAACTGCAAGGATGGAGAAAAACCTCTCTCTAGCCTTTTCCCTTCCTGTTCTGGACAGGGAGGCTGTAATACTCTCAATATTCAGCAATAACGCACATTCAAAGGAAGCGATGCTGCAGATAGAGAAGGCAAAAGCTGAGTACCTTAAGCCGAGGCTGAGGGGAAAGACACTGAACCTTGAGCAGCAGAGAGGAGGAGTGAAAGGCTCAAGAGGAGCTGGAGAGCGCATGATTGAGCTTGACAGGAGAAGGCTTGACCAGAGGATCACATACATCGATAGGGAACTTGAGAAGATAGCAAGAGTAAGGGAGACGCAGAAGAAGGAAAGGCTTTCAGGACGGATATTCTCCTTTGCACTAGTCGGCTATACGAATGCAGGAAAGAGTTCCATACTCAATGCCCTCACGGGTTCTGATGTGCTTGCTGAAGACAAGCTTTTCGCAACACTTGACACCACCACAAGGAAACTCAGGCTTAGAAATGGGGAAACTGTACTCATTTCAGACACAGTTGGCTTTATCGAGGATCTTCCCCACCGCCTGATATCTGCATTTTCCTCAACACTGAATGAGGCACTTGACGCAAATGCCCTTATAATAGTGCAGGATCTTGAGAGCCCCAACAGTTACAGCAATTTCATGACGACAGTCAATACAATCGAGGAACTCGGAGCAAAAGACAAGATAAAGCTCCTCGTGCTGAACAAGATGGACGCAGAATACGATGACTTCAATACAATGCGCCTGAAAAAATCCGGGCTTCCATATGTGCTGACAAGCGTAAAGGAGAATAGAGGCCTTGATGAGCTGCTCTCAAAGCTTGAGGAAATCGCAACAGACGGAGAGGTTTCAATCACGGTAAAAGCAAGCCCTGATGGCTCCATATTTTCCAGGATCCGCAAGGAAGACCGCATCATTAACGTAACTTATGAGGATGATGCTGTCATAATCGAGCTGAAAACAAAAAAGGCCTTCGCACCATATTACGAAAGCCTTTCTCAGCATTGCTGATGTCCTGAAATCAGAACATCCAGAGTGCTCCCACTCCGCCAGAGAAACCAAATCCAGCCTCAACGCCGTTATTTGTAATTCCAAGATCCACACCGAATCCCAAGCGGAGATACAGGTTGATTGGAACATCAGGAATTGTGTACTCAATGCCAGCAGCGGCAAGAACACCGACATTCATTGCAAACTGTTCACCAAAGAAAAATCCCATAGGAGCCATAAGGCCAACTGTTACCGGCAAATGGTTTCTCCTGTCGATTTCGATATCGTAGACTTCATAGAAAGCTCCAATATCTCCACCAAGGCCAACACCATTGGAACCAATATGCATGGCATCAACGCCAATGTTAGCGATAACGTCAAATTTACCCATTCCAAACTTAAGGCCAAGACCTGTATTTGTACCAAGGTTAAGACCTACGCCAACGCTTCCGTCGCTTGCAGTGCCCCTAGTGCTGGCAGCAGTGAGAGGAGCAAGGAGAAGAAGGGCAAGAACAGCAACTAGTAATACTTTCTTTTTCACTTTTTCTTTTCAACCAAATAAATTGGCTTCTCCAATATTAAGATTTGCGGCAATACCGCATGGTTTTAGCTTATATCGATTAAGCTTGAAAAGTAAAGAAGAAAAGGCAATAATATACTGGCCAGTTTTGTGGATTGTTTATGTTAGTTTTTTTCAGAAAAGGAATTAGAAAGTGAAAAAATGTTTATACACACTGAAGCTTGAAGAGCTGATGGAAACGCTGTCGCTTGAAAAGAAATTCCAGGCAAGGATAGTGCGTGACAACCTTGTGAAAGGTGTGACAGACTTCCAGGATATGACAAGCCTGAGCAAGGAAATGAGGAAAAGGCTTGGGGATAATGCCCTGACAACAGAAGTGACTGCAACCGAAAAAAGTGATTCTGCAGTGAAGCTCGCAATAAGGCTTTCAGATGGCCTTGCTGTCGAATGCGTAAGGCTCTCAGATGGAAAGGACAGGCATACGGCCTGCCTTTCAAGCCAGGTGGGATGTGCGATGGGATGCGCATTCTGCAAGACTGGCACAATGGGGCTCAAAAGGAACCTGGATGCTGGAGAAATCATTGAGCAGTATGTCCACCTTTTAAAGCTTGGGGAGGATATCAGCCACATAGTCTTCATGGGAATGGGAGAGCCCTTAAATAATTTCGGCCCCCTTATGGAGGCAATACAGATACTCCACAATCCCGAGATGTTCAATATCTCATACAGGAAGATCACCATAAGCACATCAGGTTTCGTGCCTGGAATCCATAAGCTTACGGAACTTGGCTTTCCAATCAAGCTTGCAGTAAGCCTTGTCACAGCAAATGATGAGAAGCGCTCAAGGATAATGAGGATAAACAGGACCTACCCTCTCAGCCAGCTCAGGCGGGCAATACTGTCATTCCAGCATCATGAGAACAAGAGGGTCACTTTGGAATACTGCATGCTGAAAGACTATAATATGGGAGCAGAGGATGCTGAAGAGCTGAAGAAATTCCTGCAGGGCATGGATGCCCTCGTGAATCTCATCCCATGGAATCCTATTGAGGGCATGAGTTTCAAAAGCCCTGATGACAATGATATCAGGCTCTTCACAAATGAGCTTAAGAAGCTTGGAATATCATATTCCATCCGAAGGAGCAAGGGAAGGGATATCTCGGGAGCCTGCGGACAGCTTGCATCAGAAGTTGACTGAGAAAAAATGGGAAAGATTTAGGCTCTTTCCCATTTTTATGCCATTGCTTATTTTTCAAGGACTGCCTTGATCCTTCTTACGCCTGCGGATGAGGACTGCTCCTTAAGTATCCTGAAGTGCCCCATATCCCCTGTGTGTGTCACATGGGGGCCGCCGCAGACTTCCTTTGAGAAATCTCCGATTGTATATACAGTGACTTTCTCCCCATACTTTGAATCAAAGAATGCAATTGCACCCTCTGATCTTGCTTCATCAAGTGTCTCTGTCTTCACAGTTACAGGCAGATCCCTCTTTATAGCATCATTAACAAGATCTTCGACTTCCTTCAGCTGCTCTTTTGTCATTGGCTCTGGATGTGTGAAGTCAAAGCGCAGGCGCTCAGCAGTGATATTGCTTCCCTTCTGCCCTACATGCGTTCCAAGAACTTTTCTCAGTGCAGCATGGAGAAGGTGTGTTGCAGTGTGCAGTGCTGTTGTCTGTTCGCTGTGATCAGCAAGCCCTCCCTTGAACTGCTGCTCAGCTCCGGCACGGGAAAGTTCCTGATGCTTTTCGAATGCTTCATTGAATCCTGCAACATCAACAGTGAATCCATTTTCCTTTGCAAGCTCCTGAGTGAGCTCAATTGGGAATCCATAGGTATCATAGAGCTTGAATGCCAGGCGGCCGGAGATCACCCTGCTGTTTCCCTTCATGAGGTTAGGAAGCATTTTAGCAAACTCCCTCTCACCCTTGACCAGTGTGTCAGAGAACTTCTCTTCTTCCTTTGCAAGCTCGTTATCTATGAAATCCCTATGCTCGATAAGCTCTGGATACGGCTTTCCATACTGGTCAATAACGATCTTTGCAAGCTCAGAGAGGAATGGCTTGTTGATTCCAAGTTTCTTGGCATGCCTTACAGCCCTTCTTATAAGACGGCGGAGTATATAGCCCTGACCGACATTGGATGGCGCAATCCCCTTCTGGTCTCCGAGAATGAATACGCTGGTCCTTGTATGGTCAGCAATGATTCTCATTGACTTGTCATCCTCTTCATCATCGCCATACTTCTTGCCGCAGAGGCTCTCAATTCCGCTTAATAGCCCGGAAAAGATCTCAGTCTCGTAGACGCTCTTCTTTCCATTGAGGACGGCAACAGTCCTTTCAATGCCCATTCCGGTATCTATGCACTTCCTTTCCATCTCATGGTATGTTCCATCAGCCTCTTTCCTGTAGCCCATGAAAACGTCATTCCAGATTTCAAAATATTTTCCGCAAGAACATCCTGGCTGGCAGTCCGGTCCGCATTTTGGCCTTCCGGTATCATAGAACATCTCACTGTCCGGTCCGCATGGCCCAGTCTCGCCTGCAGGTCCCCACCAGTTGTCTTCCCTGCCTTTGTAGTAGATCCTTTCCTTTGGAATTCCAAGGCTTTCCCACTTCTTTGCAGCAATCTCATCGCGTGGCACTTCATCATCGCCCTTGAAGACTGTGACGCTGATCTTCTCTGGATCTATTTCCAGCACCTTTGTCAGGAACTCATATGAGAACTCGATAGCTTCTTCCTTGAAATAATCGCCAAGGGACCAGTTTCCAAGCATCTCAAAGAATGTCAGGTGGTGCGGGTCTCCTACACTGTCAATATCTCCAGTCCTGATGCACTTCTGGTAATCTGTAAGCCTTTTTCCCTGAGGATGCTCAGCTCCAAGGATATATGGAACAAGAGGATGCATTCCAGCTGTTGTAAAGAGGACTGTCGGATCGTTTTCAGGGATCAAGGATGCGCCGCTGATCTGGCTGTGTCCCTTACTTACGAAGAAATCGATATACATTTTCCTTAAATCATCTGCACTAATCTTTTTCATAGCTTTGATATCCTAATTCTTTTATCTTTTATTGGTCAATCAGAAAAGATCCGGGGTAAGACTCAGATCCGTCCTGATTTTCCCCCTTCTTTCCTTTTTTCCCAGGAGTTTTTTCAGGTCGCTCTGCCTGGAATATGGCATGGCTCCGCATTTAAGGCGTTCTCTTGTGAAGCTGTATCCGTCAAGGTCAAGGACATGGGTGCTCAGCATCTTGGGAACATCATCCTTTGCCTCGTCGAAGATCTTCCATGAAGGCCCTCCATCCTTTTCCTCCACAAGCATTATGGATTTTGACAATGTCGATACTGCCCTGTTCCTTACAGCCTGATGCCATTTGCTGTCCACAAGCGAAGGTCCTGTCACACTTATGATAAGCCCCCCACGCTTATATATGTCTGCCATCTGGTTCATAAGGCGTTCATTTGGTGCCTTTGTCACAAATGATGAAGAGAATGCGATCACATTGGCACTCTCCTTTATTGTTTCGGCTATCGCTATGCTCGAAACCCCAAGCTTCAAGGGGGTTAGAAGTGAAATCCTGCTATTTATGATGAAACGGGCGGCTTCTGCTGTTATCCTGGAAGCTTCCTTTCCAGGGCTCAGCGTCCCAAGCACGGTAATCCTGTCTTTTTCAAGGTTGCCTATATTGCCAAGAGCATATATGAAAGGAACTGGATATTCACTCTCAGCAAGCCTTCTGGGAAAAAGGGGGCTCCTTTCATCTATTATCTCGAACTCAGCCCTTATATGCTGGTATTTCTCCCTGACAGCTCTCCATGCATCCTCAAGTTCATCCGCACTTCTTTCCATCATCATGCCAAGCTTCCTTGAAAAAGACGGAAGGGGCTCTGATATATCCACAGAATTCCTTAGGCGTGTAAAGAGTGAATATGCCTTCCTGAAATCCTCACAAAGGAGAGTGAGGATCGTCTCATAGCTCATGCTCTCATTGATCTTACGCAAGGACAATCCTCCTGGCTTCCAAGAGGATTTGAGCCATATCAGTATTGGGGGAAGGGATTGAATGCTGATGAGCCAGGCGCGAGACAGTTCCTGCAAAGAACTGGTTTTCCGTCTCCCTTCCAGCCTGGACATCCTGCAGCATACTGGTCTTTCCATGATCACGCAGGCTTGTGACTGTCCTTATCATCTTCTCGATATCATCCTGTGTGATATTCACCCCTTCTGCCTTTGCAACTTTCTGGCACTCGGAGGCAATCAGGCGCACAGCACGGATAAAAAAAGGATTTTCACATATTGCACTGTAATCCGCATCAAGTATCGCAGAGAGTGTGTTGAAACATGTGTTGAGCATGAACTTCCACCATTTTTCATGGATTATGTCATCTGGAATCTCATAGCGCTGAGAGGAAATGTCGAAAAGCTCCTTTATCCTGAGAATCCTTTCAGTAATTTTCCCGTCCTTCTCACCGAATATTATCTTGCCGCCATCTGTAAAGCAGACAGTCTCCAATCCGTTATGGTTGCTTGAGAGGTTTGTAATGAAAGAATAAATCACACGCTCATTTCCAAAGCGCTCTGAGAGAATGCGCTCTGCATCAATTCCGTTGAGAAGGCTCATTATGGCAGTGTTCTCACCCACAAATGGTGCAATCTCATCAAGTATGCCATAAAGATGGAAGTTCTTTACGGCAACAATCAGGAGATCAGCTTTCTCAGCCTCATTAGGTGTTTCCAGCCTAAAAAAGTACCTCTTGCCGTTTATCAGAACGCCTTCCCTGTACCTTTGCTTCCTTCTTTCATCGGTTATCAGGGCAAAATCCGAGTGTCCATGTATCTTTTCTGCGACTACAGAACCAACTGCCCCGCAGCCTATCAATCTCACTATCATGGAGGCTATTATAGCCAATAGCCAAAATTTAGGAAAGTTTTACATTTCTCCCTTTAAAGAGATTTCCATTTTTAGCATAATAACTATCGTTTTTGAGGAGATGGGAGAGAAATGAAAGAAAGCAGAGCATTATTACTTTTACTTCTTACGTCATTCATTTGGGGACTCAGTTTTGTAGCCCAGAGTGTCTCAACAGAGAGCATCGGGGCATTCACGTTCAACGGAATCAGGATGATCCTCGGTGCGCTGGTGCTCATTCCTTTTGCAGTACCAGATTTAAAGGCGCACCGCGGCAATAAGGAATATTTCAAGGCTTCTGTCCTTGGTGGGCTGGCAATGGGAGTGGCGCTGGCATTTGCTTCAATGGCACAGCAGATCGGCATAGAGACAACGGATGCAGGAAAGGCAGCTTTCATAACCAGCCTTTACATGATAATCGTTCCTTTCATCTCCCGCATTTTCGGCAGGAAAATAGAGAAGAAGATATGGCTTTGTGCCGTAGTCGCACTTATTGGAATGTACCTTCTCTGCCTTTCTGGTGGATCGAGCATCTCAAAAGGCGATATCTACCTCTTCTTGTGCGCAGTCTTCTTCTCAATCCATATCCTTGTAATTGAGAAAGCTGCAAAAAACCTTAATGGCGTGGTACTGTCAATGTTCCAGTTCTTCTTTGTAGGTATCATCTGCATTGCAGGAATGCTGGTTTTTGAGACGCCAGATCTAGGCAGCATCATGGATGCAGCCCTCCCTCTTGCCTACTCCGGTTTCCTTTCCTGCGGCGTTGCCTATACCCTTCAGACGGTAGCCCAGCGCTATACGGAAGCAACAAAAGCAACCCTTGCCCTCTCACTTGAGAGCGTATGGGCTGCAATTGGAGGGGCTGTGCTTCTTTCCGAAAGGCTGAGTGCTCCTGAGCTTATAGGATGCCTGCTTGTTTTCGCAGCAGTGCTCCTTTCCCAGCTTGACCTGAGGAAAATCAGTAGCGCTTCTCGATAAGGCGGGCCTTCTCAAGGGCAAAGACAATAGCTGGAATGACTGCAAGCTGTATTATGATTGCAGGCCATGTGGAGGCAAAGTAGGAAGCAAGCCATGCATTGAATGAGTATGAGCCTGATGAGAATACCAGGGCCCTGCAGATTCCGGCAACGGCTCTTCCTGCTATCATCGAAAGGACCAGGGATATATAGAGGTCTGCCATATAGTTATATGTGTGGATCACCTTCATGAAAATACCGGCAAAGAATGCATACGCTGCCAGCTCGATCATCATCTGCGGCATGTAAGAGAAAGCTGGCATTCCTGTAAGTATTGATGAGAGGAACGGGCCAAGGATACCTACAATAAGGCCATAGAACGGTCCAATGGTAAGGCCTGCTATGAAGGCAGGAATATGCATAGGGCTGATCAAGATTCCGGCATTCGGAATAGCATGGAATGCCATCGGAAGAATTACGCATAGTGCAGCAAGAGCTGCTGCGATAATGATTTTCCTGATGTTTGTCATATAATTTCTCCTATAATCAGTAATATTGCCAATAGAAGTGCAGTGACTTCCTTGATACCACATTTCAATAATTCCACATCAGCTTTCATGCCTGCGCTGTAGCCACGGGAAACAAGAGCAAAAGAAAGTTCATCAGAACGCCTGAAAGCCATTATGAAGATTGGAATAACTATCGCTTTATAGCCCACTATCTTCTCCCTGAGGCTTTCCTCATTTCCCAGGCTCCTGAGCTTCCTGATCCTTTTCAGCTTCTCACTTTGCCCGCTGAATTCATCAATAAGGTAGAGAGCAAGGCTCATGGCAGATGCGATCTTCTCAACAGGAATGAAGAAAAGCTTCAATGGAAAGAGGAGAAGATAGGTGCAGCTGCTTATCTCACTGATTCCCGTTGAAAGGGTATATGCCTCAGCAAGCAAAGTGATGATGGAAACCCTGTAGACAATGATGAAAGCCCTGATTATCCCCTCAAGGGAGCATCTGAAGAAAAGGAAGCTGAAAATGGATCCCTCATCAGAGAACAGTGAGTTAAGGAGGAAAATGAGCAGAAGGAAATGCCTGAGCTTATAAAGTGGCCTGAAAAGCTCTCTTTTGTCTATGCCTGTGACACCTATTAGGAGCGCTATCAGGATGAAGAGAGCCACATTCCAGGCGAAAGAGGAAGCAAGCAGCAGGGCAGAGATAAGCAGTATGAGCAGCAGCAAGCGGTAAAAAGGCCTTATCCTATCCATTCTTCACCATCCCAATCAGCTCATCAAGGCTCAGCACCGCCTTTCCAAAGAGCTCCATGCTCTTTCTGTAAGCAAAGCTTTTTTCAACAAGCCCCTTTTCCATGGCAGACTGAGGCTCACCGTCAAAAACAATTTTTCCGCCATCCATGACTAAAAGCCTGTCGGCAAGATCAAGATCGGTGCTGTCATGCGTTATGAGGATATATCCAGTATTGCTTTCAGAAAGATGGCTGAAAAGCTTGCGAAGGGCCTTTACCCCTTTGCCGTCCAGGCCGGAAAAGCTTTCATCAAAGAGGATGAATGATGGCCTTAAAGCCATGGCAGCTGCAATTGAGATAAGCCTCTTTTCCCCTCCCGAAAGGGAAAAAGGCGATCTATCAAGGAATGAGCTGTCCAAGCTTACAAGAGAGAGAACCTCCATCACTCTCTTCTCTGCCTCAGCCCTTTCAAGCCCTTTGAGGGAATAAAGGATCTCCTGATGCACAGTCGGAAGGAAGAAGGAGTCTTCAGCATACTCAGGAACATATGCTATCCTTTCACTGATTTCAGCCTTTCCTGATGTCAAAGGATCCATAAGGGAGATGGCATCAAAGAGGCTTGTCTTTCCTGAGCCGTTTTTTCCCATGATGGCAACCCTTTCACCGCTTCTGATTTCAAGCTCCAGAGGTCCCAGTGTAAAGGATCCTCTCTTTAATTCAGCGCCCTTTAATGCAATCATCTTACTGCCTCCATGAAGATATCTTCTTCCCTGGCTCTTATGCTGCATTTTTCAAGCAGCCTGATATCTTTCAGCACATCAGGGCTCTTCCCATCTTTTATTATCCTTCCGCCGCTTAAGAGGAGGATCCTGTCAGATAATGATGCAATCTCTGCACTATGCGTGACACTTATTATTCCTTTTCCCCTATTCTTCTCTTCATTGATTGCACTCTCCAGGAGAATCCTGGCTTTTCTATCCAGGTAAGAGAATGCCTCATCTAGTATTATGATCTCAGGATCAGAAGAAAAGAGCGCAGAGAGTGCAAGCCTCTGCTTTTCCCCGCCAGAGAGGTCTTTTACAGCTCTCTTTCCATAGCCACTTAAGCCGAATCTCTCCAGGCTTCTTAATGCCTTAGCCTTTGCCTCTTCATAAGGAATGCCGAAATTGAGGGATGAAAACATTACCTCTTCCAGTACGTTCCTGCTTATCATGGAGGACTCCGGATTCTGGAAAAGCAGGGCTATCCTGGATCTTATTGCCTTAGCATTCTTCCTCTCTTTCACATCCAGGCCGAAGATGGAAAGATAGCCGCTTTGAGGGGGAAGAAGCAGGTCAAGTACCTTCAAGAGTGTGCTCTTGCCAGAACCATTTGCTCCAAGTATAGTGATGTACTCTCCCTTTTCCAGGGTGAATGTGATATCCTTCAGCACCGCTTCACCGTAGTATGAGAAGCTGATTTCTTCTGAGTTGATTAACAGATGGTTCCCCTGCTCTTTCTTCTGAAAAAGGCATCCTGCTCCATACAGGACATAATGAGGATAAAAAAAGTAAAATGCCTGGCTTCTGCCAAGCGCTGAAAAGAAAAATAGCAGAAAAAAGGCTAATTAGACAATACGTATTCCACTACATCATCAATTATGTCTTTCAAGCTCTCTTTTTTTGATCCGGCAACGTAGTTATTGCATCCTTTAGATGGGATTAGGACCTTCTTTGCCCTGCTTCTGGCAATTGCAAGAGCCATGCCTTCTGTCACCTCTCCAAGCATGCTGTCTGCGATCACAAGGCCAATGGGACAGATGATCACATCTGCCTCCTTCGAGCAGACTCTGACAGGATTTTCTCCGGTTGCTCCCTCATCAGCCCCTGCCTTTAGCATTGCGCTTGTTGCATTTGAATTAGTGCCAACGGCCCTGATCCTTACATCCCTGGCCCTTGCTTTCAGTGCCTGGATCACTTCACGCCCTATTCCGCCCCCCTGGGCATCAATAACTAAAACATCCATACGTTTCTTTTACTATATGAATGGCAAACATTCAACCTAGAGGAATGTTTTCTTCCAATGCCCAGTCAGGTAGAAATAGAGTGCAATCACAGTTGCAAGGCTCCATCCGATCGGCCAGCTCAGCCATATTCCAAGCGGTCCCAACAATGGAGCAAGGACAAATGAAATTCCAACCCTTAAAAACAGGTCAAGGAACGTGTCTGCCATGAACGGTTTCATGTCTCCGGCTCCCCTGAGCACTGCATCAGAGATAATCTTAAGGGCAACTACAAAATAGAATGGAGAGACAATCCTTAAAAGATCAGTTCCGGTATTCATTGCCTCTCCTCCCCTGTTTTCAAGGAACAGGCTGAGTGGAAGGCGGGGCAGGAAGCAGAAGAGAAGAACAACTGGCAGGATGAAGCAGAAGGCAATCCTGAGCCCTACTTTCCATCCGCTCTTTACCCTCTCATATTTCATGGCTCCAATATTCTGGGAAGAAAAGGAAGAGACTGCATTAGCAAGCGTTGAGATTGATGTAATTATGAGGTTGTTAAGCTTTATTGCAGCGCTGTATCCTGCAATTACCGCACTTCCAAAGCCATTGATCAATGTCTGTATCATAATGTTTCCGACACTTACAAAGCTCTGCTGGAGAATTGATGGCACAGCAACTATAAGGAACTTTTTAAGGAGGCGGAAATCAAAGAGCCTAAGATCACCGTCTCCCTTCTCCATTCCCCTGATCCTCCTGAAAAGCACGGCATTAGCAAGTATTGAGCTTATTCCCTGGCAGATGAATGTTGCCCATGCAACTCCGCTTACCCCCATTTCAAATACAGTCACAAAGAGTATATCCATGAATATGTTAGCCGTTGATGATACTGCAAGGAAGACAAAAGGTGTCCTGCTGTCGCCCAATGCGGAGAAAACACCGGTTGCCAGGTTGTAGAAGAAGAGGAAGATAAGCCCATATATATAGATGTCAAGGTAAAGGGCACTGTCCCTGAATATTTCAGATGGCGTGTTGATAATCCAAAGAAGCCAGTCTGTGCCAATCAGCCCAAAGAGCATCAGCATCACCGCCAGTACAGCTGTTGCAATAAAGCACGTGGAAATAGATCTCCTGACTTCGCTGTAATTCCTTGCACCAAAGCTCTGCGAAACCAGTACTGAAGTTCCCATATTTGCACCGAAAGCAAAAGCAATGAAAATCAGTGTGATTTCATAGCTGTTGCCAACTGCAGCCAGCGCTTCCTCACTTATGAACTTTCCTGCAACCAGGCTGTCAGCAATGTTATACAGCTGCTGGAAAACCATGGAAAGAAGAAGCGGAAGTGCAAATGATGTAAGCACACCTGCAACCTTTCCCTCTGTCAAATCCCTGTTCATGGGCTTATTCTTCTACTTTTCCATCTCTTGGTAAAGTCCGGTTTTTGTGCTATCAAGAAAACTATGGAACATTTGGATTCTCATTTTCACCTTTATTCAATGAAAAAGAAGAATATCGGGATAATCCTGCCTGAAAACCTCATAGGCATTGAAGTCGGAACAGAGCCATACGATTACAAAGAGAGAAAGGATCTTATTCCGGGAAATGTTGACTATTCCCATGCAGCCGGCCCATGGTGCATTGAGCGTGAAGGCTATAGTGGATATGAAAAAGAGGCTTTACTGGTCAGGGACTGTTTTAAAAGGTATGGAGGGACATTTCTTGGAGAAATCGGGCTTGACTACCACTGGATGTACGGGACAAAAGAAGAGCAGATAAAGCTTTTTGAAACTCAGCTTGACCTTTCAGAGGAGCTCAGGGTACCTGTCATAATCCACTCACGCGATGCAGATGAGGATCTGGTCTCAATCATAAAAAAAAGGAGTTTCCCCTATTCAGGCATCATGCACTGCTTCTCATCATCATTTGAGATTGCAAAAGCCGCTCTTGATAAGGGCCTTTATATCTCTTTTGCAGGAAATGTCACATATAAAAGCAATACCTTGATACAGCAGGCAGCAAAGTATGTCCCGTCTGACAGGATCCTCTATGAGACTGACAGCCCCTACCTCGCCCCTGTCCCAATGCGCTATAAGCCATGCAATCCATGCTACAGCGATTACACTTCATCTTTTCTTGCAGATCTGAGAAATAAGGAGGCAGATGAATTCAGAAGTGAGGCTATATCCAATTTCAAAAGGCTGAGAAGCATTTCGGAAGGTACTCTAAAAGCAGCTAGAGATTATTCCTGATGATGCTGTCCCAGTCCGGCTCGAATACGATGCAGCCGATGTCACCTTCAAGGGCAGCTGCATCAAGGTAGGAAACTGCAATTTCCGGATTGTCCAGGGTTCTTATAAAACCTATAGTATCCGCTAAATCCATAGTGATGATTGTCCCGCTTGCTACCTCATTGCCATAAATTCCATATTCCGATGTCTCTATCTCCATATTGTACGGCACTTCAATAAGATTGCTGATTTCCCCCCTTAAAATGTCCCTTACCTCAGCTGAAATGGGATCCACTTCATCATAGAGCAGCGTAACAGGCTGCTCAAGGCTGAAAATGTAAGGTTCCATCAGTGACACTGGATCATATTCCATATTATATTGGTTATCAAAATCCAATCCAATTACGGAATGATTTATAATCAGATCAGCTGATTTTAAATAACTATCAGAAGGATCATACACTATTTTTGATCTATAGGATGCTGTCAGTGCATCAGGATGGGAAAGCCTTTTTACATAACTTGAGTCGATATCACCGACAAAGAAAGCTACCTTTGGCCGTGTGAAATAGAAAACAGAAAAGCCTGCAACCACTACAAACAATAAAGATACAAGAATTAAAACGGCTTTTTTCATTTTCATGCCAAAAATTGTCGCATTATGGGCTATAAAATTCAACTCTAGTGTTGCCTTAAGTATCTTTAGTAAGTATAATTTTATCGATTTAAAGCTAAGGAGGCTTTTATAATGATCAGCTATAAGGAATTAGGTCTTGTAAACACAAGGGATATGTTTGCAAAGGCTATTAAGGGTGGCTATGCAATTCCAGCATACAATTTCAATAATATGGAGCAGATGCAGGCAATCGTGCAGGCATGTGTCGCTACAAAGAGCCCAGTAATCCTTCAGGTATCAAAGGGTGCAAGGGACTATGCAAACATCAACATCCTGCGCAACATGGCACGCGGCGTTGTAGAGTATGCACATGAGCTTGGCTGTGACATTCCAATCGTACTTCACCTTGACCATGGTGACAGCTTTGAGACATGCAAGAGCTGCATCGACAATGGTTTTTCTTCAGTAATGATTGACGGATCTCACCTTCCTTATGAAGAGAACGTTGCTCTTACAAAGAAAGTTGTTGATTATGCCCATCAGTTCGATGTTACAGTTGAAGGAGAGCTTGGTGTTCTTGCTGGAATCGAGGATGAGGTTTCAAGTGCAGTAAGCCACTATACAAAGCCAGAGGAAGTTGAGGATTTCGTATCCAAGACAGGAGTTGACTCACTTGCAATCAGCGTAGGAACAAGCCATGGAGCTTACAAGTTCACACCGGAGCAGTGCACAAGGAATGCAGATGGCGTACTCGTTCCACCAGAGCTGAGATTCGATATTCTCGCAGAAGTTGAGAAGAGGCTTCCAGGATTCCCAATCGTCCTTCATGGATCATCTTCAGTTCCACAGGAATATGTAAAGATGATCAATGAGCACGGCGGAAAGCTTGCAGACAGCGTTGGAATTCCTGAAGAGCAGCTTAGAAAAGCAGCCAAGAGCGCCGTATGCAAGATCAACATCGACAGCGATGGAAGGCTTGCAATGACAGGAACAATCAGAAGGATCTTTGACGAGAAGCCAAGTGAATTCGACCCAAGAAAGTCTCTTGGACCTGCAAGGGATGCACTAAAGGAAATGTACATGCATAAGAACATTGATGTTCTTGGTTCTGCAGGACATGCCCTGGACTGAACTAATCCAGTAATTTAGAAGAAAGGCTGAATGGATCATCCACTCAGCCTTTTTTACAACAAACCAAAATTTTCTAACTTATTGTTTTTTTAATCAGTACACTATTCCTGATGGTACTGCAGATTATATCACTCCAAGTTAGATATTCTTTTTAATTCTGTGTTCTCCACGCTCAATAAAACAATTTTGGAAGCCTCATACTGTTACAGTCGGGATCAATTAGCCAAAAGGAGGTTTTTTTGCGGCAACTTTTATAAAATAAGGTACAGTTACAACAGCCCCCTTACATTATGAAAAACTATGTTTAATTTCATATTCAGCAATTTCGATCTTTTTTAACCAATTCGAAAACCAATGATCTCATCGCCCTCATGCATGCATAGCACTGTTGCTGTTGTTAACGGCTGCATAAGCTTCCCCTTGGCTGAGAAGCATCACACAGTACTGGTTCATGCTGACGCCTTCCTCTTTTGAGCGTTCCATGAGGCGCCTATGAAGGGACTTCGGCATACGGAGTTTGAATTCTCCACTGTAATTCTTTAAGGTACTCGGCTCTGGAATCGGATCTCCATTCTCAAGCGCTGATGAAAACCATGCCTCTTTTGCATCATCAAGGCTTAAGAGCGCATCGGATGCGGATATCCCTGTGGTGATACATCCTTTAAGTTCAGGAATAAAAGCCACATATCCTTCTTCATCAGAGTCCTTCACAATCTCAACCCTGTAGGGGAGATTCATGTAATAGTTAATATCCTTAGTCATATCTCCTCTTCTTCAACCGCATCCCTGACAAGCTCGATATACACTTTAGTATTGGCTTATGCCGTGGAATGACGATCTTCTTACTTCCTTTTCTAAATACATAATGGCTACTTCCGCCTTTCGGTTGCTTCTCCTCAAATCCATAGCTCAGCAGGATCTTCTCCAACTCTTCAAACCTCAGATCCGGAGAAAGGGTCTTGAGATTGGCCATCAGCTTATCCCATTTAGACACTTATTTGCCCAATTTAAATATAAAATGACATCACATACGATGTCAAGCTATCGGATTTATCTTCATATTCCGTGAGCGAAGCCTTAATACAAACTGAATACAGATACCAAGCTTTAAAAATTATGTCTGGCTTTCCATCGCTCTACATAATCATCAATATATCCTGGATCAGCACCTGCTTTTTCCAGATGGGCTCTTACAAGATCCTCAGCTCTGAAGTTTTCTCCTGAAAAGAATAAAGGATAGAATCTATCAAATCCCATTTGCTCAAGTTCTTCCTTTGTAGTGTCTGGGGTAATTATTCCCATTCCCTCTTCCATATACTTTCCATTGCGGAGCGTTGCATAGTCCGTTGTCCTGAAATTGAAGATAACGAAATCCTCTGCACCAAATCCTGGCTGCTTTTCATCTTCATACTTAATATATCTTATTGAATCTGAGCGGTAGTCCTCATAGCTGGAATAATCATCTGCCCTTCCCTGGTAATTCCTTGGGTCCCTGTGCTCAAGGCTTCCTCCGTTTTCATAATACTCATGGATAAGTATCCTGAAATCCCTATGTCCAAATTTTTCTACTTCACCCACATTAATGAGAAGGTCATCCCCTATGCCGTCTTTTTCATCTTTAAGCTGCTTTAAAGCCTTAGCACTTAAACGCACAGCATATTCTTCGTTTTCATCAGGATCAATGAAAATTGCAATCTCATCCCCTTCTGACTTAGCGATGGGGAAATACCTCTGAAGATTGCCTGTGCCGTCCTGATTCAGCGTAAACAGGTCAACAATGACATTATCCTGTGCGTGCCCATCAAATGTGGAGAAAGAACCATCCCACTCAATTGGGATATCATCATACTGTATGCTCAGCACGGCTGGTATCCTTGGGTATCCGTTTGCATCAGCACCATCAGCTGGCTGGAGAGAGAGGAATATGAATTCCCTGTATGAAAACCTCCTGTTCCGTATGTCATAGCAATAGTCAATGATTCCTGCCGTCCTTCCTTCTGCGACATAAAACCTTATATAGAGATACTCTCCCCACTCAAAGTTAAACACATCGTCAATTCCATATTCATCATATATATTGCAGTCAAATCCATAGACATCGAAATCCCTGTAGTTTCCTCTTAGGTAATTTGGAATATTTGACGGCTTAATGTATTCTCTCCGGACAGCCTGCATCATAGGAGTGTAAGTGAGTACAGCAGTCCCGCCTCCCTTATCATTATTAAAAATTCCAAGATCTGTCAGACCTCTTGAAGAGATGCTTGGAGCAGAAGCAAAAACAGGGAAATAAAGTTCAAGTTCACTGCCATTTTCGCCAGAGCATGACACAAGGGAAAAAGCAGAAAAAACGGCAAGAACAGCAAAAATTAACAAACGGGAAATATAAGACCTTTTCATATACAGCAACATCCTTATTTAAAACTGAATTCTTTTACCCGGAGAAGAATTATACCCCCCCCCACGCGATTTGAAAAGGCTTTTTTGCATTTTTGATAATTTTGAATCATTAATCTCAATTTTCAGTACCTAAATATTTTGACACTAATACATTGTTATGATAATATTCTCTCTCGTGTGTGAAAAACACATAGACTTTTAGTTTGAAGTAAGGCTTTTGCCTTTATAAGGAGTATTCTTGGCTACAAAAGATTTGAGAGTTGATCGCCAAATCAGGGCTCGGGAAGTTCTCGTGATTGATGAGAACAACAACCAGAGAGGGGTTATGGACACGAGAAGTGCAGTTGCACTTGCAGAAGAGGCAGGACTGAACCTTGTAGAAGTAAGTCCAAATGCTAACCCGCCAGTCTGCAAAATCCTCGATTTCGGAAAGTACCGCTACGAGATGGAGAAGAAAAGCAGGGAAGCAAAAAAGAACCAGAGCGTAGTGAAGATCAAGGAAATCAGGATGCAGCCAAAGATCGAGAAGCATGATCTTGAAACTAAGAGCAAGGCCATTACTGAATTCCTTCAGGAAGGGAATAAGGTAAAGGTTTCCATCAGATTCAGGGGAAGGGAGCTTGCACACCCAGAACTGGGAAAGGCAGTTCTTGACAGGATTCTTGAAATCCTCACTGAAAATGGTGTATCTTACAACCTCGATAAAGGAGCACTTCTTGAGGGAAAGATGATGAGCATGACTCTCTCCCCCATGAAGAAGAAAATGTGAAAAGACTCCGTATGGAGTTTTATATAACGCTGTATGCAGGGGTATCTTGTTCCCTGCTACGCTAAGGAAGGTAAAAAATGCCTAAGATGAAAACAAGAAAGTCCGCAGCTAAAAGGTTCAAGGTAACCGGCTCTGGAAAAGTTGTCATCAAGAAGATGGGACTACGCCATATTCTCACAAAGAAGTCCTCCAAGCGCAAGATGAATCTTCGCCATCCTGGAGTACTTTGCGAAGCAGAAGCTAAGAGAGCAAAAAGCATGCTCCCTTACGAGAACTAATGGGAGGAGAATATGCCAAGAGCAGTTGATGGAACAAGACGCAAGGACAGAAGGAAGAAGATCCTCGAACAGGCTAAGGGCTATTATGGCCGCAGAAGCACAAACCACAGGATTGCAAAGGATGCAGTAGCAAAAGCTGGACAGTATGCATACCGTGGCAGGAAAGAAAGGAAGAGGGACTTCCGCAAGCTCTGGATCGCAAGAATCAGCGCAGCAGTAAAGGCAGAGGGACTTAACTACTCTCAGTTCATGCATGGCCTGAAGCTTGCTAATATCGAGCTTAACAGAAAGGCACTTTCAAACATGGCAATTGAAGATAAGGCAGCATTTGCAGCACTTGTCAGCCAGGTAAAGAGCGTGCTTTAAGAAAAACAGAACTTAAATCTCCCTTTAAATGAGGGAGATTTTTGTTTTTAAGAGTTGCAAACTTATACTAGATGAGAGTAAACTTAATATAATTATTCTATAAAATAATACTCAGTACTGATTTTAATCCTTTAAAGGAGGGCAAGATGAATCAAGTAGACGAAACAAAACTAGCTGCGATGCGCGTTATGAAAGCAATGACTCTCATTAGGCAGCTCAGGGAGTCATATAGGGAACTTCAGTCGAGGTTCAACATGGTTGAGAACCATAATATGGAACTTCAGGAACTCCTTGATAAAGTTGGCGCAGACCAGAGTGCAGTTGAAGAAGCAATCACAGAAGCCCTCGAAGGATTGGAGGCAATCGGAGATCTCGATTCCTTTGGAACTCTTGATCTTAACGAACTTGAAGATGCCGAGGCCTTCACAA
Source organism: uncultured Spirochaetales bacterium (assembly GCA_949295125.1). Lineage (GTDB taxonomy): Bacteria > Spirochaetota > Spirochaetia > Sphaerochaetales > Sphaerochaetaceae > Ornithospirochaeta. The sequence goes on from CASFJV010000046.1 coordinate 127,577, forward strand.
TGGATGGTTCGGGAGAAGATCTCGATACCTTCGAAGAGGAAAACATTTAAGATGATTCAGACGGGTTGTTATGCAACCCGTTTTCATTACCTCTTAATTCTGCTAGAATATCTTATGCCCATTCCTCCGGCTACCTCAGGCCTCTTGGAGCAAACCACATATTTGGACTGCGGAATAGCATGGCTGCATTGATCCAACTCTGTAAAAGGGTTTAAAGGAACAGAACGCCAAGGCAAACTAGTAGTCCCCCTTGAACCTTAGTTCAAGAGCACGTAGCTTGCCGGATGGATGGGTAAGTATTATATTTTTAGACTATGGACAATCAGATTAGCAGAATCAGGTACATAAGGGTGCCTGAGAATTTAAAAGTAGTAGAAGGCGATTTCAAAATCGATCCAGGCATCAAGCTTCCAGTCCAGATCAGTGAAGGACAGAAAAACCTAAGAGAAGAAGATTTAACCATTGAATCAATAGTGGCAGGCATGCTTACCCTAATTGCCTTTGATGATCTGAATAAGGACATTGAATACTATAAGGCATTTGTCAAGGCTGTTGAGCCTGATATAGCCCAGAACCTGAATGCCGCAGCAATTGCAAAACAGCAGGCTAAGGACTATGGCTTTGCAGAAGAGCTGTTCCTGGCTGTCTACCATCTTGAACCGCAGAGTGCATCATGCATCAATCTTGCCACACTTTACTCCTACATGTCGGTTCACGAGGAAGAGGACAACAAGGATCTGGATAAGGCGGATGAATACCTTGCAAAAGCTAAAAGCACACTGCTTGACGGACTCAGGAGATTCGGAGAGAACGAAGCAATTCTTTCAGAGCTTGCATCTTTTGAGGGATTCCTTGGGAACCTTGAAGAGGCAAAGGATTATGCAGAGCGCTATATGAAAGTTGCATCGGAAGGTGAAAGGAAGAGTGAAATGAAAAAGTTCCTCAGCGAGGTCAATTCGCACCTTGAAAGCGACACAGCATTCAAGGAAGCCTATGACTTTGTCATGCTAGACATGCCTGAGAAGGCAATAGAGGCTGCAGACAGGTTCATAGCAGGGAACAGGAAGCTCTGGAATGGCTATTTCGTCAAGGCATGGGCATTAAGGAAAGCAAAGAGATACGGAGAGGCAAAGGAAAACCTCCTAAAATGCATTGAGCTTGGCGAAAGCAATTCAGACATATATAACGAACTTTCGATATGCGAACTCGAAAATGGCGATAAAGAGCTTGCAAAAGCTTATTTGAACAGTGCGATAGATCTTGACGGGACAAATCTCACGGCAATATCAAATCTGGCATTCCTGCATTTGGCAGATGAGGAATTTGATGAAGCACGGTACTATCTTGAGAAAGCCAGGAGCGTTGCAAAGGATGATGAGATAATAAAATCCCTTATTGTCCAGTATGAGAAGGCAACTGGTGAAAAGATCGGAGATGTAATCAGCGAGGAAGTTATAGATAGCAAGGAGGATGAGGATATGGCTGAAATAATTGAAGAACTGGAAAAAGGACAGGAGGAAGGGCATCACTGCCACCATAACCATGAAGATGGAGGGCATCACTGCTGCCACGGCCATGAGGATGGGCATGAATGCCATAACCATGAAGAGGGAGAGCACCACTGCTGTCATGGCCATGAAGAGGGACATGAGTGCCATAACCATGAAGAGGGAGAGCACCATTGCTGCCATGGCCATGAAGAGAGGCACGAAGGGCATCACTGCTGCCATCATCACAAATGAGGAAAAATAATGCTTAGTATCACTACAGCAAGCGAAGAAGAAACAAGGAAAGCCGGAAAAGCTTTTGCAAGCAGCCTTAAAGAAGGTGATGTTATATCCCTCAGGGGAAGCCTTGGAGCAGGAAAGACTGTATTTGCAAAAGGAATTGCGGAAAACCTTGGAATAGAAGAAGCTATAGTAAGCCCGACTTTCACTATCGTGCAGGAGTACGATGGAAGGCTGAAAATGTACCATCTCGATCTTTACAGGCTCTCAGGAGAGGATGAGTTTGAATCCATGGGAGGAGAAGATTTCCTTTACCCTGATGGAGTCACACTCATCGAATGGTCTGAAAAGATAGAAGGAATGCTTCCTGATACCACTATTTACATCAATATTGTAATCGGTAGCGATGGGAAAAGGACAATAAGCGCTGAAGGAGGAAGCCATGAATATTCTCTCTCTTGACACGTCGACGGAGATCCTTTCGATTGCCCTCAGGACCGAAAAGAGCTATGAAGAGCGCCTTATAAGGGGAAACTTCACACACTCTGAAGATCTTTTAGCAGAAATCATTGACATCCTTGAAAGAGCAGGCCTCAGCCTGAAGGATCTTGATATCCTGATTGCGGCAAAGGGTCCGGGATCTTTCACAGGGCTTAGGGTCGGCATCGCAACACTTAAGGGAATAAGGGCAGCAGGAAATGCAAAGCTTGTGACTGTACCTACTCTTGATGCAATGGCAGAAAGCGTAGGCCAGGTGGCAGAGTACCCTATCCTTCCGGTAATCGATGCAAAAAAGAACAGGTTCTACTATGCTCTCTATGCCCATGACATGGCTCCTATTGTCACAGTCAGGGACAGTGCAGCAGAGAATATCTCTTCAGAGATCAGGGACTATGGGAAAGTGATAGTCACCGGAGTTGATGCAGATAAGTTCATAGCAAAGATCACTGATGAGGAGACAAGGGCAAAGTTCATTGTGGACAGGTCATGTCCAAGGAACATCGCATCATCGCTCATAAGGCTTGGCATGAAGAAGCTGGAAGAAGATGGAGAGGATGATATCGGGGAAGGACCGCTTTATGTAAGGCGCAGCGATGCAGAGGAAGCTTTGCTGAAAAAGATGGAGGAAAACAATGCCTGAAGTGGATATCTTAATTATTGGTGCTGGCCCTGCAGGTCTTTCAGCTGCAGGATATGCAGCCCGTTCCGGCCGTTCAGCCATGGCCCTGGATAAGCTTTCCCCTGGTGGGCAGCTGCTGACAATAGATGAGATTGAAAACTATCCTGGAGTAAGCTCTGTAAGTGGCTTCAAGCTTGCTGAGGACATGCAGAAGCAGGCTGAGGGTTTTGGAGCATCTGTGGATTTCTCTGAAGTCTTTTCCGTGGGGAAAAGAGGCGAATGCGATTTTTCCGTAAAGACAGATTCAGGGGAGATAAAGGCAAAAGCCATCATAATTGCAACTGGTGCAAGTCATAGGCATCTTGGGGCAAAGGGGGAAGAAGAGTACCAGGGAAGGGGCGTAAGCTACTGCGCAACTTGCGATGGCCCGTTCTTCAGGGGCAAGGATGCAGTTGTTGTAGGAGGCGGAGATACTGCCCTGACGGACGCAATCTACCTTTCCAAGATCTGCAGCAGCGTTACGGTTGTCCACAGGAGAAATGAGTTCAGGGCACAGAAGGCCCTGCAGCAGAAGCTTTTAAAAACACCGAACATAAAGACAAAGCTATCCCACAATGTGGTTGAGGCCATAGGAGATGGGAAAAAGATAACTGGAGCCAGGCTTGAAAACGGGGAAATCATAGACTGCTCTGCCCTATTCATTTTCGTTGGAATTATTCCTAACTCCGGTATTTTCAGCAATCTTGTGGAGCTTGACAGTGCCGGGTTCATAAAGACGGACAGGAAGATGGAGACAAGCGTAAAGGGAATTTTTGCAGCAGGCGATGTAAGGGACACTGTTTTCAGGCAGGTTGCAACGGCTGCCTCTGATGGAGCCATTGCTGCACACTGGGCTAATGAATATATTACAGAGTCAGAGAAAAACTGAAAAACAGCATAAACAAATTCCTTGACTGTTGAATTGGCATGGTTTCTAATAGTTATATGAACGTTTTAATGGTAACTAGCGAAACTGTGCCTTTTTCTAAATCAGGGGGGCTTGCTGATGTCATAGGAGCCTTGTCTTTTGCCCTTCAGAAAAGCCTTGTAAATGTCAAAGTGCTGATGCCGATGTATTCTTTCATTGATACAAAAGGATTCAGGAACGGGCCTAAGTTTTCCTTTGACATGCTCAATAAGCATATTGAGGTAACAACTAAAGTTAAAACAGTTCAAAACGTTGAGTTCGTAGGTCTGGTACACCCCTACTTCACCAAGCGCAAAGGTATCTACGGAGATACTTCATTTACACCTTATCCAGATAATGCAGAACGCTTTGCATTACTTTCCATGGCAGTGCTTCCCTACCTTGAGGCATCGAATTACAAAGCAGATATCATACACTGCCACGACTGGCCTACAGGGCTTGTCCCCTACATAGTCAGAGAGAGCAGGAAAAAGATAAAAACCGTATATACAATCCATAACCTTGCATACCAGGGTGAATTCAGCAAATACGACATCCTTCTTTCAGGGCTTCCTATCAAGGAGGAGATCTTTTCCGGTGGAGTGTTCAATTCACGGCTTAACATGATGAAGGCAGGGCTTAGCTATGCAGATAAGATCACTACAGTAAGCCCCAGCTATGCAGAGGAAATAACTGGAAAGGAACAGGGATGCGGACTGGACTGGCTTCTAAAGAAAAGGGAAGAAGACCTTGTGGGAATAATAAATGGCATTGACTACAAGGAATGGAATCCCATGAAGGATAAATTCTTCTCTCCTGGCTTCAGTGAGAAAAACCTGAAAAACAAGAAACTGCTGAAAGAGGAAGTGCTTAAGGAGTTCGGCCTTTCAAGAGAGCCGGATGTCCCTCTGATTTCCATGATAAGCAGGCTTGCAGACCAGAAAGGGTTTGCAGAGCTGCTCAACGGAAGCCCATGCCTGCTTGAGCAGATGCTTATAAAACAGAATTCCAACTATATTATCATCGGAACGGGGGATAAAAGGTTTGAAGAAAAGCTTAAAGAGTTAGATAATAAGTACGGGAATCTGAGTGCACGTATCGTATTCTCGAACTCTGTTGCACACCGTGTTGAAGGAGCATCTGACTTCTTCCTTATGCCATCGCGCTATGAGCCATGCGGGCTGAACCAGATGTATTCACTGCACTATGGTACCCTTCCCATTGTCCATGCGACAGGTGGATTGAAGGACACAGTGATAGACATCGGGGAAGATAAGGTCCATGGGCAGGGCTTCAGCTTTTCACGCATGGTGCCGGAAGAGATAGAGAAAGCGGTGGACCGTGCAATTGCATTCTACAGCAACGCACCAAAGGAGGAGTTCGAAGGTGCGAGAATAAGGGCTATGAAGGAGGATTTCACCTGGGTGAAATCTGCCAATTCATATAAAGTACTTTATAATTCAATTGCCAATTAGGGAGGACCATATGAAAAAAGGCAATAACGTAGTTGCTATCGTTCTAGGTGGTGGAAGGGGAACAAGGCTTTACCCTCTCACAATGGACAGAAGTAAACCAGCAGTACCATTTGCTGGAAAATATCGTCTAGTCGATATTCCTATCTCAAACTGTATCAACAGCAATATGAAGAAGATCTATGTGCTGACTCAGTTCAATACAGCAAGTCTTCACAACCACATTGCAAACACATACAATTTCGACCAGTTCTCCAATGGTTTTGTAGAGATTCTGGCAGCTGAGCAGACATACACATCTGAAAGCTGGTACCAGGGAACTGCAGATGCCGTAAGGAAGAACCTGAAGCATTTTTCAGACCAGAATGCGGATTACTATGTGATCCTCTCCGGAGACCAGCTCTACAGGATGGACTTCAGGGAAATGCTTGACAGGCACATCAAGAGCGGCGCAGAGCTTACAATTGCCGCAAAGCCAATAAGCAGGTCAGAAGCTACAGGGCTTGGAATTATCGGAGCTGATGAGCACGGAATGATCAAGAAGTTCTATGAGAAACCTGCAAAGGATATGGATATCTCAGAGTACAAGGTTCCAGAAAAGCTTATGAAGGACCAGCTTGGACAGAAAGTCACAGACAAGAATGAATATCTTGCATCAATGGGTATCTACATCTTCACAGCAAAGGCTATGGAACAGGCTCTGAACAACGACAAGACTGATTTTGGAAAGGAGATCATTCCTGAAATCATAAAGACAAGGCCGGTTGCAGCCTATCTGTTTGACGGATTCTGGGAAGATATCGGAACGATCAAGGCATTCTATGAGACAAACCTCAACCTTGCTTCGGAAAAGCCGGCATTCAACTTCTACGATGAGGATATGCCTATCTATACCCACAGGCGCCACCTTCCAGCAACAAAAGCCAACTTCTGCAATATCAGCTGCAGCCTGGCAAGTGAGGGAAGCATCATTACAAACGCATATATTGTCAATTCCATCATCGGAGTCAGGACATTCATAGAAGCGGGAGCAAGCCTTGATGGAGTATACTGCATGGGTGCTAGCCATTATGAGACAGAGGAAGAGAAAGAGGAAAATGCAAGGAAGGGCATTCCTAATATCGGAATCGGAAGGGCAACAATCATAAAGAAGGCCATCATCAACCAGAACGTCAGGATCGGTGCAAACTGCAGGATCGGAATTGACAATATCGACCGCCCTGAGGGAGATTTCGAAATGTACTCAGTGCATGATGGAATCATCGTAATCAACAAGAATGCAGTTATTCCAGATGGAACTGTAATTTAAAGATATCAACCATTAAAACGTTAGCGGCATAGCGTAAAAACTATGCCGCTTTCCATTAAAAATGGCTGTAAAGGCAGCCATTTGCATTCAAAAGGGAATTATCAGCAGATTTCCCTTATCCATCCTTCTGGGGCTTCAATCTCCCCTTCCTGGATGCCAACAATAGTCTCCCTCAGCTTTCTTGTGACAGGTCCCATATCATCCATTCCGGATGGAATGCTGATAGTGCCACCCTCATAGTCTATTGCACCAACCGGGGAAATCACGGCTGCAGTTCCGCAGAGTGCAGCCTCTGCAAAATCCTTAACCTCTTCAAATGGGACAACCCTTTCTTCAACCTTAAGTCCAAGATAGTGCTCTGCAATGTATACAAGGCTCCTTCTTGTGATTGAAGGCAGGATAGTATGGCTCTTCGGTGTAACAACCGTTCCATCCTTTGTGATGAAAAGGAAGTTTGCACCTCCAGTCTCCTCCACATTTGTCCTTGTAGCTGCATCAAGATACATGTTCTCTGAATAGCCCTTTGAATGTGCAACATGTCCTGGATAGAGGCTCATAGCATAGTTAAGGCCAGCTTTTATATCTCCAGTGCCATGAGGTGCTGCCCTGTCATACTGGCTCAGCATCAGCCTGATAGGCTTGATTCCACCCTTGAAGTATGGGCCAACCGGAGTAGTGAAAACCCTGAATTCATACTCTGGAGCAGGTGCAACTCCAATAACAGCTCCTGTTCCAAAAAGGCATGGCCTGATATAAAGTGTAGCCCCTGAGCCGTAAGGAGGAACCCAAGCTGCATTAGCCTTTACAGTCTCATCAACTGCACGCAGGAACATTTCCTTGCTCACTTCAGGAATCATAAGGCGCTTTGCGGAGCTGATCATCCTCTCTGCATTCAGATCCGGGCGGAATGTTACGATTCTGCCATTCTTTGTGGTATATGCCTTAAGGCCTTCAAAACATGTCTGGGCGTACTGGATAACACCAGCGCACTCACTCATAGTGACTGTGCTTTCTCCAGTCAGTCCACCCTCATCCCATTTACCAGCCTTATAATGTGCAACGAAGCGGTAATCTGTCGGGATATAGCCAAAACCAAGCTTTCCCCAATCCAAGTCTTTTTTCTCCATCTTCTTTCCCTCCAAAAGATATTACCTGAAACGATAAAACTAAAGCAGTTTCTTTTCAACTATGAAAGAGGCTATCTTCCTATCAGTTTCCGCAAAATCGAGCGTTTCAAGTTCTGCTTTGCCTACCATCCTTGCCTCCGTATGGAAATTCAGCGTGAATGACTGATCTTTGATGTCAATCAGGCAGACTTTCTGATGGTAGAGAGTATCCTTATTCGTGAAGTCAAAGGAAAGGATTTCATCCCCTACCTCAATGCTCACCCCAAGCTCTTCCATGTACTCTCTCCTGAGAGTATCTGCAATGCTCTCTCCCCACCTGTTCTTTCCTCCGGGAAATTCATATTTTCCTGAAATAGAGCCTCCTTTGCTCCTCTTTGCGACAAGCACCCTGCCATTGCTGATGAAAACGCCGGCAGTTGTAATCCTTTCCTCCATATTCCCTCCTACAGAATGATGAATCCAGGAAAGATCAGATCCAAGGCAAATGCAATGGAAAAAGCCATGCCTTTCCTGAAATTTGAATTGCTTAAAAGATCCCCGCTGAAGATGGCTTCAACCTCATCACCGCCTTTTTTCCCCTTTATTGCAAAAGCTGCAAAGAAAAGGGCAATAGCTGGAAGAAGATCTCCAAGTATGGCAGGCCCCGGATATAACGGGAAAAGAAGGGTCATAAATGAGAGCAGCAGCACAGAAATAAATACTGCTCTCTTGACCTTCAGATTCCGCTCCAGCATGCGTTTTATCCTGAGCACTGATGCAAGTTCTGCCTTATAGACTTCCATAAATGAAAGAAGGGCTGCAAAGGCAATGATGAAAAGCCTTATGGGATAAAGCTGTATCATCTCAGCCTCCCTATCTCGCCTATCAGGTCCAGGGCATCATAGTAGCCGTATTTCTCCCTGGCTTTCCGGCCTGCTTCCTGATGCAGGATCACAGCGTTCAACGCAGCATCCAGCGGCTTGATTCCAGCAGAAAGGAAAGCCCCGACAATTCCGGAAAGGACATCTCCGCTTCCTGCAACTCCAAGGCTTGGGTTCAGTCCGGCATAGTAATATGTGGCATTTCCATCAGATATCTCAGTCACAGAGGACTTCCTGATGACGGTTGCATTCACGCATCTTGCTATTTCAAGCGCAGAATCCCCACATCCAAGGCGCTCTGAAAGCCTTCTTGCCTCCCCTGCATGTGGAGTGAGAACGGCCCTCATTCTGAAGTCATCACCTTTTTCTACTGTCATCAGGGCATCCGCATCAAGAACCATGTTTTTCTCAAATTCCATATAGCTCCTGTTCCTTTCTCCATCCCATCCGGGACCACAGAGGAGCGCATCGAACCTATCAAGGGATGCATTGCTTCCTTCTACCATGACAGGAGGATAGAAAAAAGGCAGGTTTGAAAGGGTGTCGGTTAAGACAGTCACAAGCCCGCATCCAGAATGGAATGCTGCCTTAGTGGCAAGGAGCACAGCCCCTTTGTAGCGTTCAGATCCCCCCTTTATAGCAAGGTGCCCCCTCTTATTTTTATAGGCTGACAATTCAAAGGGCTTTATGCTGTAATCCTCATCAGATAAAAGATATGAATCAGGCTTGAGCCGGCTTATCTCATCAGGCGGGAATCCAGGATTTTTCAGCTTTATCTCTCCAGATGTATAGGGGTATAAAAACTGCTCCTCTTTAAGGAGGGTAAATGTGACTGTGATGTCAGCATTGAAAAAATAGGCGGAAGGCACATCAAGTGCGATGCGGAGGGCATCCATGCTGTTGACTCTGGAGAGGATATCCTTTACTTTTCCGCCTAGCGGAGGATGGAATGATGAACCAAAGACGGCATCTATATATGAATCAAAACCCACAATGCTTCCAGAAACATCTTCCTCATCCACTTCCTTCCTCAGCTCAATGTTCTCTGCGCTTTTCCCCTTACCCAGATAGAACACTTTTGACTTAATTCCATTTTTCTTCAGTATCCCATGAAGTGCAATTCCATCCGCGCCGTTGTTCCCGGATCCGGCAAGAATAAGATTGTTCCTGCCCTTCACAGTTTCTTTTATCTCTTCAAAGGCAGAGAGAGCAGCATTTTTTATAAGGCAGATGCTGTCAAGTCCATATTTTTTTCTCATGAGAGAATCGAATTCATTTACTTTCTCAGCTTTAAACAGTCCCGTCATAGCCATATTCTACCCTTTTTGCCTTATTGACTCAAACAGGCTTTTATTCTAGCTTATTATTTGCCCGGGGTGGCTTTCTTGCCTGAGATCATACCCGTCAAACCTGATCTGGATAATACCAGCGTAGGAAGGACAAGTCTTTCAAGAATATCAAGAATTCCCCGGAGCATAATAATTAGGAGGCTTTTATGAAAAAAGCTATTGCACTGTTATTTGCTCTGCTGATTGCCTTATCACTTTCCGCTCAGGGAGCAATCGAGCAGAATGAGGGAGAAAGCGTAACTGTATATGCATACGATGCTTTCTGTGGAGATTATGGCCCAAGTTCCGTTGTAATTCCTGCATTCGAGGAAAAGACAGGAATAAAGGTTAACCTTGTAAGTGCAGGAGATGCACTGGAGATGGTTTCACGCATCGTCATGGAAGGCGACAGATGCCCGGCAGACGTTGTTCTTGGAATTACTGATGACATGGCATATAGCGCATATAAGGAAGGAATACTCTCAACATACAAAAGTCCTGCAGCCGATGATATGGCAGATCACCTGATCTTTGATCCGGAATACCGCCTGCTCCCATTCGACTACGGCGTATTTTCCTTTGTCATTGACACAGAAAGCGATATTCCTGTCCCATCATCCCTTGAAGACTTGACAGACCCTGTATATAAGGACAAAGTAATCCTGATAGATCCAAGGACAAGCAGCGTAGGACTAGGCCTGCTGATGTGGACATACAATGTTCTTGGCCCGGATAAATACCTTGACTGGTGGAGGGCAATGAGGGACAACATGCTTACGATGGCAGAGGGATGGTCTTCAGCTTACGGCCTCTTTACAGAAGGTGAGGCTCCGCTTGTGCTGAGCTATACCACAAGCCCTGTATACCATGTCCTAAATGAGGATACGACAAGATACCAGGCTGTAATCTTTGATGAAGGCCATCAGGAGACAATCGAAGGAATTGGAATACTGAAGAATGCAAAGAACAGGGAAAATGCTGAAGCATTCGTGGATTTCATCCTGACAGATGCCCAGAAGGACATTGCAGTAATGAACAGCATGTATCCTGTGAACAGCACAGCAGAACTCCCAGATGCATACGAATGGGCACCAGAACCGGAAATCCTCTTTACAAGCGATAGCGATGTGGTGGAAAATCAGCTTGAGAGCATAATTTCTGACTGGGTCGAGGTGATGACAAATTGAAAAACCGCAGGGCAATGAGAATTTACAGGATAATGGCACTTCCCGCACTTTTAGTGCTTTTCCTTCTTTTTGCCCTACCACTCTACTTTACATTCTCTAAAGCTTTTGAAGGCGGGCTTGGAACAGTCAAGTCCGTCTTTTTAAGCCAGTATTCATGGCGCCTGGTTCGCTTCAGCCTTACACAGAGCCTTCTTTCGGCTTTCATCTCTGTCGCTGTTGCCCTGCCGTTCTCGGCGTTCTTCTCAACATTCACATTCCGTTTCAGGAAAGCAACCCTTGCACTCTCTGCACTTTCCTTTACCATCCCTTCAATCCTGGTAGTCCTTGGCTTTGTGATCTTTTATGGGAATAACGGAGTGCTCAATAACCTTTTAAAGGATATATTCAGCCTTGAAGAGTCCCCAGTCAGGATACTCTACAGCTATAAGGCAATCATACTTGCCCATGTATATTTCAATCTTCCGGTTGCATTCAACCTCATAACAAACGGCTGGACTTCCCTTTCCCGCGAAGAGGAGGAGGCAAGCTACACGCTGAAAAAAGGTAAGATTAAGACTTTTTTCCTGATAACGCTACCCAAGCTCAAGAACGTGATAATAAACGCGTTTCTCATTATTTTCCTCTTCTGTTTCTCATCCTTTGCAATAGTCATGGTCCTTGGAGGAAGCCCAGAGTATTCAACCCTTGAAAGCGAGATATACAGGAAAGCGCATGTCATGCTTGACCAGAGCGGAGCAGCAGCACTTTCACTCTTTTCATTCGCAATAACGACAATTGCCCTTATCCTCTCATCCTTCGGAAAGAGGAGGGAGAAAATAGACAGATCTGAAAGGGGCTTGAGGAAGATAAAGAAGAAAAAGACGAAAGTCATTGCCTTCCTGCTTATCTTAATAATGCTCCTGTTCATCCTTCCTCCGATGCTCAGCATACTCTACCGCTCATTTTTTGACAGAAAGGGAAATTTCTCACTTTCTGCATGGAGCGATGTATTCAGTGCTTCATCATTCCTTTCATCGATCATAAACAGCCTTTTGCTGGCAACATTTTCTGCCATTCTTTCCACAGTTCTGGCAGAAAGCATTGCAATGTATGCAGTAAAGTATAAGAGCAGGATATCGGCAGTCTTTGCATCCCTGCCCCTTGCCACAGGAAGCGTTACCCTTGGCCTTGGTTTCAATTTCCTGGCAGCAAAGCTTCCGTCAAGCTCGATAGTGATAGATTACCTGCTGATTTTTGCAACACACCTTGTCCTGTCAATCCCATTTGCCATAAGGACCATCCTGCCGGGTGCAAAAGAAATACCTGAGCGTGTTGCCCAGGCGTCCTTCACATTGAAAAAAGGAAGCCTTGAGACATATATAAAGACAGAAAGGCCGCTTTTGAAAAGCTACAGGAGAAAGGCTTTCATATTTGCTTTTGCCCTTTCCCTTGGCGAAGTCAATGCAACTCTCTCCCTTTCTGGAGGAAGGATCACTACCCTTCCCATCCAGATATACCGCCTGATTGGAAGATACAATTACCAGGGAGCAAGCGCACTTGGCTCTGTGCTCCTGATCCTGGCATTCATCGTATTCCTGCTTGGAGAAAGGATCGGGAAAAAGGAGGATAGATGGAATATCTTGAAATAAACAACCTGAAGAAGAAATATGATGATTTCTCCCTGGATGTGAACTTCAGTGTGAAGGAAGGCGAATTCGTATGCCTGATCGGACCTTCAGGATCAGGGAAAAGCACTGTGCTGTCCATCCTGACAGGGCTTGAAGAGGCAGATGACGGCATGATTGTCCTGGATGGAGAAGACATTACAGGCAAGAGCACGCAGGAAAGGAATATCGGGCTTGTATTCCAGGACTATGCACTCTTTTCCAACATGAATGTAGAGAAAAACATCCAGTACGGAATGGATAAAAAGCATAAGAGCAAGAAAGAGATAAAAGAGCAGACAGAGCTTCTTCTTGAATATGTTGACCTCAAGGGATACGAGAAGAGGAAAGTGACAAGCCTCTCTGGCGGGGAGGCACAGAGGGTGGCTCTTGCAAGGGCAATCGCATCAGAGCCTAAAATCCTGCTGCTCGATGAACCGCTCTCAGCACTCGATGCGCCGCTGAGAAAGAGGCTGAGGACTGTCATAAGGACAATACATGACAGGACTGGAATCACCGTCATCTACGTTACTCATGACCGGGAAGAGGCCTTTGCTATCTCAGAGAGGATTATTGTCATGAAGGACGGACTCATCGCAGCAGATGGCAATCCGGAAACACTGTACAACAAGCCAAACAGCGCATTCACGGCATCTTTCACAGGGGATGGAACACTGCTTGATGCCTCGATGTTCTTTGAGGGGGCTTCCGGGTCACTATTCTTCAGGCCTGAAAGCGTGATAATCTCCGATGAGCCGCTTAATCCGCAGCTTTATCCATCATATCTTGTAATAAACAACGTGAAGATCGTAAGTGTTGAATATACAGGTTCACACTATCTGTTATGTGTGGACTATAATGGCTATTATATTCTGGCTCTTTCCCTGATCAAGCCGGCTAAAAACTATGTAAGCCTGCTCATAAACGAAGAAAGCATTACGAGGCTTTAGAAAAAGTTTTGCACTTTCAGGCTTTTTAGCAACTAGAAGAAGTAGGAGGAAAAAAAATGAAAAGAATCATTTTTATGTCAGCTGTCCTGCTTCTTGCATCATCATTGGCATGGGCAGTATCTTACTCATCATTCCTGGAGGTTTCAAACGGCATATCGTTTTCCCTTCTCAGGGATGATATAAGCCGCACAAGGTACTATATGACGGTTAAAGCGGATCCAGCCGGACTGAGCTTTGGAAAAAACAGCATTTCAATTCCGGTATCTGCCAGCTACTATTCAGAGAGCAGAATGTATGGCAATTATTTCCTTCATTCCAACATAGACATCGGCATAGGGCTATCATACCGCTATCAGTTTACGGATCTGTTGGCAATCAAGGCAGAGGTCAGTTCAAAATTCCGCTATTACTATAAAATTGAGGCAGCCATGGCAGCAATTGGGACTGCCTTTTCACTGGAATTCCACCCTGCAAAAGAGATTGCAATAACACTTCCATTTGAAATTACAATGCTGAAGGACGAGGCCGACCTGAATATCGGCATAGGCTTCATGGCACATTTTGGAGGTGAAAAATGAGAAAGGCAGGCACTATAATACTTTTATCCCTCCTTATCCTTTCAGGCTGTGAGTACTTCATAGACCCTGGAATACAGATTGAGCCTAAGCTTTATCTTTTTGCTATCGGAATTGGCTATGAACACTCCCCTATAAATGACCTTGACTACACAAAAGCAGATGCTGCTGCGCTTTCAAGCCAGATAGCATACCTTCTGGAAGGGAAGATGGATTATGAGATTGCACTCCTTATGGATGAAGAGGAGGGATTCACCCTTTCTGCTGTAGATGCTGCAAACGGAATAATGGAAAAAGCAGTGCTTGGAAAAGAAGCAATCAGCATTGAAAGGCTTTCTGAAATAATGATGAGCCAGGCGTTCTCAAATGCCCCTGAAGATGAGGATATCATAATATTCTATTACGCAGGGCATGGAAAGGATGAAACAGGGGATCTTGTTTATACATACGACTATGGTGATGCTGAGAACTATGAGGTGATTTCAGTAAGGACCCTTTTTGATTCCCTCATGGCTGAGATGAAAGGAAGGAAGCTCATCATGCTTGATTCATGCTACAGCGGAAACTTCATAGAAGATGGAGATCTTGCAGAGCTGAAGAGCTATGATGAGGAAGGGACGCTCATAAATACAGGAATAGGAGCAGCGGTCAGCCTGGCATACAGGAGCCTGGGAGGGAAAAACAGCGCTAAGCCTGACTGCTATGTCATCTCTGCAGCATCAAAAGACCAGGCAGCCTATGAGGCAAAAGAGTTTGGGCATGGCTATTTCACGTATGCCATTCTTGAATACCTTGGCTATGACACTCAAAACAGCGAGCCCTGCTACACTTCAAAATTCGACAGCTCCGTGATTACAGTATCAGACTTGTATCAGGGGATAGTTGAGAACCATCCTGCAGCAGGCATGATAAAATACGATACGCCATGCATAACACCATCCAGGTATGACATGGCAGTCTTCTCATTCAGGTAGCCTTATATTTCGCAATCTCATCACGTACAGCCGCGGCTTTCTCGAATTCCAGGTTCTTGGCATATTCAAGCATCTGTTTTTCCAGGTCGCGGATGTATTTCTTCCTGTCCTTCTCCACTAAGAGGTTGTATCCGGCTTTCCTGATCCTCATATCCTCTTTTGCATCTTCTTCCTTCTCGCCTGTATCACGCTCGATAATATCCTCAATCGCCTTCTTGATTGTCTTCGGCGTTATTCCATGCTCTTTGTTGTATGCGCTCTGAACTGCCCTCCTGTGCTCAGTCTCCTCAATTGCCTCGGCCATTGCCTCACTGATCCTGTCGGCATACATGATCACACGGCCATCCGCATTCCTTGCAACACGCCCGATTGTCTGGATCAGGGAAGTTGCGGAGCGCAGGAAGCCAATCTTATCAGCATCAAGGATCGCACATAGTGACACTTCAGGAAGGTCAAGGCCTTCCCTGAGGAGGTTTATGCCGATGAGAACATCATATTTCCCTTTCCTCAGGTCCCTGAGGATCTCAACCCTTTCAATCGTATCCACCTCAGAATGCAGGTACTGCACCTTAAGGCCAAGGGAAGAGAGGTAGTCTGTCAGGTCTTCAGCCATCCTTTTTGTAAGCGTTGTTACAATTACCCTTTCCCCTTTTTCTATTGTCTTCCTGATCTCACCGTAAAGGTCTTCCATCTGTCCTTCCGTGCTTCTCACTTCTATTGACGGATCAAGAAGCCCTGTTGGCCTTATAAGCTGTTCAACAATCTGGCTTGACTCCCTCTTTTCCCTCTCTCCGGGGGTTGCCGATACATATATCCTCTGGCCAACCTTGCGGTCAAACTCCTCATACTTCAGCGGCCTGTTATCCAGGGCAGAGGGAAGACGGAATCCATAGTTCACAAGATTCAGTTTCCTTGACCTGTCTCCTTCATACATGGCACCGATCTGAGGCAGAGTCACATGCGACTCATCTATGAATGTGACAAAATCGTCGGGGAAATAATCAAGGAGGACTGCCGGACGCTCCCCTTCTGCCCTTCCGGAAAGTGGGCGTGAATAGTTCTCTATTCCAGAGCAGTGGCCGGTTTCCTGAAGCATTTCCAGATCGTATTCGACACGTGTCTTGATACGCTCCGCCTCAACAAGCTTTCCAAGGCTCCTGAAATACTCCACCCTCTCCTCTTTTTCCTCATTTATGCGCTCAATGCCTTTTTTGATGTAGCTTTCCGGAAGCACAAACTGTTTTGCAGGATAGAGCGTTACGGAATCCACCGATTCATATTTTTCCCCGCTTACAGGATTGAACCACACAATTGAGCTTATCTCATCCCAGTCAAGGGTTATCCTGATTGCGCTGTCCAGATATGCCGGATATATTTCTACGATATCCCCGCGGCTCCTGAAACTGCCGCGCTCAAGGACATAGTCATTCCTCTCATAAAGCATCCTTGTCAGCTGTGAAAACTCTTTCTTATGGTCAAACGGATCTCCGAGATTGAAGCTGTGCACCATATCTGTGAGAGCTACAGGGTTTCCAAGTCCGTATATGCATGAAACGGTGGCAACGACTATCACATCACGCCTTTCAAGCAGGGCAAAGGAAGCAGCAAGCCTTAAGCGGTCAATCTCATCATTTATATCCGTCTCCTTCTCGATATAGAGGTCTTTTCCCGGAACATATGCCTCAGGCTGGTAGTAATCATATGTGGAAACGAAATACTCAACGGCATTTTCAGGGAAGAATGTCTTGAATTCCCTGTAAAGCTGTGCAGAGAGCGTCTTGTTATGGGAAAGGATGAGAGTCGGCTTCTGGATCTTCTCAATGAGCTTTGCCATTGTGAATGTCTTTCCTGATCCTGTAACTCCCTTCAGTGTCTGTGCCCTGTCCCCCTCAAGGTAGCCCCTGTAGAGGTTATCCACTGCCTCTCTCTGGTCCCCTGCAAGATCAAATTCCGATACGACTTTAAATGGCCTGGATCTTCCAAGCTGGAAATTGAAATCACTCATCTGATAATATACCTCATGCTCTCATCGCCATACTCCGAAAGGACTACTTCAGTATTTATCCTCCGTCCATTGCGGTAGAGGCTCACCTTTACCCTCTCCCCGCTTGATGTGCCGAAGAGGGCCCTGAAATAGTCTGAGTATCCAGAAATGTCAAATCCATTCAGGGAGACTATCACATCACCGCCAAGATAGATTCGCTCCCCATCATATTCCGCAGCCTCGCTTCCTCCCCTGATTCCAGCTTTTTCTGCATTCCCGCCATCCTCAACATGGCTTACAAGCAGCCCTTCAGACACACCAAGGTTCATATAGCTGACAAGCTGCGGATTAAGCTCGATAAGATAGGCATCAACAATGCCGCGCTTTACCGCTTTGTTCTTAATGAGCTCTGAACTCACCCTCTTCACAGTTTCCGTTGGAATGGAAAAAGCAAGTCCCTGAGCGGATCCTGTAGTCGTATAGATTGAGGAAACAAGGCCTATCATGTCTCCCCTGCTGTCCAGCAAAGGCCCTCCGCTGTTTCCAGGATTTATGAAATTATCACTCTGTATAAGACCTGGGATCATTATGTCTTCTGCGAATATTGTCCTGTCCAGGCCAGAGATGATCCCTTCACTGAGACTCCAGGTATAGCCATAGGGATTTCCAATGCTCAGGGCCCTTGAGCCGATTGCAGCCTCATGATCTGAATAGCTTATCGCCTTGAGATCCGTCCTTGCTGTCTTTATCACTGCAAGGTCGGTAAGTGCATCGGCACCGACAAGGAAAGCATCAGAGCTGCTTCCATCATAGAAATTCACCTTATATCCGCTTGCATTGCCAAGGACATGCTTATTTGTAACGATGTAACCATCGCTTGATATTATCACACCGGATGCCTGGCTCTCATCACTTAGGCTTTCCCTGCTTATTATCTGGACTACCGATTCCTTGGCCTTTTCATATGCATTGACTGACGCCCTTTCTTCCTCTGTCATCGTCCAGGCGCCACGGGAGCCGATATAAAGATCGCTTCCATCATAGCTCATGCTTTCTGTCGGGATTCCCGCAAGATCAAATAAGCCCTTTTCCCCCCTTTCACTGATAATCTCCTCAAGGGCAAGGCGGATTTCATCAGTTTCCCTGCTTTTCTTAAGCATTGAAGTCCAGATGCCAAGGATTATGATGATTAAAATGGCAGTGGCTGCCAATAGGATGAGTTTTATTCTCTTCTTATCATTCTGGATCCCGAACATATGTAAAAGATAGCACATTAGAAGATTTTGAAACATATGGAAAAAGGTTTAGAATATCCTTATGGATGAAGCAAAACTCAATCAGGTGGCATGGGATGAGGAAGTTGAGAGAAACAATTTCTGGACAAGGGAAGAAAGCCGGGATGAGGTTGAAAGGGCAAAAAATGGAATACTCAATGTCCGGCTTACCCCGCACTCTTATGTGAAAAGATCCTGGCTTGAGGATGTAAAAGGAAAGGATGTGCTTCTGCTTGCCTCATCCGGCGGTCAGCAGACACTGCTCTTTTCGGCAGCAGGGGCAAGGGTAACTGCAATAGACATTTCACCAAAGATGGTAAGAAAGGATGAAGAGGCACTCAAAAGATATGGCCTTAAGGCGCGGACAATTGTTGGGGATATGAGGGATCTTGGAATGCTTGATTCTGAGAGCTTTGACCTGGTCTTCATCCCCCATTCCATCAATTTCATATCAAGCCTTGAAGGCCTTTACAGCCAGGTCAGCAGAGTCCTGAAGGATAAAGGATCATTTATGCTGGGAGCTGCAAATCCCCTTATCTATCTTTTTGATGAAAGGAAGATAGAAAGAGGAAAGCTGAAAGTCAGGTACACGATCCCTTTTTCAGATGAAAAAAGCAAGAGCAGGAAGGAAAGGGAGAAGATGGTGAGGAAAAAGGATACTTTTGAATACAGCCACAGCCTAAAAAGCATTCTTGAGCCGCTTTTTTCCATGGGATTTTCCATGAAGGACTTCTACAGCGACTTCTCAGATAACGACCTGATAGACTCCTTTCTCATGGACAGCTACCTGGCATTCAACTTCGTCAAAATCCGACTCTGATGATGCTCTGATCATCAAGAAGGAATACGGCTTTGACAGCATAATGCTCTGCAATCTCTTCTGCCTTATCCAGGCTAGAAGCAAAACAGGCAGTTGAGAGCATGTCAGCAAGAGTTGAGCTTGAACTTATTATGCTTGAGGAAACGATGTCCCCATCTGTAGGATATCCCGTCCTGGAACTGAGGATATGGTGGTAAAGCGTCCCGTCTGAGTCTATGAAATAGCGCTCATATGCACCGCTTGTCACAACGGACTCATCAATGGCCTCTACAGTTGTATAATACTCTCCCCTTCCGCTCCCAGGGCTTTGCAGGCCGACAGTCCAGGGCTTTCCATCCGTCCTCTGCCCTATCATATAGACATTGCCGCCAAGGTTGATGATTGCACTCTCTACCCCTTTTTCACGGAAAAGGGATGCTAACGCATCTGCTGCATAGCCTTTTCCAGCTCCTCCAAGATCAATAGCCATTCCATCCATCCTGAATTCAATGGTCTTCTGCGCATCATCAAGGATGATGTTGCGGTAATCCAGAAGTGGAAGGACGCTCTCTATCTCTTCATCGCTTGGACGCCTTGCCTCATCGCTTCCTATTTTCCAGAGGTCGACAAGAGGGGCAATTGCTATATTGAATGCACCATCTGTGTATTCACATACTCCATAAGCCTGCTTTATGAGGCTGAAAAGCTCATCGCTGACTTTTACAGGGCCGCCTGATGCATTTGAATTGACATGGCTCAGCTCACTTTTTTCATCAAAGCGGTCAATCATGCTGGAAATTTTGTCTATAAGGGCAAAACCTTCCCTTGCTATCTCATCTGAATTATCACAATAGAATGTGAAAGAGCATACAGTATCCATCCTCAGTTCCTGGTAAGTCCTTGCCTCATTGGAAGAACAGGAATAAAAGAGGATGGATGAAAGCAAGAAAACCAGTAAAAGCCTTTTCATAGTTCTGCTAGGAATTCAGTAATGGCATTCCCTTCCGCAAAAGGAAGATTCCGATCAAGGAAAAGCATGAGGGAGGAGGCAAAATCCTCATCTGTAAGTGATACCCCTTTTTTCAGGGTGCATTTCAGCTTCCCATATTCATAGTGCCTTATTTCTTCACTGCTCCTTACTATTACGTTCTTTTCCTCCATAAGATCATCATATGCATTTCCTTCCCTCATAATCAGAGCATCCGTATTCCCTTTGATCATGGATATTGACCTGGCAAGGGAAGGCCCTTCAGGGCTTACTGTCATATCAACCACGAAAAATGGACGGGGAGAAAGAAAAAGGCTCTGGTCTATTATGGATGCTGCCGTCGGATTTACGCTAAGCATATTTGAGCTTGTAAGGATCACACTTATATCAGTGTTCAGGCTCATTGCCTGAGCCAGAGCCTCCTGGGGAAGGTATGAGGAAGCAGAATTGGTAAAGAATGATACTTCACTGCCATCCTTATATTCAATTACAACATTCGTCCTGAATGGAAGCTGTATCAGGTCAGGATCAAAGAGTATTGCATTTTTAACAAGCTCACCAGCTACCTCAGCTCCACTTCTATCATTGCCAAGGGGGCAGAAAAGAGCAGGAAAAGCGCCACGGCTGCTGAGAGATTTTGCAACATTGAAGCCATAGCCTGAAACGGATTTGGAAAAAAGTCCGTTTTCCTCTTCATTAAATGTCACATTTGCATCTGAAAGTATTAAAATCATAGAACTATGCTAGCTTGAATAAGAAAGAGGGGCAAGGTAGAATCAGGGACATGCAGATAAAAAAAGTGGATTGGATCAACAAGCCTGAAAAAGTTAAGGTAACTGCACATAGCCTCACATTTATCACTGAAAAAAGATGCGCACTGCTCTATACCCTTGAAAAGGATGGGGAATTAAAGCTTGTAAGGCATAATGGCAATGTCTCTTTCCTGATGCTCCATACAAAAAACGACAGGATCATTTTGGAAAGGGAAAGTGTAGATATCAGGATGTTCTCATTAAATTCCACCATCACCCTTTCAGTTCCAGATGAGATCTCAGTCAGGAAAACGGGGGATACAATCGCCTTTTCTGCATCAGGCAGCGTTCTTATCAGGCTCTCGAATCCTGCTTTTCTTGATTCTGCCTCATTTGGCTTCCTCATTGAGGGCTCAAAAGAGGAAATCAGCATAGAATTATTTTGAAAATAATGGTAAATTTAGCCATCAGATCTAAATTGGCCTATGGAAGCCAAGTAAGGAGTAATTATGGAAACTGAAAAAGAAGAGAGACCTCTCAATTTTCTTGAGAAGATCATTGAGGATGATCTGAAAAACGGAAGGGTTCCAAACAATGAAATCGTAACCAGATTTCCTCCAGAACCGAATGGGTACCTTCATATCGGGCACATCAAGAGCATTTGCATCAACTTCGGTCTTGCAGAAAAATATGGCGGAAGATGCCATCTGCGCCTGGATGACACGAATCCGGCAAAAGAAGAGACTGAATACATTGACTCAATCAAGGAAGATATAAAATGGCTCGGTTTTGACTGGGGGAAATACGAGTACTACGCATCAGATTACTACGATAAGCTGTATGAGATCGCAGTGCGCCTGATAAAAGAAGGACAGGCCTATGTGGACTCCCTCTCTGCAGAAGAGATGAAAGAATACAGGGGAACACTGACAGAGCCAGGCAAGAACAGCCCGGACCGCGACAGGCCGATTGAGGAGAACCTCCGCCTCTTTGAAGAGATGAAGGAAGGAAAGTATCCTGAAGGCTCCTACACACTCAGGGCCAAGATAGACATGGCAAGCCCTAATATAAACCTGAGGGATCCTGCACTATACAGGATCAAGTATGCCACCCATCCGAGAACCGGAGACAAATGGTGCATCTACCCGATGTATGACTTCACACATCCGATAAGCGATGCAATTGAAGGAATAACGCACAGCATCTGCACCCTTGAGTTTGAGGATCACCGCCCTGCATATGACTGGGCGACAAGCATCGATGGAATAGAGCATACCCCGCATCAGTATGAATTTGCCAGGCTGAACATCAACTACATGCTGATGAGCAAGCGCAAGCTCCTCTACCTTGTAAGGAATAATTTTGTATCAGGCTGGGATGATCCAAGGATGCCGACCATTTCCGGAGTAAGGCGCAGGGGCTACAGCCCGGAAAGCATGAAGGATTTTGTGAACCGTGTCGGAGTTGCAAAGGTTGAAGGGGTTGTGGACTATGCACTGATGGAATTCTGCGTAAGGGAAGACCTGAATAAGAGGGCAAAGCGCCTGATGGCCGTACTCGATCCGCTGCTTGTTGTAATTGACAACTATGAAGATGGGAAAACGGAGTACTTTGATGCAGAGGACAATCCAGAAGACGAAAACAGCAAGAGCCACAAGGTGGCATTCTCAAAGCACATATACATTGAGAAAGAAGACTTCATGGAAAATCCTGTTAAAGGCTACCACCGCCTTTATATAGGAAATGAGATAAGGCTCAAGCATGCTTACTACATCACTGCAACCAGTGTTGAGAAAGATGGGGAAGGGAATATCATATGCGTTCATGCAACATATGATCCGGAAAGCAGAGGCGGTACGACTAAGGATGGAAGGAAAGTCAAGGGCACAAGCCACTGGGTATCCAAGGATCATGCCCTTGAGGCAGAGGTACGGCAGTATGACAAGCTGTTCAAGGCAGAAGTGCCGGGTCTTAGTACAGGCAATTACCTTGATGACCTGAATCCGGATTCACTGGTTGTTATAGAAAAGGCATACATTGAAGAAGAAGCAAGGAATGCCAAAGCCGGTGACTACCTGCAGTTCATAAGAAATGGCTATTACTGCGTAGACAGCAAGGACAGCAGGCCTGAACATATGGTCTTCAACAGGACATGCACACTTAAGGACAGCTGGGCAAAGCAGAAAGCAAAACTAGGATTATAAATTCAAGGAGAAGGGGCCTCCCCTTCTCTCTTTTTTGACTTATATGGTTTCAACACTGCTGCTTATTATAATATATTTTTCTTTCATTTCCCTTGGGCTGCCGGACAGCCTTCTTGGTGCATCATGGCCGATGATGCACCTATCCATAGGATTTGATGTCTCATCACTCGGCCTGATAAGCCTTACTATCTCCCTTGGCACTGTCATATCCTCACTTTCCTACTCAAGGCTTCAAAGGAGATTCAGGACAGAACAGATCACTATCTGCTCAGTTACGATGACAGCTCTTGCCCTCTATGCATTTTCATTCCTGCTTAACAGGTTTACAGTTTTCCCTATTGCACTTCTTCTAGGACTGGGAGCGGGATGTGTGGATGCAGGGCTGAATTTCTATGTGGCCCTGCACTACAAGGCAAGGCACATGAGCTTCCTTCATGCCTTCTGGGGCCTTGGCACCACATTCGGGCCGGCAGTGCTGTCCATATTCTTTGCAAGCGGCAGGACGTGGAATGATGCATACCTTATCATGGCAACTGTCCAGAGCATCATTGTCCTTATGCTTGCTGCATCCCTTCCTCTATGGAAGAGGAATGAGGGGACAAGCATAAAGAAGGACGGAGAAAACGCTGGAGCCAGCAGGAAGGATTACAGCATAGCTGACACTCTGAGGATGAGAGGTGCATGGGTTGCCCTGCTCTCTTTCTTCCTCTACTGCGCAATTGAGTCCACAATGCTTAACTGGAGCGCATCATTTGCTGTGTATTCCAAAGGGCTCAGTGAAAGTGACGGGGCAAAGATTGCAACATTCATCTACTGGGGGATCACAATCGGGCGCCTTCTTACCGGGCTGGTAAATGAAAAGACTGGGGACCGCTTCATGATTGCGCTTGGCATCCTGATTGCCATAAGCGGAGGATTCATACTGTTCTTTTCCTCTTCTTTTTCATCTGTTGCCATTGCAATATTCCTGACTGGCCTTGGTTTTGCTCCGATCTATCCATCAATGATACATCAGACAGCCAGGCTTTTCGGCGCAGAAGGTGCGGCAAGGATAATGGGAATAGAGATGGCATCTGCATACGTCGGATCAAGCCTGACTCCTTTTTTCTTTGGCCTGCTTTCAAGGATAACTGGAACAGGTATCCTTCCCCTTCTCCTAATTGCCTTCATGCTTCTAGAGGCAGGAGCAGCGCTAATTAAGAGGAAGATGTTCTTCGCCCCTTAATCCAAGTTCCCTGAAAACCGCCTTGCATCTCCCTGAATCCTTCACGCTTGGGCCGCTGTATGGCATTGAAAGGTAATGATCAAGCACATCGGCATCTTTCAGGACTTCAGAGAACGGGTCATGTATCCTTTTCTTGTCACTGTGATGCCGGATCGCGCTTACAATTGCATCAACCTCGTCATCCTTGAATATATTCAGGGACTTCAGTATTCCAAATGCAAGCCTTGATCCATGCAGTGCGTGTTCCTTCCTCTCATGCGTATATGCATAGAGATCATGCATTATGCCTGCTATGTAGGCAAGCTCACTGTCAAGATTCCTTTTATTTGCAAGCAGGTAGGAAAAACGCGCAACAGAGCTCAGGTGCACCAGAGCCTCCATCTTCTCCACATCATCTCCCATCTCATCGAGAATCGTATAGCACATGTTCTCTACTGCATGAATCCTGTCCATAGCATGATAGTAGCAGAAAAAACTCTGTTTTTAAATAAATTTGCATCTTGAAAAAGATGCATGGAATCCTTATATACCATTTCATGGATTTTCTAGAAGAAGTTTCAGATAAGCTCAAAGGAACGTCAATAGAGGAAGGAATCAGGGAAATAAGCTTCCTCTACTCCACCCTCTGCCATGACATTGATCAATTCTTAGAATGCCATACGGTGAAATGCCCTGATGGATGCGGGAAATGCTGCGAAATCTTCAATCCGGACATTACAAAACTTGAAAGCCTCTACCTTGCAGCATTCATACTGTTTTCAGGGAAGAAGGAAAAACTTGTAAAACGGCTGGAAGAAAAGGGAACGGAAAGCGGCGGAACATGCCCACTCTATGATGATCGATCCGTTTTCCACTGCATGTGCTATCAGGCGCGTCCCCTGATCTGCCGCCTGTTTGCCTCCTCTGCATTCCCAGGGAAACACAATGAGAGGAAATTCTCAAACTGCCATCTGAACAGGGATTTCATCTCTCCTGGAAGCATCGAAGAAGATGCCCCTCTGATGGGCAGCTATGGTGCATGGCTGGCCGACATCAATGGAGGGGAGAACACTACAGAACCACTTTCTGAAAGGGTTTTGAAGGACATTGAGCTTATAGAATACTATATGGGGATGCAAAGGCAATAAGAAAAGCCCCATCGGGGCTCTTCTCAGTCTTTCTTCTTATCATCTCTTGTCCTTGTCTGCCTGAATTCATCATAGCCATAAGGAACAGGAGCTTTCCTCACTCTTGGCCTTCGCTCAGAATAATCTTTTCCATCCCTTTCTCCATAGCTTCTTCTGGCGCTGCCCTCATACCTCTGCCTTGGCCTTTCATCATCGCGCCTTTCATGACGTCTTCCATAATCCCTTCCCGGACGCTCATCACCATATTGCCTGTTCTGCCTTTCAAACCAGGAATCATCATACTTTCCGTCCCTTGTCCTGAAATTATCATCCGTCCTTCTTGGCCTGCTGCCAAAATCACGCCTTGGGCGGTCTTCAGCATACCTTCTTTCCGGGCGGCCTTCAAACCTGTTTCCCCTGTAGTCACGGTCGCTGCTGAATTTCCTTTCCCGTCCGCTATCCCCATAGCTTCCTCTCTCTATGCCATAACTCCTCTGGCCCTTATTATCCCTTTCATGATAATTCCTTCTCTCCCTTGGCCCTTCATAGCTCTTTCTCTCTCTTTTCCTGCCATTCTCTTCTCCGCCAAGGCTTAGATGCTCAAGGCTTTCATCATCTTGAATTCTTCTCATCACTTCTCCCTTGAATTCTTTCACTTTCTCCAGTCTGAAAATACGAAGAGAATTCTTTTTCTTCGTAAAACCAAAAGCCCGAAGACCATCAGTCAGCTCACTTACCTTATAATAAGGCTTAAGCTTTGCCTTCTCCGGACCAAAGCCAGAAAGGTTTTCAGAAAATATTACAATTCCGCCATCACTGAGGATCTTTGTAAAGCTCATTAAATAATAAAGGTAATCCTTTTTTAGGTCAAAATCTTCTGCCCTGTGAGAGTTTGAAAATGATGGAGGATCAAAAATGATGAGGTCCCACCTCTTCTTGCTTTCAACTGCATCATTTACAAACTGATAGGCATCAGCAGTCACTACAGGATATTTTCCACTGTCAAAGAAACCATTTATTGCCATGTTCTCCTTTGCCCATTCGCTATAGACATTTGACAGGTCCACGCTCGTTACGCTCTCAGCACCGCCAGAGGCAGCATATACGCTGAAAGAGCCTGTATAGGAAAAGAGATTAAGGACTTTCAGTCCAAAGGAAGATTCTTCTATGCTCCTTCTTGTCTCAGCCTGGTCAAGGAACAGTCCGGTATCCACATATTTCAGCAGCTCTGCCTTAAAAAGATGGCCGCTTTCCTTAACTTCAACAACAAGGCTTCCATCCTCCTTTTCATGCTGTTCACGCCCTTGCCTCTTCTTTCTTGCCTTATATATGATCTTATCCTTTTCCACATACAGGAAGCGGTTCACGATATCCAGCACTTCAAGCCTATCTTCATCGCTGAGCAGGTTTTCACCATAATCCAGGATGCGAGCATATGAGCCATATAGGTCCACAGTGATATCCAGGCCTTCAAATGACCTGTCATAGATCCTCATGGCAGTAGAATCGGTTTCCTTCATATAGCGCCTTGCTTCCAGGCCATTATGTTTCAGTATCTTTGCAAAATCTTTTCTTAAAAACTCCTGCATAACCGCCTTATGATACTGTTTTACTCCTGCCTGTACAAGTTGATAGCCAAACAAATCCATCTCCAAAGGTGATGAAAAACAGACAGAGTGAAAATTCATGGCGAATTATGCTATTATTAATTATCTTCTTGAAAAAGGAAAAGTGAAAATGCAGCTAGACCAGCAGACTGTTGATTTTTTGAAAGAGAGGGAAGAAAAGATAGGAGGAAAGATAATCTTCCGGACCTATGCGCTCTATTACCTGGCATCCACAGGAGAAAAGCGGGAATATGGAGTATTCCTATACACTGATGGAAATACATTTGCCTTTGAGGATTTTGACCGTCCTCCTACGTTTCTTGGAATCGAGATAAAAGTCAGGAACAGGGAAAAATATGTGAAGATGGAACACTCGTTCCGGAAAGAGGATGTGGTTCATGCCGCAATCGTAACCAGATCCAGTGCAGAGAAGGCAGTACGGAGCAATGGAGAGGCAAAGGAAGCAAATGGCTTTTCCAGGTTTTTCAGGAAAACACTCCTTGAAATTGCCCTGGAAGACGGAACTGCATACTATTTTGAATTAATAGATCCAAAAGAGATTATAAACCTATTGAAGTGAGGATAAATATGACAGCATTCAAAGCTTATGATATCAGGGGAATCTATAATAAGGATTTTGACAAGGAAACAGTCTATAAGGTAGGCTACCACCTGCCTTTCCTTCTTGATACGGACCATGTGGTGGTAGGACGTGATGTAAGGCTTTCAAGCCCTGAAATACATGAATACCTTATAAAGGGCATAACCGACAGCGGAGCCGATGTATATGATCTGGGCCTTGCCACTACCCCTATGGTATATTTTGCAACAGTGTTCCTAAAGGCAGATGCTTCCGTGCAGATTACAGCAAGCCATAATCCAAAGGAATACAACGGGCTCAAGATATCACGCAAAGATGCAATTCCTGTCGGAGGAGAGTCCGGACTGAAGGATCTTGAAAGGCTTTGTGAGGAAAAGGAGATCAGGGTCTGTGAGAAGAAAGGATGCGTCAGGGATTACTCATACGTAAGGGATGAGTATGTGAAATACCTTAAGGGATTTGTTCCTGATCTCAGCAGTCTTGACATCAGCATTGACTGCTCCAATGGTATGTCGAGCCTTATAGTCAAGGATATTCTGCCAGAAGGCAGTATCCACTACATAAACGACACCCTTGATGGAAGTTTTCCAAACCATGAGCCCAATCCTCTGGAAGAGAAAAACTGCAGGCAGATTGAAAAAGAGACAGTAAGCAATAAAAGCGATATCGGAATTATTTATGATGGAGATGCGGACAGGGTCATGTTCATCGATGAGAAAGGAAGGTTCATACAGCCGGACTACATTACCGCAGTGCTTGGCTACCATTATAAGATGCTGGGGCTAAGCGGCAACAGCCTGGTGGATATCAGGACAAGCAGGAGCACGACAGAATACCTTGAGTCAATCGGTTTTCCTCCGACACTCTGGAAGGTTGGACATGCATTTGCAAAAATGAAGATAAGGGAGCTTGATGCTGTTTTCGGAGGGGAGCTTGCCGGCCATTACTATTTCAGGAGGGATTTCTTCAACTGTGACAGCGGAATACTTGCATCCCTCCTTGTGCTCTCTGTCGTCAAGAACCTGAAGGATGAGGGAAAGAAATTCTCTGAGTTCATCGATTCAATAGTCAGGTACAGCAATACAGGTGAAGTTAACTTCAAGCTTGAGGCAAAGGATGCATGCATACAGAAAATCCTGGACAAATACCTTGCACTCAAGCCCAGGAAAGTCCTTGATTTTGATGGATACAGGCTGGAGTTCGACTCATGGTGGTTCTCCATCAGGAAGAGCAATACAGAACCATACCTGAGAATTGTCCTGGAAGCTGAGACAAAAGATGAAATGGAAGAAAAGCTTGGCCAGATAAAGGATATTATCTCAACATTCATCTAATTTGCTTTATATCGCAGGCAAAAGGAAGTAAAATAGGAAGCGGAGGAAAAGAAAATGAGAGTAATTCTATTTGGAGGTGCCGGCTACATTGGAACACATGTTGCTTTGGCATTCCTTGAAAGGGGGGATCAGGTTGGAATCTACGACAATCTCTCCACAGGGCTTGAGAGCAACATCAGCCCAGAAGCAAAATTCTACCATGCAGATATACTTGACAGGGAAGCTGTCAGGAATGCATTGAAGGACGGATGGGATGTTGCCGTGCATCTTGCAGCATTCAAGGCTGCAGGAGAATCAATGGTGAAGCCGGAGAAATACAGCGAGAATAATATCACAGGATCCCTGATACTCATAACAGAATGCATTGCAGCAGGATGCAGGAACTTCATCCTGTCATCCTCAGCAGCAACATATGGAGAGCCGCAGTATCTTCCAATTGATGAGAAGCATCCGACTAATCCTGAAAACTATTACGGCTATACAAAGCTTGCAATTGAGCAGAACCTTGAGTGGTATTCAAAGCTCAAAGGCCTGAACTACGCAGCGCTAAGGTACTTCAATGCTGCAGGCTACGATACAGAGGGCAAGATGCTGGGCCTTGAGAGAAATCCTGCAAACCTCATTCCAATAGTCATGGAAGCTGCATGCGGAATGCGCCCGAACGTCCTTATATTCGGTAATGACTACCCTACAGAGGACGGAACAGGAGTCAGGGATTATGTGCATGTTACAGACTTAGCTGATGCACATGTAATGGCTGCTGACTACATTTATTCAAAGAACAGGAATCTGGTGGTTAACCTTGGATCTGAAAAGGGCCTTTCCGTAATGCAGATCGTGGAGGCAGCAAGGAGGATCACAGGAAAGGAGATCCCGGCAATCATAAGTCCAAGAAGGCCAGGAGATCCTGCCAAGCTTGTAGCATCAAGCTCATATGCAAAAAAAGAGCTTGGATGGAGCGCAAAGCACAGCGATCTTGATACTATAATCAGTTCAACATGGAATGTTTACCAGCAGAACATGAAAAAGAAAGGGAACTGAAACAGGGGCTGCCTTTAAGGCAGCCTTCATTGTCTCTTCTAACCTTCTTCTAAATCCATTTCCATCCAGATACTTGCCATATTATTTCTTTCATATATAATTACAAGCGGAGAAGTTATGACAGAAAAGAGAGATTTTGAGTACATTGTTAGAACTAGGAAGAAAGACTGCAGTGCAGCAGATGAGATGTTCAATATAAAATATGCCAGGCTGGCAAGGTCTTTCCACAGGACAATTCCAGGCTATAAGATGACAAGCCTGAAAAGCCTTCCAAACCTTGCACACATGATTCACCTGGATGGAATCTATGTAAAGGATGAGTCAAAAAGGCTTGAACTCAATTCCTTCAAGGTAATGGGTGGAAGTTTTGCAGTTGCACGCTTCATACAGAAAAAGCTAGGCCTTAGGGATGATCAGCTTAGATTCGATTATCTGGTATCTGATGAATGCCATGAGAAGATAAAGGACCTGACATTTGCCTCAGCAACCGATGGAAATCATGGAAGAGGCATCGCCTGGATTTCCCAGAAGCTGGGACTCAAATGCGTAATCTATGTCCATAAGGGCACCAGCCAGGCAAGGATTGATGCAATCAGGAAATATGGCGCTATAGTTGAAGTTGTGAACGGAAACTATGATGATGCGGTAAGAAAGATAGCCGTTGATGCAGAAAAGAATGACTGGCAGATCATCAGTGACACTTCCTGGCCTGGATATGAAGAAATTCCTACCTGGATCATGCAGGGCTATACTACTATAATGCTTGAGGCACAGGAAGAGTTTGCCGGTCTTGGAATCATAAGGCCGACACATATCTTCGTGCAGGCAGGTGTTGGAGCCCTGGCAGCTGCTACAATAGGATTCTATGCATCCCTTTTCAAGGACAATCCGCCTAAATTCATAGTGGTTGAACCGGATAAGGCTGCATGCATCTACGAAACAGCAAAGGCAAATGATGGGAAACTTCATAATGTCACAGGTGATCTTGATACCATCATGGCAGGACTGGCATGCGGCGAGGCAAGCCCTATTGCATGGAGAGTGCTTGATGGATGCACTGATGCATTCGTTAAAGTCCCTGATTACACGGCAGCCCGCGGCATGAGGATTCTTGCAGTTCCACTTAAGGGAGATCCTTTTGTGATCTCAGGAGAGAGCGGTGCAGTGCCATTAGGCGCACTCTACTCAATAATGACTGAAGAAGGCTCAGAGGGGCTTAAAGCCGTACTGGGACTTGATGACAAGTCAAACGTGCTTGTTATAAACACGGAAGGCAATACCGATCCGATGCACTTCAGGCAGATCATATGGGACGGCCAGGACAGCGTTCCGGAAGATTACCTTACAAGACGCTGAGAAAAGAGGAATGGAGTCTTTATAGAAGGCTCCATTTTTTTGATTTCAGCATGAAATGCAATAAGGCCTGGCCTTTTTCATGTTTGAAAATTAGATTATAGAATTTTATTTTTCAAGAATATTTTTTGATTTTTCAACCAAAGGCATGGTTTTGCTTTGCATTTCAATCTCCTAAGACTTTATAATGTCTACTTATGGTAAAGGGGAATGCATTTCTGAATAAACTGCTCAGGGCAAGAGATAATAAAGAGCTGAAGTTCATACGCGGATCCAAGCTAAGCGGCAAGACTACTATGCTAAAAATGCTTGAAAAGGAACTTGCAGATGATCCATTGGAAAGGAAAACAGTCTTCATTAATCCAGAATCATTTAAAGCTTTCAGGGATGCTGTATTATCTGATGAAGGATACATCAGCAATGGCGCATTCCTCCTGATTGATGATTTTGACTGCAGCACTATTGACCGCAGTTTCATTTTCTCCATCATCCTGAAAAATAATAGGATTTCAGCTTATGCTGCAGTGAAATCAATGGATTGGATGGTAGCCTCAAAAGAAAACGGAATACCGAAGTATACTGTCTATCCCCTCTACCCCCTGCCCTTTTCTGAGTACAAGCAGATGACGGCACCTCAGTCGACAGGCATGAAGAACATATTCCTCCGATATGCAGGATCAATTCCCAGTTACAGGTATCTTTTTGCAGGAAACAGCAGGGCAATAGGATTTTCATACTTTGTAGACAGCATTCAGGCCTTCTGCAATGCAGCATTGAAGCACTATGGAACATCCCATCCTGACAGTGAATCGCTCTTTTCATTCATTGCAAAGAACACAGGAAGGATACTCTCATGCAAGGACATTGCGTATATGACAAAAATAAGTCCAGAGGAGGTCAGGAAGCTTATATTCCTGCTTGAGGACATGAATATCCTTGCCTCCCTTAAGGGATACGATGAGAAAAATGATGACCTGCTTAAGGAAGGGAAGAAATACTACATTGCTGATAACTGCATCTACAGCCATTACAACAGGAAAAGCAATCCAGATATGATAGTTGAAAACCTCGTGGCAATCGAGCTGATAAGGAATTATGACTACATATACTATGGGCTGGATGTGGATTTCGTAACATTTTCTGAGGGACAGAAGTTCATCTTCATCCTGAATCCTGACAAGGAAGAACTTCAGGAACGGATAGATGACATAAGGTCTGCCGATGGAAAGAAGATAATCATTGCGGATAAAGCGGACTCATTCAAATATAAGGATATTGAGTGCATAAAAACCATGCGCTTTTTCGCAGGAAAGTATAATAAGGAAACAGGTTAATGAAAAAAGGCAACCTGTTACCAAGTTGCCTAGCCTAAATCGCTCCCCCGGAGGGATTTGAACCCCCGACAGGGTGGTTAACAGCCACCTGCTCTACCGACTGAGCTACAGGAGAATTTCTTTAACCTCCAAGATACTAACCTAAAACAGAATATAGTGTCAACAGAGTTTAAAAAATTTTTTCACTATTTAAGAGAAAAGAGCGCATCGCTGCGCCCTTTTCCTTTTATGCAAAAGAATTATCAGTTCTGTGGTGGGTATAGAGCTGAAAGGTAATCAGCAAAAACCTCATTCAGGACCCTTCCTTCCTGCAGAACACGGCCGAACATTGTATATCCGTCTCCGCCAGCTGCCATGAAGTCATTTGTTGCAACTGTGTATGTTGCTGCCCTGTCGATCTCTTCACCATTCAGAAGAACTTTGGAAATCCTTTCTCCAGCAGGCCTGCTCTCATCATAGACAACCTGCAGGTCTGTCTGTGAGAATGCGCCGTTTGTCTCTGGAAGCATTGAATATCCATGCTCAAGAGCTGCATATACCTCATCACCTGTGATTTCGCATACAGTCACGATATTAGTGAATGGAAGCACTGCATTGAGCTCGCCGAGAGTAACATCTCCAGCTTTGAGGCTAGCCCTGATTCCACCTCCGTTGACGATTGTGAAATCTGCTCCGCTTTCCTTTGTAATTGCATCACAGACTAATGCGGAAAGATTTGTTTTCTGGGTTCTTACATGTTCCCTCTCACCATCAAGATCAGTTGGGATAGTTGCAATGACCTCGCCAAAGCGTGCTTCAATTGCAGCATTCACATCAGCAATATAGGCAGCAACTTCTGGATCATCCGGAATTTCTGTGATTCCATACTGCTTTGCAAGCTCACTCTCTGCAGGATTGAGGATATCTTCGCTTGAGATGAGGAATGCGTTCTCAGAAGCAACTAAGCCATCCTTTACCAGGATATCTACAACGCCGACATTATTCATGTACTCACCTGCAGAAACCACAAGTGTTCCATTTACATAGTTATCTCCGCTGAGGACGCTGTGGCTGTGTCCATCGATGAACAGATCAATTCCATCAATGTTCTCACAGATTATCGTGCTTGTCAGTCCGCTCTCTCCATCTGCTACAGTTCCGATATGTCCAAGGACAACCACATAATCAGCAATCTCATGGGCAAGGTCTATTGCAGCCTGTGCATTCTCATAGATTACAGGATTGTCGAATTCGATTCCTTCTGTATTCTTCGGATGGCTCTTTGTCTTTGTATCCGGTGTTGTAAGTCCGATTACGCAGACCCTGAATCCGTTGAAGTCATAGATCTGGTATGGCTGAAGCAGCAGGTATCCGTTCTCATCTGTGATATTTGCACTGAGAACCTTCAGGTCAGATACTGCCTCTGCTTCATCTGCAAGCTTGAGGATATTCTCTGCACCATAGTTGAAGTCATGGTTGCCTGGAACAACTGCATCGTATCCTGTCATGACAAGGAGATTGCCAATTGTCTCTCCATTGAACAGGTTTGCAAAATTAGTGCCGTGAGTTACATCACCTGCATCAAGCACGAGGACATTGTTTGTGATCTGCCTTGCAGTCTTTATGATTGTGGCAAGCTTTGCATAGCCGGCAGATCCATCCTCTCCGGCATTCACGCGTGCATGAACGTCATTTGTATGTACTATGAAAAGATCAAATACGCTGTCTCCCTGGGTATTCTTTACAATCGGAGTAACACCAAAAGGAAGAGTTTCTTCAGCTGGTGCTGCAGCTTCTTCAACCGGTTGTGCAGGTGCTGCCTCATCCTGAACAGGCAGTGCCTCAGAAGCTTCTTCAGCTTCAACCGGAGCCGGAGCCGGAGCTGGTGCCGGTACAGGTGCTGGGGCCGGAGCCGGAGCTGGAGCAGCTGCTGCAGGTACTGCTATCTCTGGAACAGATTCAACAGTACTTGCTGTAGAACAGCCAACCAAGGCGATGGCAAGTACGATAGCCAGAGCAATGGATGCTATCTTGGAAACATGTTTCACGTCAATTCCTCCTAATTCAATTAACTGTAATCTGATTAATGAAAAATTCCTTTTCCAATCATAGCACAGACAGCATATAAATACCTAACAAATATTGTGAAGAAAATGTTAAATTTTCAGACAAAAAAACCTGTACTCAAAGGTACAGGCTAAATAAAGTAATGAACAAGATCTTACATGAGATCCTTTGGCTTTCTTGCAGTATTGCCAGTCTTCTCGCAATATGCAACATGGCGGAGCTTGCCATTTTCGAATACACTCTTCATCTTGATAGCGCCGCCCCATCTGCTCATCAATACCTTAGCACCTTCACGGTGTGCGTTCTTAGAAACGTTACCTGCCATTTATAATATTCCTCCAACAAGTAGAACTAGACAAAATCCTTTACTATAGTACTAAACTACAGCCTTATTGTCAAACCTAGCATTTTATAGCACTAAAAAAAATTAGTATCAAGATAAAAATGCCTGAAGCAAAAAAATAAGCAGGCTTTCACACCTGCTTTCCAGCCCCCTGTCGGATTCGAACCAACGACCCCGAGATTACAAATCACGTGCTCTGGCCAGCTGAGCTAAGGAGGCATTTGTTTTTGCAACGGTGATAAAATAGCAAGAATAAGAAACAATTGCAATACCCTTTTTGAATTTTTCTCATTTTTCTTGCTGCTTATCACAAAAGAGCAAAAATGGCGCACATATTGCTATGCACGCCAGTCTGATATCATTTAGAGGTTACTGTGAATGCCTGACTCCATGTGTTTCCATCTGAATCGCTAACGCTGATATTCAATGGAATGCTCCTGGAACTCTCACTGCCTGTATATACAACCTTTGTAGAAACATATCCGCTGCCTCCGGCTGGAAGGCGCCTGAAGTAGAGGGTGTCTGTAAGGATGCTCAGATCCTCATCATCACTTGAAATGTTCACCTCAAGGTTCTTCATATCCTCATTGCCTGTGTTCTCTACATAGAATGTGAGAGTGACCTGGGTATTCTCAGGAAGTGTTGAGTACGGGATAGTCTTCAGATCCTTTATTTCAAGATTGGAATAAAGTGCTACGAAATTGGCTCCACTGCCCCTTACTGTGTAGACAGTCTCATCTGGAGCGATGTACTCGCCGCTCGTGTTGTCAATCCAGCCGGCAAATACGCTTCCATCATCAGCTGCACTGACAGAAGGAACTGCAATCTCATCGCCTTCAGCAACATCTGCATTCTTTTCATCAATGCCTGTCTTCTCATCCTTGAATGTCACGGAGTTTTCCCAGATGGCATAGAGAGTCTGGTCTGTCAGAGGCATCTTGATTGTCTCTCCTGGAAGGTATGTGACGCTGTCTTTTGTCACTCCCCAGCCAGCCAGGTTTCCAAGCCTGTTCGAATTGGCTCCCAGTGCCTCCTGGTCTGGAAGTGTCACATCAGAATTCGGCTTGACTGTTATGCTAGAAGAATAGGAGTAGGAATAGTTATCTCCTGAGGCTGAATAGTCAAGGCTCAGTGTCGGCCTGTAATACGGGCTTATGCTGTAAAGCCATTCTGCATCCTTTCCTGCATTCTCTGCATCCTCTTCCACTATCATGGAAAGGAGGGCATCACTCTGTTCTTTCGTGATCATGCAGCCAGAAAGGTCACGGTACTCATTCCTTGCCTCTAGATAGAGTTCCATATTCCCTTTGCTGTATGCCTTCTCCATCTGCTTCTCAGCCGAGCTGGCTTCGCTCTTAATCTTATCCTGAAGGTCAGAGTATGTTTCTTTTGCAGCACTCAGATCACCACTTGAGATGTTATCAGAAAACTCCTGAAAGAGATCCTTTGAAGATGCTGCAAACAAAACAGTGCATGAAATAATCAATACAAATAGCGTTAAAATTGTTTTCTTTGCTTTCATCATTTTCTCTCCTGCTGATATTAATATCTCATTGAATGGTGATGGAAGGTTGAAAGGAATATGTTGCTTTCTTGAATTATTGTTAAGCTCTATAGTTTTGCAGCAGTCACACGGAGCAGAGCCTGTACATTTCAGAGATTATCCTCAAGCCTTCCCTTACGGTCTCATCATCTGCAGAATAGTTGAGCCTCAGGCACTTGTCATAATGCTCATGCGGATAAGGCTTTCCTGACACCTGTTCCTCTGAGCCATAGAAAGAATACTCTCCCGGAACTGTGATCACGCCCTTTTCCTTCAGTTTCTGATAGAACTCAATTGTTCCCATCTTCAGTGCTGGAAGATAGAGCCAGATGAATATGCTTCCTTCGCTCTTATGGTAGTAATAATCCGTACCATCGAAGAATTCCCTGATATAGCCCTGGCAGGCCTCACTCTTCTTCCTGTAAAAAGGCATTACCTCTTCCCTTGCGATCTTTTCAAGGATTCCGGATGTGATGAGGGGGCCTGCGAGAGCCTGCCCGAAAGACCCGGCTGTAAGGCTTGCTATTGCATTGATATTTGAAATGGCGCTGATGACCTCTTTCCTTGCTATCACAATACCGGTCCTGACCGAAGGAAGCCCTATTTTGGACAGGCTCATTGACAGTATTATGTTTTCATTCCAGATAAGCTTTGCGTCACTGAATATGATCGAAGGGAACGGAAGGCCGTAAGCGTTATCTATGATAAGAGGGATACCATGCTTGCTGGCCTCATCTGAAAGGAATTCAACTTCATCATCCCTCAGGACATTGCCGCTTGGATTGGTAGGGCGTGAAAATGCGATTGCCCCCACTTCATCGTGGCAATCAAGATACTCAGAAACCGCATCCTTATCCAGGATGTACTTGAACGTATGGTCACTAAAGTACTCGAGCTTTGAAGGAACGCTCTTCATCATGTTCCTGTATATTCCCTGGTCGGCATACCCTACATATTCCGGCATCAGGGGAAAGAGGATTGTCCTGTCCTTTCCATTCTCCTTTCCGCCAAAGAGGTTGAAGAGGAAAAACATGGACATCTGGCTGCCGTTGGTCACTGCGATGTTCTCATCGCTTATGTTCCAGCCATAGCGCTTATTGAAATATGCTGCAAGATCCTTTATGAAGCCCATCCTCCCCTGGGGCGCATCATAGCTTGCAATCACCGACAGTATTTCTGAGCTCTCAAGCATCTGGTAAAGCCTTTTTTCATACAGCTCTTCCACTTCTGCTATCCTTGCAGGATTCCCTCCTCCCAGAGGATAAGGCTTTATCCCATCCTTCAGGGGACGACCAAGATCATCCATCAGCTCAAGTATTCCAGATCTCTCTGTCAGTTTATTTCCAAAGTCCGTAAATTCCATAAAGCTATAATAAAACTCATTAACAAAGGATATCAATATCGATATAATTCAGCTCCGATGAAAAAAGAAATCGATTTGGAAAGAGGCTCTTTAATCCCGCTATGCCTCAGGCTCAGCATACCAACCGCAATCTCACAGGCAGTGCAGGTACTGTATGCAATCGTGGACAGGATGTATATAGGACACATTGAGGAAATAGGCACTGTAGCACTTTCTGCAGTAGGAATTGCAAGTCCGATAACATCCCTTGTAAGCTCGTTCAGCGTCCTTATAGGACTCGGTGGCGCCCCGATCATGGCAATGCGCCTTGGCTCTGGGGATAAAAAGAGGGCTGAGGATGTGCTTTCAT
The DNA here is from genome assembly GCA_949295125.1 of uncultured Spirochaetales bacterium. Lineage (GTDB taxonomy): Bacteria > Spirochaetota > Spirochaetia > Sphaerochaetales > Sphaerochaetaceae > Ornithospirochaeta. The sequence goes on from CASFJV010000046.1 coordinate 166,041, forward strand.
CTGCGCTCTACCTGCTCGTATTCCTTTCCCTTGTGCTTACACCTCTTTTCTTTTTCCTCCGCTCCCCTCTTCTCTGGGCATTTGGAGCAACCAGCCTTAATTTCAGTTTTGCAGACGAATACCTTGGAATTTACATTCTTGGCACACCCTTTGTCATACTTGCCAACGGGCTTTCAAGTTACCTGATAAACCAGGGAGAGAGCAAGAAGGCCATGATAGCTGTCCTCAGCGCAACAGCATCCAATGTCATTCTTGATCCAGTTTTCATCTTCCTCTTCTCCCTCAATGTGAAAGGTGCAGCTATTGCTACTGTGATCAGCCAGGCCATTCAGCTGGCCCTTACAATTTTTTTCATCCTGAGGAAAGACATCATGCTCTCGTTGAAGATAAAGAGAGTAAGTACATTCAGGGACATCACGAAGAAGATCCTGAAATTCGGTTTTTCCCCTTTCATCATTATAGCTACAGACAGCCTTCTGATGATCCTTCTCAATACAATGCTTTCAATATACGGAGGAGCGAAAGCAGACCTGATGCTGACTGCGTCTGCAATCATCCAGTCATTCCATCTTCTTGTAATGAACCCGCTAGGAGGAATCACAGCCGGATGCCAGGGGCTGATAAGCTATAATTATGGAGCAGGAAACAAGGAAAGGGTGAAGAAGGCTGCGGGAATCACGCAGGCCTATGCAGTTGCATATTCCACGCTGATGTTCATTATCCTCTTTTTCTTCCGCCACAGCCTTGTATACCTTTTCACAACAGACAGCTCAGTTGCAGAATACACTGCAAAATACCTGATGGTATTTGAAGCCATGATAATCCCGATTGCATTCCAGTACAGCAATGTTGATGCATTCACAGCCCTGGCTGAAGTGAGGTTCTCACTACCGCTATCCCTTGCAAGAAAGACAATTTTCTTCCTCTCTATAATCATATTGCCTCAGATCATGGGAGCAGAGAGCGTATTCCTCTCAGAACCCATTGCCGACCTGATTAGCGGAATAGTTTCATCAATACTCTTCTGGACTCAGCTGAACAGGATACTGGAAAGCAGCAGGGCAAAATCCATCTGAAAAGCGTAAGAAACTGTCATTTAGAGTAATCCGGCCTCAGGACTTCAGCCCCGTTGATGTATGCGTGCCTTATTTCGCACTCCGGCTCATGCCCGACGTGAACAAGGACCCTGATCACTTTTTTAAATGATCCGGAAATCTCTGCTTCCTTTACGCAAAAAAGCGGAGTGAGGCCTGCCAGCCCTGTTGCCCTGAAGGCAGCGGCGGCATTCCTGCTCTTGAGGTCTTCAGTCTGGGAGAAAAGGACAAAAACCACATCCTCTTCCCCAATCCTGTTCTCGCTGTAGATCCTGGACATCAGATCACTTACTGCGCTGTTGATATCCTTTGGATTGTCAAAAGGTACGCACACAGCACCCCTTATCGCATAACTGTTCTTTTTCATATGTTAACCCCCAAACTAAGTCCGCTTTCTGTAAGATGGACAATAAACTCAAGCACCAGAGCCAGAACGGAGAAAAGTACAAGGCGGAGCAGCGTCAGCAAAAGCGGTTCCAAAGCAAGCACTTTTCCAGCGATGCTTATATATATGGATGATATCAGCAGATAAGATCCAAGCAGGATTTCAAGCCAGCTTACTGCATAGGAGAGCCTGACAAGCATACCAAAGAGGATCTCATTGCTCTCCAGATGCATGCTGAAAAGGAAAAGGAAGAAGATCACAGCATAGAGCACGGTAACATATGTATGCACCCTGGATAAAAACGCAATATGTCTCCTATAGTTCAGCATGAGACAATTTTACCACCCGATTGGAAAAAGTCTAGATCAAAGCGGATAAAGAGCTTCTTATCGCACTCAATCTCAATACGCTTATCCTCTGCCCTGTTGGAAAGGGAGATAAAAGAAAGGGAGAGGTCATGGCTTTTTAGATCCCAGACAAAGCCCCTGGTGCTTACAATCCCTTTCTCTGCAAGATCTGCTGGGAAGAAAGATACTGCTGTGCCTTTTTCCACTTCCGCCACGAAATGGGATGAACAGAAAAGAATCTCCTTTCCAGTAACCCAGATTTTTGGAGGACGCAGGGTATGGAATGCGGAAAATATTGCCATCATATGGTCAATCCTTCCCTCTCCTCCTCCGATGAGATCGTAATCCTCTTCAGCTTTCTTGAGTGCCAGTACGAAATCGCTGTCGTCCTTGTCATGGGGGCAGGGAATGAAACCTTTTGCAATTATCTCATTCCTCAGATGTGTGGAATCAAGATCCCCTATGACAAGTGTCGGCTCAATGCCAAGCATCCTTGCCCGGTCATAGCCGCTGTCTGCCGCAATAATCGATACATATTCTTCCCTATTAAGCCACTCAAGGCGGCTAGGCCCATTTCCACCTATGAAGATCAGGCTCCTGCTCACTTTTTTCTCCTTGTGCCAAGCATGAATTCAATCTACCATAATATTGATGATCAATTAAAGGAGAATCTATGGATTATACAAAGCTAGGATTAAAGGCTGCAGACATCCTGCTGCCAAAAAGCGGCATCGACCTCTATAAATGGGCAACTGTTGCTTGTGATCAGTACACTTCCGAGCCAGAGTACTGGGAAGATGTTGAAGACATCGTAAAAGACAGTCCTTCTACATTCAGGATCACATTTCCGGAAGTCTACCTTGAGAAGGAAGGGAAGGAAAAGAGGATTTCGGAAATAGTCAGGGAGATGGATAAGTACCAGCAGAATGGCGTTTTTGAAGAGTACAAGGATTCTTTCATCCTTGTAAGAAGAAGCACTGAAAGCGGCACTAGATATGGGATAATGGCTGCGCTGGACCTGGAAGAGTATGATTACAGCAGGGATTCAAGGAGCCTTATCAGGGCAACGGAGGGAACAATACTTGAACGAATTCCCCCAAGAAAGGAAATAAGGAAGGATGCCCCGCTTGAGTGCCCTCATATAATGGTTCTGATCAACGATGAGAAAAGATCTGTCATTGAACCATTCAAGGATAAGCTTGATACACTGAAGAAAGTGTATGATACGGACCTGATGAAAAATGGCGGGCACATAGAAGGCTACCTTATAGCAGGCGAAGAAGACAAGAACATGATTTACAGCGCTCTTGGAAGGCTGTATGAGGAGCTTGACAAGTCCAATCCTCTGCTCTTTGCAATGGGAGATGGAAATCACAGCCTCGCAACAGCCAAGAGCTGCTGGCAGGATATAAAGGAAGGCCTCAGTGAGGAAGAAGCGCAAAACCATCCGGCACGCTATGCACTGGTTGAGATCGAGAACATCTATGATGAAGCCCTGCTCTTTGAACCGATACACAGGGTCTTCTTTGGCATTGGTGAGGATGCTTTCAGTTCTCAGATGCTCAGCTTTGCACGCTCAGTGAGAAAAACGAAGAAGGAAAGCCTTGAAGAACTGATAAATGATGTCAGAAGCAGGAAAGGCCTGGCATTCGGGCTTATCACGAAGGACTCATATAAGACAGTTGAGGTGAAGGGAGTAAGTGCTTTCCTCTCTGCCTCCTTCATGCAGAGCGTTATCGATTCGGTAAAAGATAAATGCAGGGTGGATTACATCCATGGTTCTGATGTTGTTGACCGCCTTGCAAAAGAAGGGGATAACATTGGGATAATCCTTCCTGATGTGGATAAGTCGGCATTCTTTGAGACTGTCATAAAGGAAGGATCATTTCCAAGAAAGACATTCAGCATAGGGCATGCAAATGAAAAGCGCTACTATATGGAATGCAGGAAGATCACCCCGTAATTGCTGATGGGTCAAAGGACCCATGCCTTATCACTTTATATGGCTTTGATGTCATATCAATCATTGTGGAGGCTGAAGTACCTGAGACTTCGGCCTTTACTATGAAGTCAAGCTTCCCTGAAAAGGCAGCATAGACATCATCAAATGTCAACAGGCTCTTTTCTCCCGATATGTTCACGCTTGTGGAATAAATGGGACCGGATTTTTCCATGATGGAAAGGACAAAACTGTCGGATGGGACCCTTACCGCATGCGTTTTCCCATCATTGCCATTAAGTATTGCCGTAAGGGGAGCCGGCCATACGTCAAAAAGGATTTCAGGAACATCCAGACCTGCCGTCCTGAGCTGTGAAAGAGTCATGAGAGTGATGAAGCTCTTGCTCTGGCTCCTGTTCTTGATATCATATATCCTTTCTGCTGTCTCCTCTGATACCACCGCACTCAGGCCATATATGGTATCACAGGGGAGTGCGCCAACTTTCTTACTCAGTAATAGTTCAGCAATCCTGCCTGTATTCTCACTGCTTTTTTCTATCACCATGCTTTCCACCTGGAATCCTCCTTAGAACATCCGTTACTGCTGTAACTGTAAAAGACAGCAGAATGCTTATCAGCAGGAGAATTGGAACTCCTATGCCCTCAAAGCCTTCTTTCTGAACGGAGCTTGCATTTTCTTCTGCACTTATTCCCTCATATGTGCCGACATCCACTATTTCATAGCTGCCTTTAGCAAGTAAAGGTGATGGGGCATCATCCCTCTCGGCACTTCTTAGCATCCTGATTTCAGCCTTTTTCCTCTCTATTTCCAGGCTGATATTCTCCTCATACTCCCTCAGGTTCCTGTTAACCAGATACCCGCTTGGAGAAAAAAGTGTTACAAGGGCTGAAAATAATAATAAGAAACTAATGGCAAAAGTAAGCAATTTCGTTCTTGCTATCATGTTATTTCTTAGTTTATAATAATCTTTGATTTTAAATGCAATAGACATGTGTGGATTATACGGGGGTATGAAATGCTTGTTTTGCATCTAATCGATTAAAAAAACGGAGGAAACGGTGTCTAAATCTACAAGTTCTCTGAAATTGATCATTTCAAGCATAGTGATATCAGCTATCGTGCTTGGAATCTTTGCGGTAATTTTCTTACTCTATTTTGTTCCAGCTTATCAGATTACAAATGAAACGATCTACAATGCGCTGATCAGGTTCTTCCCGGTTCTGGTTGGGCTAATACTGATACAGATCGGAATTATCGTCGGCAAGAGGAACGACAGTGAGGAAGACAAGTCTGACATGCTCCCTCCTAATGCATATGACAAGCCACTTTATAAGGATGCAAGCGATGATCCTGCCAGCCAGGTTAACTTAGCTAAGTTTGATGCATCTCAGGCAGAGGCTAAAGTTGAGATAAAGGAAGTTCCTGTAGAGGTTGTAAAGGAAGTTGTAAAGGAAGTACCTGTTGAAGTCATAAAGGAAGTAATCAGGGAAGTCCCCGTTGAAGTAGTAAAGGAAGTTGTAAAGGAAGTACCTGTTGAGGTCATAAAGGAAGTTCCTGTAGAGAAAGCTGAAGCAGCCAATGCGGAAGAAACGGTTGTGGAAGTGCCTGTAGAGGTAATCAGGGAAGTTCCTGTAGAGGTTGTACGGGAAGTAAAGGTTCCTGTAGAGAAAATAGTTGAAGTACCTGTAGAGAAGGTCGTAGAAAAGATTGTTGAAGTTCCTGTAGAAGTGGTTAAGGAAGTTCCTGTAGAGGTTGAAAAGCCGGTAGAAGTAATCAAGGAAGTTGAAAAGGAAGTTCCAGTAGAGAAAGCTGCAGCGGAGATCAGATACCTCAATCTTGAAGAGACTGTCAATGAAGAGATCAACCAGGCAAAGACACTCGGCTATGATCTCTCTGTCGTAGCCATAAAGGCACGTGAAGGGCTTACAAGCCTTGGAATTGAAGAGTTCTTCGGAGAGGACACGCTTGCATTTGATGCAGAGAACGGAAATATAATCGTTGTCCTTCCTCTCTATAGTGAAAGTGAAGCAAGATATGCCCTGAGGATGTATGAGCCGCTTGCTGTCATCCAGTACAAGGATGGGGATGGAGCAAAGCTCATAAGCGCACTTGAAAAGGCAATAAAGGCAAAATAATCTGGAGTAAAGATGATAAATATAACTGCTGTTACCAGGCGTAGCAGCAGTTTTTTTCTGCTGAAATGCATCAGGGGAATTCCAATGGCACTATCTCAGTCTTTCAATGGGATATCAAAACGCATCCTGTCCTTTGTAAGGACTGTATCAGGGAATACTGCCTTTGCCTCTTCTTCCAGCACTTTCAGCTCATAATTGCTGTAGCGTGGGGAGTAATGCTGCAGGCAGAGCATCTTCACACCCGCATCCCTTGCAATCGTTGCGGCCTCAGCTGCAGTCATGTGCTTTTTCTGGTGTGCATCCTCCCTCAATGAGGAATCGAACATAGATTCACAGAAAAGGATATCACTATCCTTTACAAACTCTGAAATTTCTGGAAAGTATTCGGAATCGGTTATGTAGCTGTATTTCCTTCCGCTTCTTGCCTCTCCCATCACATCAGCACTTTCCACAACCCTGCCATCTTCAAGCTCTATTCTCTCTCCCCTTTGAAGCCTGCCCCAAAGTGGCCCCTGTGGTATTCCAAGCTTTAGTGCCTTATCTGGGAAGAACTCCCCTTTCCTGTCTTTCTCTACGAGACTGTAGCCAAAACATGGCTTGGTATGCCTTAATGGGAATGCATAAACGGAAAAATCCTCCCTTTCCATTACAAGGCCCTGCTCAACGCTTTTCACTATTATCTCGTAGTTGATGTACATATCGAGGATGCGCCTGTTCTGGTCCACATATTCCTTCAGCTTTTCCGGGCCATAAATATAAAGCGGTTCATCCCTGTCCACCTGGCTTGATAGCATAAGCATGCCGGGAAGTCCTGTAACATGGTCTGCATGCATGTGTGAAATGAATATTGCATCTATCTTTTTCCATTTCAGGTTCAGCATCTTCAGCGATACCTGTGTCCCCTCTCCGCAGTCAAAGAGAAAAAGCTCCCCTTCCCTCCTTACCAGGGATGATGTGAGATAGCGCCCCGGGAGAGGCATCATGCCGCTTGTTCCAATGCTGAAGACTTCAAAATTCATTGCTTATGATGATAGCAAAAAGATTACTCTGATGACAACAGATCGATAAGGCTGATCTTCCTTACTGCCCTCAGCGCAATGCTTAAGCTGATAGCAGAGAAGAAAGAAAGGAATATGTTGACTGCTGCAAGCCTGAGAAATGGAATAGATATGTCAAAAGAAACCAGGTAGGCATCGAGAGCAGAAAAGCCCTGCCTTGATAAAAGGCTCAGGAGAGCTGGAGTGAAGGCTGAAAGCATCAGTGCAAGAGCAAGGCCAGAAAGGATTGCACATAATACGGCAGACATCGTTATCCTCATATAAAGCGCTTTTATTTCCCTGCTGCCCAGCCCGGAAAGATAGAGTCCTGCAATATCTTTCCGGTCACGCTCAATATAGTTGAATGAAATGTTTCCAGAAAAGAATGATGCAAGAAGGGCAAGGACAATGAAAACAAGATAGAGCATGCTGATGCTAAGCTCCACATTGCTCAAGATCGCGCTGTAGATGCTTTTATAGGAAAGGGCATCATAGCCTTCGCTTCCAATCTGCCTGAGAGCATGCTCTTCATCAGCTCCTGGATTAAGAAGAAGCTCTGTATTCCCCTTTGCAAAGGAAAGCAGGCTTACCGGCACATAGCACATTGCACTGTCAAACTCCGCATAGCCTGAATAGAAAACAGAAGAGACCGTAAGGAGCACAGGGCGGGTGCGTTTCATGCTCTCATCATAGACAAGGGCTGAAAACCTATCCCCCACATCCAGGCCCAGGCTCTTAGAGAGCTTGCTGCTGATAATCACAGGATTCAGGCTTTCTGATGTGCTTATTTTCCCGATATGCAGCAGGGAAAGCCTTTCATCAGTAAAATATGTTTCATAGTCAACACCCTTTAAGTATAAAGGAGCACTCCCATTCTCACTGAATGCAAGAGCTGATGCTTCTTTCACGAAGTGCTTATCCCCCTCAGCACTCCCATAATACTCTCCGCTTATCCTGATATCCCCAGATCCAAGATTGATCAGGAGATTATTGATGCCTGATGACATGCTGAGAATGAATATGAGGGAAAAATTCAGTATGAATGAGACAAGTGCTATAAGCACTGCCGGAGCAAAGGCAGAAGCCTTGTAGGCGTGGCTCATCCCTTTTCCCATCTTCCTTGAGATATAGAAGCCAAGCTCAGATCTCTTCAAGCTTACCTCCCTTGAGGACGTAGCAGATATCTGCCCTCCTTGCAAGGTCCAGATCATGCGTAACAATTAATGCAGATCTCGAGCCCAGTATATCTTTTGAAAAAAGGATGCTTTCAAGCCCTTTCTTTGACTCTTCATCAAGGCTTCCCGTCGGTTCATCAAAAAAAATCAGCCTGCTTTCAGTAGCGATTGCCCTGGCAACGGCAACCCTCTGCCTTTCTCCTCCCGAAAGTGCATTTGGCCGGTGATCCATCCTCTCGCCCAGTCCAACCAGATGCAACACCTCCTCAGCCTTCTCTCTTGCCTTTTTCCGCTCAAAACCGGCGATGCTCAGAGTCAGCATTATGTTTTCCAGCGCAGAGAAATCCGCAAAGAGCAGGGAGTTCTGGAACACAAATGATATCGTATTGCGCCTTAAGCTGACTAAATCCCTGCTGCTGAAATTATCACTGTCCTTCCCTTCAATATAGATTTTCCCGCCATCCTTGCCATCCAGCAGGGCAAGGACATTGAGCATAGTGCTCTTTCCGCTTCCGCTTTTTCCGATTACTGAAATCACCTTATTGTATGGAACAGTCAGATCCAGGCCTTTCAGTATTTCAAGCTCATTGTAGCTCTTCCTTATCCCTTCTGCTTTTAAAAGGCTATCTTCCATCAAGTGCCTCCCTGATGCTTTTCTTATCGTCCATTCGTAAAAAGAACAGTACCGTGACTGCTGTAATGAAGAAGAACACGGCATTGAGTGCAATGAATAGGGTATAATCAATGGCTATATCCCCATAATACCCCAAATAGCTTCTCATAAAGGCCGAAAAGACCCTTACAAGGATTTCTGAGATAAAGAGTGAAAGAAACGATCCCAGGATCAGGGAAACCAGGAATGAAGAGACAAAGACAAGCTTTATCTTCCAGCCTTCAAGACCGGCTATCCTCAGCTCAGCTCTCTCTTTCACCTTGTTCTTCAGGAATATGCGCGCCTCCTGCCTCAATGCAAGATATGAGATAAGCAGGAGCACAAGAAGGACAAGAGCCATCATCACGCTTTCAAGCATGAATGCAGAATAGAGTGTGCTCTCTTTTTCCTTCCAGGTCTCAAAACCTGATATCCCGTTCTCCAAAAGCGGGGAAACGTCATCTGATCCTTTCACTGCTACGTAGCTTACTGCATCATCCGGAGCGCTTTCTATTGGCATGAATGCATAGAAAGAATCAAAATCAGAACCAAGGGATGTATAGAAAACACCACTTATGGGGACCTCTTCATTCACAATTCTCCTCATTCCATTTTCATATGAAATGTAAGAGAGCCTTATATCGCCGGATGTGCTGAGATAAGTGCTGTAGCTTATCATGAGGCTCTCTGCATTCCCAAAGAAAGGAATGACTGCTCCATCATAGTCAGATCCTATGTACCTGATGATCAGGGGAATGCCATTGAGCATTGCATAGCCTTCCCTGTATTCAAATACGCTCTGATCAGGGTACAAAGCCGCGATTTTCTCCCTATCTCCATCCTCAACAGTTATGTCAAATGACTTAACATCCCTGATTGATGAAAAACGTGACGCCTGAAGGGAGCTCATGATTGCCATGACCACGATCATGGCTGTAATGGAGACGGCATATGTAAGCGCTATCTTGATGCTGGCAGCTAAATGCCTGTTGTATCTTGAATATGAGTACCTGAGCGTCAGACCGAAAAGATTCATAAATGTCATGAAGGGGAACCCATCAGGCTCGTCCTGATAGAGGAACCTCCATAACCTCCTTGTAGATAAGATTCGTATTCGCACGCTCGACGAGCATCAAGTGCCTGTAGTGTATTCCTGCATG